>NZ_JAUSLW010000020.1 GCF_030645195.1 Phenylobacterium sp. | reverse complement strand
TCCTTCTCGATATAGGTGTCGGTCCGCGGCACATAGGCCTCGGGCTGGTAGTAGTCGTAATAGGAGACGAAGAACTCCACCGCGTTGTCGGGGAAGAAGCTCTTCATCTCCGAATAGAGCTGGGCGGCCAGGGTCTTGTTGGGCGCCAGGATCAGGGCCGGGCGCTGGGTCTGCTCGATGACCTTGGCCATGGTGAAGGTCTTGCCCGAGCCGGTGACGCCGAGCAGCACCTGGTCGTGCTCCTTGCCCTCCAGGCCGGCCACGAGGTCGGCGATGGCCGTCGGCTGGTCGCCGGCCGGCTCGTATTCGCTCACCAGCTTGAACCGCTTGCCCCCCTCCGACTTCTGCGGCCGGTCGGGCCGGTGCGGAACCCACAGCATGGGGGCGCTGGACTCGTCATAGTCGAACACCGCCGACATGTCGGCGACGCCGGAATCGGGGGCGGACTTCGGGGGACGGGGCATGAGGTCGAATCTAGGGTGCATGGCCCCGGAAGGCTAGGGCGCCCTGGTGACAGGAGGTGTCAGCAGGCGCTTCGCATCCTCATCGTTCCACGGAACGGCTCAGTTGGACTGGAGGATGGTCCAGACCTTCGAGAAGTCTCCGGCTCTCGCGTCCTGCTCCCGGATCCAAAAGTAGAGCGATCCTACGTCGTACCACATCACCCCTGCCTCCTCGTCCGTGTCGAGTTGCAGCAGCAGCCGCCAGTCCGCCGTGTGGCTCTCGCCCTGGCCCAAACGCCGGGCGAGATTCTGGCATTCCGCCTCCATGCCGTCGCTTTGGACAGGGAACGGATAGCCTCCGATCTGGTGCGCCGGGGCGGCCGGGGCCAAGTCCATCAGCGCCCTCTCCAGCGCCTCGGTCGACGCCGCGTCGAGGCGGCTCCAGTCAATCGCCACTCTCTCCTCACTCGGATAGGAAGCGCCTGGCGCAAACGCAATCGGGTAGGCCAGAAGCTTGGCGTCGTCTGGAAGGTCGTCCGGCTCTGTCGCGGCGATGGGCGACCCGGTCTCATGGATCACGACCGCGCTTCCGGCGTCCTTCACATCAAGGCCCCACGAGCCATGCTCAAGCTCATAGAAGAACAGCAGACGGCCCTCGGCGGGGAGCCATTCCGGCCCCCCAGCGGCCCGCACCTCGGACAGGTCCAGCTGGGCGACACAAGAGTGTGGCCGTCCGTCGTATCGGGGCCAGGCGCCCGCCATCTCCGGCGTCCCGCCAAGTCGTGACCGGCCGTCGCCGCCGGGGACAAGGCGAAGACAGGGGCGCGCCTGGGCCTTGAGCGCGGCGATGGATTGCGCCACCACCGGTGATATCCCCTCGTCCATGCCCCAACCCTGTTTCGTCTCGCTACCGATCGATAGAACGAAAAGGGAACCTGGGTCAACGGCCTGATAACTTGCGGTGAGCCAATCCCCGTCGTCTTCCGTCGTGAAGGCTGCACGAGGCCGTCCGATCGACGCCGATGCGCGGGCTAGGCAATGAGGTCCTTTGGCAGCGGGTCATCGGCGCTCGGCAAGCCTGACATATCATTCCAGAAGTGGATGGGCGTATCCGTTCGAATTCGTCCGCTAAGAACTCCCGTAATGCTTGGAAGCCACCCAAGAATTCCGAGCCCCCGTAGGGTGGGAAGGCGTGCAGCCCTTGCCGAAAAGGCCGGCGGCTCCACCTTGCCCCCAAATGCGCGGGCTATACTTGATCGACGCCCAAACCGTGCGGCGTCGCCGTTACGTTGGTGCTGGGCCCTATGCTCTTCGGGATGCATGGGCTGGATATTGTCCAGCGTGTTGGTCCCGCCGTCGCCGACCGCCTTGGTGTGCGCCACGTCAAAGTTGCGGCCATCCGCCGTCTTCGGCCAGCGTCGCCCCTCTGCACCTTCCCACTCACGGCGAAGGCGTGGGTTATGTGGGTTCCCGACTTCCTGGAGATCGCCATCTTCGAAAGCTGCCGCGCTTTCCGGAATGAAATCGGGGTAGGGAAGGGACACCTCCGGCTCCAGTGCGGTCCGAAAGTCGCTGGCGCTGGGATGCATGGGGCGAAAGCCGCCACGCCCGGTCGCAATCCAAAGTTCATCGTCGCCGTCCGCCAGGATCGGCCGTGCGGACTGGGTGGATACCCCCGCGACGGCACGACGCTTTTCCGTCTCCGTGCGGTTAAAGAAGGCTAGATCGCGCTGCGCTGCATTCGCGTCGCGCTCCCGTTGAATTTCGTCCGCAGATCGCAAATACCAACGTCGAAGCGCCTCTCCCTCCAGGCGCGCGGGATCAATCTGACGCTCAGCCATGCCGGCTCCATTGAATGCGAAATGGCGCCCTGCCCGCAGAAATCGGGCGGGGCGATGACGTGAATTTGGGAAACGGTGAGTCCGGCGGACGGAGCAGTCGCTCAGCCGCAAAGGTTATTCACCGTGCGCAAACTTTCGCACGGTCTCGAACGAAAGTAAAGAACAAAAGAAGAACATTCGTCGCCGGAGCTGCCTTCGGGCGTCGGCCGCCGGTACGCTTTTGACATTCCAACCGATCAGCCGCCCGATCGGCTTCACGCCCTCGCCTGTAAGGGCGCGCTAGGGTTTTTTCGCCTTCCCCGCCGCCGCGACCGCCTGCTCGAGGTCGGCCAGGGTGACGACGCCGGCCTCCACCTTCACCCCATTGACGTAGAAGGTCGGCGTGCCGTCCACCCCGCGGGCGATCCCCTCGCTGACCCGGGTCTCCAGGGCCTCGCGGTTGGCGGGATCGGCGACGCAGGCGGTGACCTGGGCCTCGCTGAGGCCGGCCTGCTTGGCCACGTCCAGCAGCACCGGACGCAGCTGCTGGGTCTGGTAGATCTCCGCCTGGCGGCGGAACAGGCCGTCCACCACCTGGAAGTACCTGGCCGCCCCGGCGCAGCGGGCGGTGATGAAGCCCACGGCGGCCACGTTGGCCGGCTCGGTGATGAACTCCTTCAGGACGTAGCGGACCTTGCCGGTGTCCACGTACTTGGCCTTGAAGGCCGGGAAGATCTCGTTGTTGAAGTGGGCGCAGTGGGTGCAGGAGAGCGATGCGTATTCCTCCACCACGATCCTGGCCTTGGGCTTGCCGAGCGAGAGGTCGCCGGCAGGGTAGGGGGCGGGCGCCGCGGCGGTGAGCAGCAGGAGGGCGAGCAGGGCGAGGCGCAAGGGAAGCTTCCTGGAACTGTGACCGCCCCAGGACACCGCACCCGGCTCGCCTGTCAACCGAGGCCGTTGGCGCCGGGGGCCGCGAGCCGTCATAGT
>NZ_JAUSLW010000019.1 GCF_030645195.1 Phenylobacterium sp. | reverse complement strand
CGGGGCTACAAGGTCCGCCTTCGCAAGCTCGACCCCTATCTGAACGTCGATCCGGGGACGATGAGCCCCTATCAGCACGGCGAGGTCTTCGTGACCGACGACGGCGCCGAGACCGACCTGGACCTGGGCCACTACGAGCGCTTCACCGGGGTGAACGCCACCAAGGCCGACAACATCACCACCGGCCAGATCTACAAGACCATCATCGAGAAGGAACGGCGCGGCGACTATAATGGCGCCACCGTCCAGGTGATCCCCCACGTCACCGACCAGATTCGCGAGTTCGTGCTCTCCGATCCCGGCGAGGGCGTCGACTTCGTCCTGGTGGAGATCGGCGGCACGGTCGGCGACATCGAGGGCCTGCCGTTCTTCGAGGCGATCCGCCAGTTGGGCCAGGAACTGCCCCGCGGCCACGCCTGTTACATCCACCTGACCCTGCTGCCCTACATCAAGACCGCCGGCGAGATGAAGACCAAGCCGACCCAGCACTCCGTCAAGGAGCTGCGGTCCATCGGCATCCAGCCCGACATCCTGCTCTGCCGCTGCGAGATGCCCATTCCTCAGAGCGAACGCCGCAAGATCGGCCTGTTCTGCAATGTGCGGGAAAGCGCCGTCATCCAGGCGATGGACTCGGCCAACATCTACCACGTGCCGCTGGACTACCATGAGCAGGGCCTGGACCGGGAAGTGCTGGACGTGTTCGGCATGGCCGATTCGGCCCCGGCGCCGGACCTGGCGCGCTGGAAGGCCATCTCCGCCAGCCTGACCAATCCCGACGGCGAGGTGAACATCGCCATCGTCGGCAAGTACACCGGCCTCACCGACGCCTACAAATCCCTGGTGGAGGCCCTGATCCACGGCGGCGTCGCCCAGAACGTGCGGGTGAGGTTCGACTGGATCGAGGGCGAGGCCTTCGAGCGGGAGGAGGGGCTGATCGCCCAGCGCCTCACCGACGTCCACGGCGTCCTGGTCCCCGGCGCCTTCGGCGAGCGCGGCTCGGAGGGCATGATCCGCGCCGTCCAGTTCGCCCGCGAGCACATGATCCCCTATTTCGGCGTCTGCTTCGGCATGCAGATGGCCATGATCGAGGCGGCCCGGAACCTGGCCGGCATCGGCCAGGCCTCCTCCACCGAATTCGGCCCCACAACCGAGCCGGTCGTCGGCCTTATGACCGAGTGGACCAAGGGCAATGAGCGCCAGGTCCGCAAGGAGGGCGACGACCTCGGCGGCACCATGCGCCTGGGGGCCTATGAGGCGGTCCTGACGCCCGGCTCCAAGGTTTGCGAGATCTATGGCGGCCTGACCATCAGCGAGCGCCACAGGCACCGCTACGAGGTCAATATCGACTACCGCGACCGCATCGAGCAGACCGGCCTGGCCTTCTCGGGCCTCTCGCCCGACGGCGTCCTGCCGGAAATCTGCGAGCGGAGCGACCATCCCTGGTTCATCGGCGTCCAGTTCCACCCCGAGCTGAAGAGCCGTCCCTTCGAGCCCCACCCCCTGTTCGCCAGCTTCATCGGCGCCGCCCGGGACCGCTCGCGGCTGGTCTAGATCGGGGGTGGAGACGCGATCTCGGTTTCAGGGGCTTCGGCGCTTGAAACGAAGCGGGGTTTGCGTCATACACCCGCGCTCACGTCGGCGGCCC
>NZ_JAUSLW010000232.1 GCF_030645195.1 Phenylobacterium sp. | reverse complement strand
CGACACCCTGTGGGTCGGGGCCGGCGCGAGGGGCGCCAGGTCGGCCTTGGCCACGAAGCCTACATAGCCGTCCCGCCGCGCCTGACCCCAGCAGAAGCCGCCCGTCTCCTCCAACACGTCGAAGGTCTCGCCAAACAGCAGTTGGTCCACCTGCTCGGCGTCGGCGTCAGGGCCGGCGCGCAGGGGCGCGGCCGGAACCACGGCGGTCATGGGCGCGGGGTCACCATAGGCGCCGGCCGCCGCCAGCCCCTCAAGGGACCGAACGGCGAGGTCGGGACGGGCCAGCGTGTTGCGGGGATCGCGGCTCACGCAAACCGGGTCCGAATCATCTGGTAGAGCGCGCGGATGGCCTGGGCTTCGGCGCCCGCCGTCCAGCCCGGACGCCCGCGCGGGTTCCAGGCGAAGATGTCGAAGTGGGCCCAGGGGCCGGCGGGCGCGAACCGCTGCAGGAACAGGGCCGCCGTCACCGAGCCCGCCTGGGCCCAGCCGTCGGGATCGTTCTTGATGTCGGCGATGTCGCTGTCGAGGGCGTCGACATAGCCCTTCCACAGGGGCATCCGCCACATGGGGTCGGAGACCTGGTTCATGGCCGTCTCGATCTGGCCGGCCAGCTCATCGTCGTCGGTGTAGAACGGCGGCAGCTGCGGCCCCAGCGCGGCGCGCGCGGCGCCGGTCAGGGTGGCCAGATCCAGGGTCAGGGCGGGCTCCAGCTCGGCGGCGCGGGTCAGCGCGTCGGCCAGGATCAGGCGGCCCTCGGCGTCGGTGTTGCCCACCTCGATGGTCAGTCCCTTGCGGCTGTCCAGGATGTCGCCCGGCCGCATGGCGTCGCCGCTGATGGCGTTTTCCACCACCGGCATCAGGACGGCCAGGCGCACCGGCAGCCTGGCGGCCATGATCATCCGGGCCAGGCCCAGGACGGCGGCGGCGCCGCCCATGTCCTTCTTCATCTGCCGCATCCCGGCCGAGGGCTTGATGTCCAGGCCGCCGGTGTCGAAGACGACGCCCTTGCCCACCAGGGCCACCAGCGGCTTGCCGGCCTCGCCCCAGGTGATCTCGATCATCCGGGGGGCTCGGGCCTCCACCGCGGCGCGGCCCACGGCGTGGACGGCGGGGTAGTTGGCCTCCAGCAGACCCTCGCCGGTGATCACCGTGATGGAGGCCCCATGCTGCTCGGCGATCTCGCGGGCGATGGTCTCCAGTTGCAGGGGGCCCAGGTCGTTGGCCGGCGTGTTGACCATGTCGCGGGCCAGGGCGCAGGCATGGGCGATGGAATTGACCTCGGCGATGTCGACGCCCTCGGCCACCAGGCGCGGCCGCTCGGCCGTCTTCTTCTGCTTGTAGCGGTCGAACCGGTAGCTGCCCAAGGCGAAGGCCAGGGCGATCTGGTCGGCGCTGATCCCCACCGGGGCCACGGCCATTCGGTAGTCGCCGGCCGGCAGCTTGGCGGGCAGGGCCCGGAACACCATGGGGTCGGCGGGGCTGGAGCCCAGGCCAAACAGCACCCGCTCGATCCCGCCCTCGGCATTGGGCAGGACCAGCAGCTGCCCGGCCTTGGCCTTGAACTCGGCGGTCTCGGCGAAGGCCTTCACGAAGGCCGGACGGCCCTCCAGGAAGCCCGCCAGATCCCCGTCATAGAGGGCGTGGACGGGAACCACGGCGCGGTCGGAGGTCGCAAGGATCACTTCGGTCATGGATCGGCCCTGACGCGGGGCGGGGCGCCCGCTTATGCTTAACGCTTCCTTTAAGCGGGTCTGGGATGGTGTCGACCTCATCCCGGAGCCCGTCCCGTTCATGTGTCGCATGTCGGCGCTCGCCGCAACCGCCCTGACCCTCAGCCTGGTCGCCCTGCCCGCCCTGGCCAGGGCGCCCAAGGCTCCGCCCGCCGCCGCCGCCGCCGCCTCGGCCGCACCCGAGGGCGCGCGCCGCGCCAGCGCCGAGGAGCGCGGCCTGGCCGGGCGCCTCGACCCCCTGGCCCGCGCCGCCTTCTGGGGCCGCGAGGCCGACCTCGACCCCCGCGACGGCGAGGCCGGCGTCGGCCTGTCCCAGGCCCTGCGCGCCATGGGCAAGTACGAGGACGCCGCGGAGGCCGCCAAGCGCGTGCTGGTCACCGATGCCAAGAATATCGAGGCCCTGCTGGAGGTCGCCCGCGCCCAGGTCGGCCGTGGCCAGGGCTTCTATGCCATCGAGCCCGCCCGCCAGGCCCAGGCGCTCGCCCCCCGCGACTGGCGCGCGCCGTCCCTGCTGGGGATCGCCTATGAACAGGCCAGCCGGCCGGAGGAGGCCCTGGCCGCCCACCGCCTCGCCGCCGGCCTGGCGCCCGAGAACCCCGCCGTGCTTTGCAACCTGGCGCTCTTCTACGCCAGCCACGGGGACGCGCGTGAGGCCGAGACCCTGCTGCGGGCGGCCGCCGCCAAGCCCGGCGCCACCATGGCGGTCCGCCAGAACCTGGCCCTGGTGTTGGGCCTGCAGGGACGCTTCGACGAGGCCGAGCGGCTGGTGCGTCAGGACCTGCCGCCGGAGGCCGTGGCCAACAACATGGCCTTCCTGCGCGCCGCCGCGCCCGGTCCCGCGGGCCCGCCGCGCTCCTGGGACGCCGTACGCACCGCGCAGTAGTCAGGTCGCGTCGGCGACCTCACGACGTCCGCCCAGCCGGAAGCCGGAAGCCTCCCAGGCCCGCATGGCGCTGCGCGCCGGCCGCTCCACGAGATGGTGCACCACCATGGCCGCCGGGATCACGCCGGCGAACATCAGGGCCCAGACCGGCCAGGGCAGCAGGCCCTCGGGCAGACCGAGCGCGGTGCGCGCCACCCGGGTGAAGACCAGCTCCCAGGGGATGCAGACCATGTAGACGGCGAAGCTGACCTCGCCGAGATAGACCCCCAGCTTGGAACCCATCAGGTTGGAGCCTGAGCTGGCGAGGCTGGCCAGGGCCAGGATCAGGCCTCCGAACAGCAGCACCATGAAGAGGTCGGGAATGGTCAGCGCCGCGCCCGCGGCGATGGCCGCGATCAGGCCCGCGGTCAGCGCCTTGGCGCCGGTGGGCGAGACCACCGCCTTGTTGCGCCACAGCAGATAGACGGCGCAGCCAAGCGCGAAGCACGGGACGATCCGCAGCGCGCCCCAGGCGGTGGTCGCCTCGGTGAGCGGATGGCCGGCGAACAGCGGGAAGACCAGGTTGAGGACCACCACCAGAAGGGCCGCCAGGCCCGTGGCGACCCAAGGCCTCGCCCGCAGCGGCCAGAAGATCATCGCGAAGGCCGGGAAGGCCAGATAGGCGAACCACTCGGCCGAGATCGACCAGGAGGGGTGGTTCCAACCCCCTTCTTGCCCCAGGCCCCAGGCCTGCATCAGCAGCAGCTGCGCCGGCAGCGAACTCCAGACCACGACCTCGTCGCCCGCCTGGAAGCCGGCGGCGGACGCCGCGGCGATCAGCAGGGCCAGGCCCGCCAACACCGCGATATGGACCGGGTAGATCCGCGCCAGCCGCGCCCACAGGAAGCTCCCATACGAGAACCGCTTCTCGCCGAAGCTCTGCAGATAGACGTGGGAGAGGATGAAGCCCGAGAGCACGAAGAACAGCTCGACGCCCAGATAGCCCTTTTCCACCGCGCCCGGCCGGGCGCCGGCCACCAGCAGGGGCCAGTAGTGATAGAGCACCACCCAGGCCGCGGCGTAGATCCGCAGGGTGGTCAGGGGCTTGAGGTTCTCTGGCCGTGGCATGCCGCCACTCTGCGGCGTAACGCCTCAAGGCCAGGTAAACGCGCCTAGTTCTGGGCGACCATGTCCTGGACCTTGATCACCGCGGGCCCGAGGATGACGATGAACAGCACCGGCAGGAAGAACAGAATCATCGGCACGGTCAGCTTGGCGGGCAGCTGGGCGGCCTTCTTCTCGGCCTGGGCCAGGCGCATGTCCCGGTTTTCCTTGGCCATCACCCGCAGGGCGGCGCCCAGCGGCGTGCCGTAGCGCTCGGCCTGGATCATCGCCGTGGCCACGGCCTTGACGCCCGGGTGGTTGGTCCGCTTGGCCAGGCCCTCGTAGGCCTGGCGGCGCTCGGGCAGGTAGCTGAGCTCGGCGCTGACCAGGGTCAGTTCTTCGGCCAGTTCGATCGAGGTGCCGCCGATCTCCTGGCTGACCTTCTGGATCGCCGCCTCGATCGACATGCCGCTTTCGACGCAGATCAGCAGCAGGTCGAGGGAGTCGGGGAAGGCCGCCACGATCGACTCCCGGCGCTTCTGGGCCACGTTGCTGATGTAGACGTTGGGCGCGTAGTAGCCGAGCAGCAGGGCCGCCACGCAGATGGTGAAGCGGCTCATGGTCGGCAGGCCGAAGTCGTTGACCACGAACAGGTAGAAGGCCGCCGTCATGGCGAACACGAACGGCATCAGGAAGCGGAAGAAATAGAAGGCGCTGATCGGCCGGGGACCGCGGAAGCCGGCCTGGGCCATCTTTTCGGCGACCTTGGGATCTTCGAGCAGCCGCGACAGCTGCAGCCGATCGACGACCTTTTTGTACAGCCCCTCGTCGGTCTGCCGCAGGCTGCTGCCCGAGGCGCGCTTGGCTATCTCCTCGCGGGACCGGCGGCGCAGCTCCTCGCGGCGATTGGACACCGACTTGAGTCGGCCTTCGAGGCTTGAGGTGAACAGCATCGGCCGCACCAGCGTGACGATGGTGGCGAACGCCACGATCGCGACGAAGGCCGTCAGCACATTGTCCGGGTCGGTCAGGAGCTGGACGAGATCCATCGGTCCGCCCTCAGAACTTGAAGTTGATCATCTTGCGCATCACGAAGATGCCGAGACTCATCCAGAACACCGCGCCCATCAGCATCAGGTGGCCGCGCGGGTCGGTGAACAGCGGGGCCATGTATTTCGGCGAGGTGATCGAGATCAGGGTCACGACCCCTGGCGGCAGGCTGCCGATGATGAAGGACGAGGCGATCGCCTCCGACGACAGCGCCTTGATCTTCTCGCGCATCAGCTTGCGGCCGCGCAGCACGACCGACAGGTTGTTCAGCGCCTCGGCCAGGTTGCCGCCGGTCTTCTGCTGGATGGCCAGAACGATGGCGAAGAAACGCAGCTCGTTGGTCGGCATGCGCTCGTACATCTTCTCCAGCGCCTGATCCATCGCCAGGCCCATGGCGACGTTCTCGACCAGGCGGCGGAACTCGCCGGCCAGGGGCTCGGGACTTTCCTTGCCGATGATCTTCAGGCAGTCGTGGACGGGCAGGCCGGACTTGATGCCGCGCACGATAATGTCGATGGCGTCGGAGAAGGCCTCGGTGAACTTCTTCATCCGGCCCTTGGCGATGAAGCCCACGACCCAGCGCGGCAGGCCCAGTCCGGCCGCGAACGCCAGCCCCAGCGCGATCAGCGGCGATCTGCCGAACGGCAGGGAGAGGGCGCCGATGACCAGACCGAACACGGCGCTGGCGATCCAGAACTGCTTTTCGGTGAAGGTCAGGCCGGCCTGCTGCAGGCGCGCGGCGATCGACAGCGTGGCCTTTTTCTGCCGCCGGTCCTGGTCCTTGAGGGTCTTGAGGATGGCCTTGCGGCGGGCCTCGGGCGAGTTGGCCGGGGTGCGGCCGCCGCGCACCCGGGACTCGCCCGATCCGCCGCTGACCAGGGCCTGGGCTCGCTTGGTCGCCCGCGTGCTCTCGGAATCGCCGCCGGCGAACGCGAAGCCGAGGCCGGCGATGGTGATGAAGGCCAGGACGGCGACGATGATTGTCAACATCGCCTACTCCGCCGCGTCGAGGGCTTCCGCCAGCTCGCGCTCGAGCCCGTAGTAGCGGGCGCGATCCCAGAAGCGGGGGCGGGCGATGCCGGTGGAGCGGAACTTGCCCAACACCCGGCCATTGTCGTCCTCGCCGGTCATCTCGTAGACGAACAGGTCCTGGGTGACGATGACCTCGCCCTCGAGACCGACCACCTCGGTGATGTGGGTGATGCGGCGGCTGCCGTCGCGCAGGCGAGCGGCCTGGATGATCACATCGACCGAGCCGGTGATCATCTCGCGGATGGTCTTCGAGGGCAGGCCATAGCCGCCCATGGTGATCATCGACTCCATCCGGCTGATGGCCTCGCGCGGGCTGTTGGCGTGCAGGGTGCCCATCGAGCCGTCGTGGCCGGTGTTCATCGCCTGCAGCAGGTCGAA
>NZ_JAUSLW010000226.1 GCF_030645195.1 Phenylobacterium sp. | reverse complement strand
GGAGCTCTATCTGGGCAGCCTGGAGGCCATCGGGCTGAACACCCGCCTGCACGACATTCGCTTCGTCGAGGACGACTGGGAGAACCCCACGGTCGGGGCCTGGGGCCTGGGCTGGGAGGTCTGGTGCGACGGCATGGAGGTCAGCCAGTACACCTACATGCAGCAGGTGGGCGGCCTGGACGTCTTCCCGGTGGCCGGCGAGCTGACCTACGGCCTGGAGCGCCTGGCCATGTACATCCAGGGGGTGGACCATTTCACCCAGCTGGCCTTCAACGATCCCGACGGCCCCGAGCCCAAGACCTATGGCGACGTCTTCCTGGAGAACGAGCGCCAGCACTCGGAGGCCAATTTCCACGGCTATGACGTGGAGACCCTCAAGCGCCAGTTCGAGGACATGGAGATCCAGGTCCCGCGCCTGCTGGCCATGACCGGGCCCCAGGGCCAGGCCATCGTCCTGCCGGCCTACGACCACGTGCTGAAGGCCAGCCATCTGTTCAACCTGATGGACGCCCGCGGCGCCATCGCCGTGGCCGAGCGCCAGAGCTATATCGGCCGCATCCGCGACCTGACCAAGATGTGCGCCGTGGCCTGGGTGAAGAACGAGGGGGGCGAAAGCCCGCCGCAGACAGAGCAGGGCGCGAAGTAGGACCATGCCCCAGCTGCTGATCGAACTGTTCTCCGAAGAGATTCCGGCGCGCATGCAGGCCCAGGCCGCGCGCGATTTCGAGCGCATGGCCCGCGAGCACCTGGCCTCCGAGGGCCTGATCCCCGAGGCGGTCAAGAGCTTCGGCGGTCCGCGGCGCCTGACCCTGGTGGCCGAGGGGCTGCCGGCGACCCAGGGCGACCGCCACGAGGACCGCAAGGGCCCCCGGGTCGGGTCCCCCGACCAGGCCATGGAGGGCTTCCTGCGCTCCACCGGCCTGACCCGCGAACAACTGGTGGAGAAAGACGGCGTCTGGTTCGCCCACATCCACCGCCAGGGCCGCCCGACACCCGAGATCGTCGCCGAGATGGTCGAGAAGATCGTTCGCGACTTCCCCTGGCCGAAATCCATGACCTGGGGCCGCGGGACCCTGCGCTGGGTCCGTCCGCTCAAGCGCATCGTCTGCGTGTTTGGGGGCGAGATCGTGCCCTTCGCCATCGACGGCATCGAGAGCGGAAACGTCACCGAGGGCCACCGCTTCATGGGCTCGGGCCAGCCCTTCAAGGTCCGCGACTTCGACGAATACGCCGAGAAGCTGGCCAAGCATTTCGTGATCCTCGATCCCGAGGAGCGGCGCGACCGCATCATGGACGCCGCCCGCACCCTCTGCTTCGCCCGCAACCTCGACCTGGTGGACGACGAGGGTCTGCTGGACGAGGTCGCCGGCCTCGCCGAATGGCCCTCGCCCGTGCTCGGCGACATGGACCCGGCCTTCCTGGACTTGCCGCCGGAGGTGATCCGCACCTCCATGCGCACCCACCAGAAGTATTTCGCGGTCCGCGACGAGGCGACCGGCAAGCTCGCGCCCCACTTCCTCACCGTGGCCAATATCGAGGCCGCCGACGGCGGCAAGGTGATCGCCGCCGGCAACGCCAAGGTGCTGTCGGCCCGGCTGTCCGACGCCCGCTTCTTCTGGGACGAGGACCGCAAGACCAGGCTGGAAGACCGCCTGGAGAAGCTGAAGGGCGTCACCTTCCACGCCAAGCTGGGCAGCCTCTACGAGCGCGTCGAGCGGCTGGAGATCCTGGCCGGCGCCATCGCGCCGCGGGTCGGCGCCGACGTCCCCAAGGCGGTCCTGGCCGCGCGCCTGTCCAAGGCCGACCTCGGCACGGGCATGGTGGGCGAGTTCCCCGAGCTGCAGGGCCTGATGGGCGGCTACTACGCGCGTGAGGAGAAGATCAGCGCTGTCGTCGCCGACGCCATCCGCGACCACTACCGCCCCGTGGGCGCCAATGACGAGGCGCCCGACACCCCCGTCACCATGGCCGTGGCCCTGGCCGAAAAGCTCGACACGCTCACGGCCTTCTTCGCCATCAACGAGAAGCCGACCGGCTCGCGCGACCCCTACGCCCTGCGCCGCGCCGCGCTGGGCGTCATCCGCATCCTGCTGGGCTCGGAGGCCCGCGCGCCGATCCGCGAGCTGGTGGCCGACTGGTACCGGTCCCTGCGCTGCTTCGTCGATCCGGGCCGCGCCCTCTACGTCTCCACCAAGCGCACCACCGGCTATCTCGGGCCCTTGTCGCGCAGCCCCTCGGAGGTCTTCGAGACCTATGTCGAGGAGTTCGAGGCCGCCCTGCTGGAGGGCAAACCCTATGTAGTGGCCACCGAAGAGGACTTCGACATCCGCTTCGACCGCTCCGCCGCGGCGGGTGACGCCCCCGAGGGCGAGGTCATCTATGAATTCCGCCCCTATTCGGTGGTGGCCGACGAGGTCATGGCCTTCTTCGCCGACCGCCTGAAGGTGGTTCTGCGCGACCAGGGCAAGCGCCACGACCTGGTGGACGCGGTCTTCGCGCTCGGCGACGACGACCTGGTGCGCATCGCAGCGAGGGTCGAGGCCCTGGACGGATTCCTGACCACCGAGGACGGCAAGAACCTGCTGGCGGGCGAGAAGCGCGCCGGCAATATCCTCAAGGCCGAGGAAAAGAAGGGCTCGCTTCCGGCAGGACCGGCGGTCGGCATGGCGGGCGCGCCGCCCGAGGAGGCCGCCCTGATCGGGGCGATTTCCCTTGCGGAACCTGCGGTGGCGCGTGCATTGCAGCAGGAAGATTTCGCAGGTGCGATGCGTGCCCTGTCGGGACTGCGCGCGCCCGTGGACGCCTTCTTCGAGAAGGTATTGGTGAACTCTGAAGTCGCGACGGAACGTGAGAACCGCCTGCGGCTTTTGGCGCAGGTGCGTGACGCCATGGGGCGCGTCGCGGACTTTTCTCTGGTGACGGGTTAGGAGATTCAAGGATGTCGACCGATACGCTGACGAAGTCGCGCTGGGTCTATTCCTTTGGCGGAGGCGGGGCCGACGGCGACGCCTCCATGAAGAACCTGCTGGGCGGGAAGGGGGCCAATCTCGCCGAGATGTCCTCGCTCGGCCTGCCGGTGCCGCCGGGCTTCACGATCACCACCGACGCCTGCGTCCACTACTATTCCAACGACAAGCGCTATCCCGAGGGCCTGAAGGAACAGGTGGCCGCGGGCCTGGCCAAGGTCGAGGTCCTCACCGGCAAGCTGTTCGGCGACGCCGCCAATCCGTTGCTGGTCTCGGTGCGCTCCGGCGCCCGGGCCTCCATGCCCGGCATGATGGACACCGTCCTCAACCTGGGCCTCAACGACCAGACGGTG
Source organism: Phenylobacterium sp. (assembly GCF_030645195.1). Taxonomy (GTDB): domain Bacteria; phylum Pseudomonadota; class Alphaproteobacteria; order Caulobacterales; family Caulobacteraceae; genus Phenylobacterium. The sequence continues at coordinate 8,546 of NZ_JAUSLW010000226.1, read as the reverse complement.
GAAGGCCTGGCCAAGCTGGCCGGCGACCGTCGCTTCGCCTTCGATAGCTATCGCCGCTTCATCCAGATGTATTCCGCCGTGGTCCTCGACCTGGACCACCACATGTTCGAGGACATCCTCGACGAGCATAAGGAGCGCCTCGACGTCCACGTCGACACCGCCCTTCGCGCCGAGGACTGGGAGAAGGTGGTCAGCGCCTACAAAGCCGCCGTCGAGCGCGAGCTGGGTCATCCCTTCCCGCAGGATCCCGAGGCCCAGCTCTGGGGCGCCGTCAGCGCGGTGTTCGCCAGCTGGATGAACGACCGGGCCAAGTTCTATCGCCGCATGCACGACATCCCCGAAAGCTGGGGGACCGCCGTCAATGTCCAGTCGATGGTGTTCGGCAATATGGGCGATAGCTCGGCCACCGGCGTGGCCTTCACCCGCAACCCCTCCACCGGCGAGGCCCGCCTCTATGGCGAGTTCCTGATCAACGCCCAGGGCGAGGACGTGGTGGCCGGCATCCGCACGCCCCAGGCCCTGACGCGGGCCGCCCGCGAGGAGATGGGCGAGAAGTCGCCCTCCATGGAGGAGGCCCTCCCGGACGTCTTCAAGGAGTTCAAGTCCGTCGTCGAGAAGCTGGAACAGCACTATCGCGACATGCAGGACATCGAGTTCACCGTGGAGAAGGGGCGCCTCTACATGCTCCAGACCCGCAACGGCAAGCGCACCGCCAAGGCGGCGCTCAAGGTCGCGGTGGACCTGGCCAATGAGGGCCTGATCACCAAGGAAGAGGCGGTGATGCGCATCGAGCCCGGTTCGCTCGACCAGCTCCTACACCCCACCATCGACCCCAAGAGCCCGCGCGACATCATCACCTCGGGCCTGCCCGCGTCCCCGGGCGCGGCCACCGGCAAGGTGGTCTTCGACGCCGACGAGGCCGAGAAGCTGGCCAGCGCCGGCGAGGCCGTCATCCTGGTGCGCGAGGAGACGTCGCCTGAGGACATCCACGGCATGCACGCGGCCAAGGCGATCCTGACGGCGCGGGGCGGCATGACCAGCCACGCCGCCGTGGTGGCCCGCGGCATGGGACGCCCCTGCGTCTCCGGCGCCAGCGAGCTCTATATCGACGACGCGGCCCAGACCTTCCGGGCCCGCAACCGCACCTTCAAGGCCGGGGACATCATCACCATCGACGGCTCCAAGGGCGAGGTCCTGGCCGGCGCCGTGCAGATGATCGAGCCGGAGCTGACGGGCGACTTCGCCGCCCTGATGGTCTGGGCCGACGCCATCCGCCGCCTGAAGGTCCGCGCCAACGCCGAGACCGCCGCCGACGCCGCCGCCGCCCGCCAGTTCGGCGCGGAGGGCATCGGCCTGGTGCGCTCCGAGCACATGTTCTTCGACGCCGTGCGCATCGCCGCGGTGCGCGAGATGATCCTGGCCGACGACCGCCCGGGCCGCGAGGCGGCGCTCGCCAAGATGCTGGTGATGCAGCGCGAGGACTTCGTGCAGCTGTTCTCCATCATGGAGGGCCTGCCGGTCACCTTCCGCCTGCTGGACCCGCCCCTGCACGAGTTCCTGCCGCACACCGCCGAGGACGTCGAAGCCGTCTCCAAGGCCACGGGCCTCGACGCCGCCAAGCTGCTGGCCCGCGCCAAGGAGCTGCACGAGGTCAATCCCATGCTCGGCCACCGGGGCTGCCGCCTGGGCGTGGCCTATCCCGAGATCTACGAGATGCAGGTGCGCGCCATCCTGGAGGCCGCCATCGAGGTGGTCGCCTCCGGCAAGGCCGCCCCGATCCCGGAGATCATGCACCCCCTGGTCTCCAAGGGCCTGGAGATGAAGTTCCTGCGTGAGCTCACCGACCGGGTCGCGAAACAGGTGATGGCCGAGAAGGGCGTCACCATCGACTACCGCGTCGGCACCATGGTGGAGCTGCCCCGCGCCGCCATCCGCGCCGACGATCTGGCCGAGCACGCCGAGTTCTTCTCCTTCGGCACCAACGACCTGACCCAGACCACCTTCGGCATCAGCCGTGACGACTCCGGCCGCTTCCTGGGCGCCTATATCGACAAGGGCATCTTCGAGCGTGACCCCTTCGTGACCCTGGACCAGGAGGGGGTCGGCGACCTGATCCGCATCGCCGTGGAGCGCGGCCGCAAGACCCGCCCCGACATCAAGCTCGGCATCTGCGGCGAGCACGGCGGCGACCCGGCCTCCATCGAGTTCTGCGAGAAGATCGGCCTCGACTATGTGAGCTGCTCGCCCTTCCGGGTGCCGATCGCCCGCCTGGCCGCGGCCCAGGCCGCCATCGGCGAACGGGAGAAGGATCGATGAGCAAGGACACCGTCGAGACGCCGGTCGCCAAGACCGAACAGACCATGGCGCCCAAGGCCCTGCCGGCCGGCGCGGTGGGGGCAGGCGCGCTGGGCGCCTTGGCCGTCGGGGCCCTGGCGCTGAGCGCGCTCTCCATCGGCTGGCTGGCGGTGGGCCGGCTGGCCATAGGCCGCGGCCGGGTCAGGCGCCTCGAGATCGACAACCTGACGGTCCGTCACCTGACGATCCTCGACGACAAGTCGCGCAACTAGAGCGTGGCAGCCTGAAGTGGATTCCGGTTCAGGCGCCCGTCACGCTCAAATTTAGGAAAGCGAGCCGCCCATGCCGCCCCGCATCCACGGCGTCCTCTATCCGCCGCCCTCCGAGGGCCTGCCCCTGCTGGTGGCCATCTTCCGCGACAACGCCCTGGTGGGCTGCAACATCGCCGCCGACCAGGCCGAGGGCGAGGACAAGATCGCCACCGCCGTGGCCGAGATGAAGCGGCTGGAGGTGGCCTCCAAGATGCCCCCCAGCATCACCGTCAAGCGCCCGGTCCAGGGGCGATGAGCGCCGACCTGCGCGCCGCCCGGAAGAAGACCGTCCGCGACCACATGCGGCTGGAGACCGAGCTCGACTTCGAGGCGGTGCTGAAGACCTTCGTGGTGCCCCGCTACGAGCTCTATGGCCAGGGCACGGTCATGGAGGGCGACGCCGCGGTGATGGAATACTTCCGCCGTTCCCGCACCCCGTTCCCCGACCAGTCCAACGAGGTGATCGCCCTGCACCAGGACGGCGATACGGTGTTCGTGGAGTTCTGGCTGATGGGCACGCACCTGGGTCCGCTGCGCATCCAGGGCAAGGACCATCCGCCCACCGGCAAGACCTTCCGCATCCGCATGGCCGCGGCCTTCGAGTTCGCCAAGGACAGCGACAAGATCATCGCCGAGCGCCCCTATTTCGACCCCACCGCCATCTGGGCCCAGCTCGGCCTCGGCTGAAGGATGCGGTTGAGCGGCCGGTGGAAGGCCAGGGCTCCTACAGTCACCTCTCACCGTCATCCCGGCCGCAGCGAAGCGGAGAGCCGGGACCCAGGGGCCGCGATCAATCCCCTGGGTCCCGGGTCTCCCTGCGGTCGCCCGGGATGACGGTGTGGGATCATCGCCCCTGCGCCGCGATCCAGGCGCTGATCTCCGGGACGCGCCGGGCCTTGATCTCCGCGCCGTAGCGGATGCGGGCCACGGCCACCTTGGTGTCGCCCTGGGCGTCGGCGGGGATGTTGGCGGCGGCGAAGGCCAGCAGCTCCTCGGCCCGGGCGGCGTCCTTGGAGCGCCCGGCGATCCCCGGCACGAAGCTGTTGCGCCGCAGGGCGTCGAGGCCCTTGGAGATGGCCGGCAGGTTGGCCAGGGTGAAACGCCAGGCCAGGTCCGGGTGCTCGCTGGCCACCCCGGCGATCAGGCGCGGCCCGACATTGGTGGGGGGCTCCTCGGTGATGGCCAGGTCCAGCACCTGCTGGGCCAGGGCCGCGTCCCGCACCCCGGCCAGCAGTTCGTAGAGCTGCTGCTTCTCCAGGGGATCGCGGCTGGCCCGCGCCAGGCCGCGCAGGGTGTCGAAGGTGGCCGAGTCGGCCCCCTGGGCGACGCCGGGCAGCACCCAGCTGCGCGCTCCGGCGTCCAGCCTGGAGAGGTCGTGGCCGGTGGCCTCGAACCTGCGTCGCGCCTCGGCCAGGACGGCGGGCGAGTCGAGCGCGATCAGGGCGGTGAGCAGGGTCTCGCGCAGGATGGCCTCGTTGTCGGCCTCGCCAGCCTTGGCGTCGAAGCCCACCCGGTCCAGCACCGGCGCCAGGCGCGCCAGCACCCAGGCGCGATAGGCGTCCCGCGCCGACCCCGCGTCGAAATAGCCGTCCAGTCCGGCGAGGCCGCCGGCGGCCCTGCGCCAGACCAGGGGATCGGCCGAGGCGGGCAGGGCGGCGGCCAGCTGCAGATAGTTCCCCACCGGCGCGTAGCCGGCCAGGCCGAGCGCCATGCCGTCGTCCAGCAGGCCGATCTGGTCGGCGGCTTCCCACCGGCCCATCTGCCCCGCCACCAGGGCGAAGGCCTTGGCGTCGTAGAGGCTGCGGTAATAGCCGGTCTGGCCGGCGTTCAGCACGGCGGGCATCACCAGGCCGTCCATCGTCTGGGGCGCGGCCCCGGAGATGATCGCGCTCCCCAGGCCGCTCACCGGGGCGGCGCGGACCGGCACGCGCCAGGTCAGGGGCGCCTTGGAGGCCTCGTCGGTGCCGAACCGGCCCTGGCTCAGGGTGGGGACCGGGCCGGAGGTCAGCGAAATCAGCGGTACGCCGGGCTGCAGGGTGAAGTCGTGGGCGATGGCCGAGATCGGCTTGCCGGCCGCCTTGTCGATGGCGGCCCACAGGTCGGCGCTGGCGGTGTTGTCATAGGCGTGGGCGGCCATGTAGGCGGCCACGCCCTCGCGCCAGGCGGCCTCTCCGGCATAGCCCTCCAGCATGCGGATCACCGCCTCGCCCTTCTGGTAGGTGATGGCGTCGAAGGCCTGCTCGGCCTGGGCCACGGTGTTGATGGTCTGCACCACCGGGTGGGTGGAGGCCTTGGAGTCCAGCTTCAGGGCGTCGTCCTTGTCGGCCTGGGCGGTCAGCAGCGGCCGCCACTCGGGGTGGAAGTGGTCGCTGGCCTTCACCGCCATCCAGTTGGCGAAGCCCTCGTTCAGCCACAGGTCGTCCCACCAGGCCATGGTCACCAGGTCGCCGAACCACTGGTGGGCCATCTCGTGGGCCACCACGTTGAACACCGTCTGGCGGTCGGCGGCGGTGGAGAGCTCCGGGTCCACCACGATGTAGGACTGGGTGTAGAGGATGGCCCCCCAGTTCTCCATGGCCCCGGCCGCCTCGCCGGGCGCCCCGATCAGGTCGAGCTTGGGCAGGGGGTACTTCACCCCGAAATAGCTGTTGTAATAGGCCAGCAGCTTGGTAGCGGCCTCCAGGGCGTAGCGGCCGTTCTCGGTGTCGCCCTTGCGCATGACGACCCCCACGGTGGTCCCGTCCACCTCGGCGCTGATCCGCTCCAGGTCCCCCAGGCCGAAGAACAGCAGGTAGGAGCTCATCTTCGGGGTCGGCGCGAAGCGGACCTGCTTCAGGCCGCCGGCCAGCGGCGTGCTGCCGATCTCCGGCATGTTGGACAGCGCCATCTGGCCGGCCGGGACCACGGCGCTCACCGTGAACACCGCCTTCTTGGCCGGCTCGTCGAACAGCGGCAGGAGCCGCCGGGCGTCGGCCGGTTCGAACTGGGTCATCAGCATCCGCCCGCCGTCATAGTCGACGTGGAAGAGGCCGGCGGGCCCCTCGTTGATCTTCCCGGCATAGCTGACGGCCAGCACGTGACGGCCGGCGGGCAGGGGCCGGGCCAGGGTGAAGGTCGCGGTCTGGGCCTCGGGATCGGTGGTGACCTTGGCCGGCGCCCCGTCCAGGCTGGCCTGGTCGAAGGTCAGGTCGGCGGCGTTCAGCACCACCCGGTCCGTCGGCTTGGCGGTGGTGAGCGTGATCCTCACCTGGCCCTTGAAGCTCAGCGCCTTGGCGTCCGGCGTCACCGTCAGGTCGTAGGCCACCGGCTCGACCCCGACAGGCAGCTGGGTCTGGACGGCGGCCTGGGCGGGGAGGGCGCCCAGGACCAGGGCGGCGACGAGGGCGAGGATTTTCATGACCCCTGTCCTAGCCGCCGTCGGCCTTGGGTTCAAATCCCGGCGGCCTCGCCGAGACATCGCCCCCGCCGGCCCCTCAGCCCGTGGGCCGGATCATCCCCACCCTCAGGTCGCTGGCGACATAGACGCAGGCCTCGTCGGCGAACAGCTTGCCCGTCGCGACGCCGAGCGCAAGCTGGCCGCGCCGCGCCTGCCGCACGCTCACCTCGTAGCGCACCAGGCGGGTCGCCGGCGTGATGTCGCCCCGGAACCTGATCTCACCGCCCAGGGCGCGGCCCTTGCCCGGCGACCCCGACCAGCCCAGCCAATAGCCCAGCATCTGCCACATGGCGTCCAGCCCCAGGCAGCCCGGCATCACCGGGTCGCCCGGGAAGTGGCAGGCGAAGAACCAGAGGTCCGGGGTGATATCCAGCTCGGCCACGATCTGGCCCTTGCCGAAGTCCCCGCCGTCGAGGCTCAGCGCCGTGATCCGGTCCATCATCAGCATGGGCGGCGCCGGCAGCTGCGCATTGCCGGGCCCGAAATAGCCGCCTCGGCTGGACAGGATCAGCTCGGCCTTCGTGTAGCTGGACTTCGGCTGGTGAAATTCGTGCGGATCGGCCACGGCGTCGGTTCCTTTCTGGTCCGTGAGGATTGGTCACGCCGGCGATCCCGCCTCGGGGACCGGCAGGCGCAGGGCGCCGGCGACGAAGACCCAGATCTTGTCGGTCAGCACGCTTCGGTCGGGGCGATGGGGGCTGGTCAGGGCGCCGATCAGCGCCTGGCGGATGCCGCCGATCATCAGGGCGATGGTCAGGCGCGGATCGAGCTCGGCGGGGATGACGCCCTCCCGCTGCCCCACCCGCAGATTGTGCGCGCCGGCGGTCAGCTGTCGCTTGGTGAAGGCCTGCTCGACATCCAGCACCTCGGCGGCCCGGCTCAAGGGACCGACCACCAGCGGCGCGAAGGGGTGGTCGTAGTGGAAGGCGATATAGGCCGCCAGCCGCTCCTTCTCCCGCCCCGCCCAGTCCGGCGAGACCAGCTTGGAGGGGCTGAAGGCGGCGTCCTCCAGCCGGTTGTAGAAGCGCTCCACCACCGCGGCGATCAGCCCCGCCTTGGATCCGAAGTGGTGATAGGCCAGCCCCACCGACACCTTGGCTCGCTTGGCGACCGCCTGCATCTCCAGCAGCCCATGCCCGTGGATCAGCTCCGCCTGGGCGGCGGCGATCAGGCGTTCGCGCGTGCCGATCTTGGTCGTAGCCATGGCGGGTCCAAAGCTGAATTGAATTCAATTTAGCCGGAGGGCCACGCGGTCGGCAAGCCCCGATAGCGCCGCCGCGCTCACCGTCTGGTCGGCGCTAGCCCCCAGAACCGTCATCCTAGGCCTTGTGCCTAGGACCCCTTTCTCGGCGGGCCTGGCGATGCAGGAGGTGGCGAGAGGGCGGCGGTTTCACGACGGAGTTCTGAGCGGCGGCGCGAGGGGTCCTAGGCACAAGGCCTAGGATGACGAATCTAGAGAGACGACGCGACGTTCCCAGCCGCCGAGAAGGGTGGCAGGCTGGCTCCCGTTGCTGTGACAAGCTCGGCCGAGACCGGGTGCGGGGGGATCCATGGACGAGGCCGAGGAGCTGATCCGGCTCTGCACGCGGGCGCTCGTCGCCCAGATGGGAGACGTGCCGGGGGTCGAGATGCGCCTGACGCGGAACGGCGCGCTTGGCCTGACCGGCGAGCCCTCCGCCGACTTCAACCGCCTGACCCTGGGCGAAGGCCCCGACGCCGAGGCCTTCCTCATCGGCTCGGTGGCGCGGGCGAAGGCGCGCGGCCTGCCGCTGGTGGCCATCATGAGCCCGCGCGCGGAACAGGCCCTCGCCCCCGTCGCCACCCGGCTGGGCCTGAGGCCGGTGGGCGCCTCGCCGCTCATGGTCCTGCGCCCCGACACTCCCGTCACCCCGAGCCGCCCGGTGAGGATCACCCGCGCGCTCGGGCCTGAACTGGTGGCCATCGCCGGCGATCTGGAGGCCGCCGCCTTCGACTCGCCCCGCGACGCCATCGCCCGCTGCTTCGACGTGTGCGTCACCCCGACCGCCGGGGTGGAGACCTGGATCGCCTGGGACGGCGAGACGCCGATGAGCGCCGTCACCATCACCCCCACGGGTGACACCGCCGGCGTCTCCCTGATGGCCACCCCGCCGGAGCATCAGCGCAAGGGCATGGGCCGCGCCCTGCTCAGCCAGGTGATGGCCGACTATCGCAGCCGAGGGGTGACGCGCTTCCACCTGGGCGCCACCGAGGCCGGGTTCCGGCTCTATGTGAGCCTGGGGTTCGAGACCGTCGCGGAACTTACCGCCTGGATCCTGGAAGGCCCAACCCAAGCGCACAGCTAGAGCCGCCTTGGGAGACGCGAACTTCAACGTCCGCGAGGGGTGGTGGGCTCAACGGGTGAACGCAACACGCTAACTTTTCTTCGGAGATGGAGCGTGGGTGATGAAGCAGCGGCGGCGGATCTACTACTCGGCGGCCCAACGGGCTGAGATTTGGGATCGCTGGAAGGCCGGCGAGTCGAT
>NZ_JAUSLW010000112.1 GCF_030645195.1 Phenylobacterium sp. | reverse complement strand
GTCTCGATCACGAACGGTGCGAAGAACCCCCACTCATCATCCGACATCAAGCCACGAACCAAAACCGCTCTCCTCAAAGAGCAGCCTTGAATCAGCGATCAGATGATTTGGGAATCTACTTCGTCAACAGGACCTAGGCCTAACCGAGCGCCCGCCCCCAACCCAACCACAGCCAGCGGCTGGCCAGCATCAGGAATCCCATCAGCACCAGGGGCCCAAAGAACCTGAAGGTGTGGCGGGTGATCTTCTCGGGCAGGAAGGTGTCGAACAGCGGCCCCTCGCCCGCGCCATACATCACCGCCACCGCGGTCAGGGGACACTTGAACCCCCAGGCGGCGAAGACCAGGCTCTCGGCGCCGATCAGCCCGACCGCCCACCACAGCCAGGGCCCGTGGGCGCCGGTGACCGCGCCAAACAGCATCACGAAGCACGAGGCCGCCATCACCAGGTAGATGGCGGTGTGGACCGCCCGCACCAGCATCAGGCCCTGGGCGTCGCTCACCCCTGGACGGCGCCCGACTGGGCCATATAGGCCGCGCTCAACCCCTCATAGGCCTCGAAGTCCGGGAAGGTCGGGAAGCTGTGGACCGCGGGTGTCGTGGCCCAGGGCAGCTTCTCGCTGGTGCAGGTCTCGATGAAGGGGACGAACCAGGTCGCGTCGTCCAGCATCGTCGGGCGCAGGTTCACGAACCAGTCCATGCCCTCCGGGCGGGTGAACATCCAGCTCATGCAGTGGGGGCAGAAATAGTGGCTGTTGGCGCCGTGCAGGCCGCCGATCACCGGCTCGCCGGCCGTGACGGTGAACCCCTCGCTGGGGATGGCGGCGCTGAGGGAGAAGGCGCTGGAGGTCATCCTCTGGCAGCCCGTGCAGTGGCAGGCCATGGTCAGGATCGGCGGGGCGCTGACCCGGAACCGCACCTGTCCGCAGCGGCATCCACCCTCCCAGGGCAGGCTCGGCGGGGTCATGGAGGGCTCCCTTCGGTCTATTTCAGGGTGGGCAGCCGTCCAAACTGACGGCGCAGGCGGGCGAAATCGGCGTCGGGGGGCAGGTTGCCAAGCTCGCTCTTGCGGATCAACAGGCCCCAGGGGCCGGGCTTGAGGCGGTCCATCAGCGAGCCGCCCTGGGCCACGCCCTTCAGGCCCGCCGAGCGACCCTGCTTGACGCCGCGCGCCACCCGGTCGGCCCAGTCGTGGGTCAGCTTCATGTCGGCCGGCAGCAGCAGGATCCAGTCCTGGCGGGCCCGCTTCATGGCCGCGGCGATGCCGTCGGTCACCACCTCGACCCCGGCATCGTCGCAGATCAGCAGGGTGGGATCGGTGGAGCCCTCGTCGGCCGCCATCACCTCGCGCACCAGGCCGTCCACCGCCGCCGGCACCAGCACCGTCAGCAGCTCGGGCAGGTCGGCCGCGGAATTGGAGGTCGGGATAATCACCGAGAGCATGGCGCCACAAGCGGTGCGCCGGGCGCGCGGTCAAGCATCCGGATAATGTTCTTGTTCTGTTCTTATCGGGCTGCCATGGTGGCGCGTGACCTCCTTCACCCAACAGATCAAGGGCCGAGGCGCCCGTTCCAACGCCTCGGGCCGCTTCGAGGCCCAGGCCCGCGAGGCCTTCGACGACGGCTGGACGCCCGACGACGTCGAGCCGGTGAAGCTCAAGACCACCCTGACGCCGGAGAGGGCGCGGGTGATCATCTCCAGGAACACCAGCCCGGACGTGGGCTTCAGCCGTTCGATCAATCCCTATCGCGGCTGCGAGCACGGCTGCATCTATTGCTACGCCCGGCCCGCCCACGCCTATATGGGGCTGTCCCCGGGGCTGGATTTCGAGAGCAAGCTGTTCTTCAAGCCCGACGCGGCGGCGTTGCTGGAGGCCGAGCTCTCCAAGCCCCGCTACCAGCCCATCGCCATCCACATCGGCGGCAATACCGACCCCTATCAGCCACAGGAGCGCAGCCTGCGGATCACGCGGTCGATCATCGAGGTGCTGGCCCGCTTCCAGCATCCGTTCTCGATCATCACCAAGTCGGCCCTGGTCCTGCGGGACGTCGACCTGCTGGCGCCGCTGGCCGCCGCCAACCTGGTGCGGGTGGCGATCTCGGTGACCACGCTGGACCGCAAGCTCGCCCGCAGCATGGAGCCGCGAGCCGCCACGCCGGAGAAGCGGATCGCGGCCATCAAGGGCCTGGCCGACGCTGGCGTCCCGGTGATCGTCATGTTCGCCCCGGCCATACCGGGCCTCAACGACCACGAGATGGAGGCGGTGCTGGAGCGGTCCGGACAGGCCGGCGCCCGGGGCGCTGGCTATGTCGCCCTGCGCCTGCCCCTGGAGATCAAGGACCTGTTCCGGGAATGGCTGGCCACCGACCATCCCGACCGCGCCAGCCGGGTGATGTCCCTGGTGCGCCAGATGCGCGGCGGCAAGGACTACGACGCCGACTGGGGGACGCGGATGAAGGGCCAGGGGCCGCTGGCCGACCTGATGGCCGCGCGCTTCCAGGCCGCCCGCAAGCGCTACGGCCTGGAGTTCGCCTTCGAGGGCCTGGACCTGACGAGGTTCCGGGTTCCGGTCCGGGCCGGCGACCAGGGCGACCTGTTCTCCGGCGGCTAGATCAGACGGTGCGGGCTTGAGAAGACGGAATCTTGAGAAAAAGCCGCCGAGTTTTCAGTCAGTTAATTGAACTGTTGTTAGATGGCCCAGCAGGAAAGGGGCAGGTGACCGGTCATGGACGGCCAGACCACAGCAGCGATGGATCCCGCGGCCAATGCGAACGCCTACCAGTTGACGCTGGCGGGCCTGGCCATGCCGATCAAGAGCCACGTCGTCTTCAACGCCGTCGCCCTGGCGGCGGTCCTGGTGCTTGGCCATCCGGTGGTCGCCGGCCTCGCCTTCCTGGCCAGTTGCGCCGTCGACATCCTCTATCAGCGCACCATCGCCCGCTGGCTGGCCCGCAGCGCGCAGACCGAGGTCGCGCGTGGCTTCCGCCAGCTGGCCCTGCTGTGCGTGGCCCGGGTGTCGACCTATCTCGCCGGCCCCACCATCCTGGCCCTCTGGGGCGGGCAGAAGGAGCTGGCCTATCTCGCCATCACGGTCGCCTCCATGGTGGCGGTCGCCTGCGCCAGCGGCGCCCTGTCGCGCGCCGTCTTCTGGTCCTTCGCCGGTCCCGCCGTCCTGGCCCTGACCGGGGCCCTGCTCGGGATCTTCCCTCCGGCCGCCTTCGGGGGCCTGATGATCTCCATGGCCTGCCTGATGGTCCTGCTGCTGATGATCTCGGACGGCACGACCCGCTCGGTCAGCAGCTGGCAGGCGGCCTACGCCTCGAACCTGGCGATGATCCCGGAACTGGAGGCCGCCCGCGACCACGCCATGGCCGAGACCCGGGCGGCCGACGAGGCCCGCGAGGTGGCCCGCCAGGCCAATCTCGCCAAGTCGAACTTCCTGGCCACCATGAGCCACGAGATTCGCACCCCCATGAACGGTGTCCTGGGCATGGCCCAGCTGCTGCGGCGCGACGAGACCGATCCCGTCCAGGCCGACCGGCTGGAGACCCTCATCGAGAGCGGCGAACACCTGCTGTCGATCCTCAACGACATCCTCGACATGTCGAAGGTCAACGCCGGGCGCCTGGACATCACCCCGGCCCCCGAAGATCTGCCCCTGTTCCTGGACCGCGCGGTGGCCTTCTGGCGCGCGCGGGCCGATGAGAAGGGCGTGGCCCTGCGGCTTGAGGCCGACGAGGATCTGCCCGGCCATGTCTGGATGGACGCGATCCGGGTGCGGCAGGTGTTGTTCAACCTGATCGGCAACGCCCTGAAGTTCACCGACCAGGGCGCCGTCACCGTCAGGGTGGCCGCCCAGCCCAGCGGCGAGACCGCCGCCCGCCTCCGCATCTCGGTCATCGACACCGGCCCCGGCATCCCGAAGGAACACCTGCCCTTCCTCTTCCAACGGTTCTCCCAGGTGGACGAGTCCGAAGAGCGCAGGTTCGGCGGCGCCGGCCTGGGGCTGGCCATCGCCAGCCAACTCACCGAGCTGATGGGCGGCCGGGTCTGGGTCGAGAGCCAACTCGGCCAAGGCTCGACCTTCCATATGGAGGCCATCTTCGACCTGGCCCAGGCGCCGACCTCAGCCCCGGCCGAGCCGGTGACGGAGGACGCTCCGGCAGCCGACCTCGATGTGCTGATCGTCGACGACAACCCGGTCAACCTGCTGGTGTTGCAACAGATCCTCCGCGCCTTCGGACACCGGGTGGAAAAGGCCGCCAGCGGCCAGGCCGCCCTGGACCTGCTCGCCTCGCGTCCCTTCGACCTGACCCTGATGGACATCCAGATGCCCGGCATGACCGGAGTCCAGGCCCTGCAGCGCCTGCGCGCCAGCCCGGGCCCCAACCAGGCGGTCCCGGTGATCGCGCTCACCGCCGACGTCACCTCGGGCGGGCGCCCGCACTATCTGGAGCTCGGCTTCACCGAGCACAGCGCCAAGCCGATCCAGATCCCCGCTCTGATGTCCGCGATCTCCCGGGCCATGGCCGATACCGGAGGCGAGCGGGCGATCTCCCAAGCCAGTTAGCGGGAGAAGACCCCCACCAGCTCCACGTGCGGCGACCAGAGGAACTGGTCCACCGGCAGGACGCGGTCGAGGCTGAAGCCGGCGTCGATCAGCACCCGGGCGTCGCGGGCGAAGGTGGCCGGATTGCACGACACCCCCACGATCTTCGAGACCTTGGAGGCCGCCAGCTCGGCGGTCTGCTCCAGGGCGCCGGCCCGGGGCGGGTCGAACAGCACGGTGTCGATCTTCTTGAACTCCACGGCCAGGACGGGGCGGCGGGTCAGGTCGCGGGCCTCGGCGGTGACGCCCTTGAGGCCTGGCGCGGTCGAGATGGCCGAGGTCAGGGCGCGGATGGCCGGGGCGTGGCCGTCCACGGCGTAGACCGGCGCCACCTGGGCCAGGCGGAAGGTGAAGGTCCCCACCCCGCAATAGAGGTCGGCGATGCGCTCGGCGCCGGCCACCTGCGCTACGGCGAAGGCGGCCATGGCGGCCTCGGCCTCCGGCACGGCCTGGAGGAAGGCGCCGGGCGGCAGGGCCACGGCGGCGGGACCCAGGCGCACCACAGGCTGGCGCGCGCCATAGGCCACATCCCCGTCCATGGTGACGCGGGCGAAGTCGCCCTCCGCGGCCGCCTCGGCCAGGCGCATGCGGGAGTCGGCCGACAGGCCGCCGCTCTTGCGCTCGACGCCGGTGATGTCGACGTCGATCCCCTCCGACGTCAGGGTGACGTGCAGGGTCGGCGCGGACTTGGGATGCTCGAACAGCGGCGCGGCCATGCGGCGCAGGGCCGGCAGGGCCGCCTCCAGCCGGGGATCGGCGATGGGGCAGACGGTGATGTCCACCAGGTCCCAGGACTTGCGGCCCTTGTAGCCGAGCCGCGCCTCGCCCCGCTTGCCGGGACGGGCGTGCAGGGCCAGGCGCCGCCGCGTGCCCGGCTTGGCGGCGAAAGGCGCCAGGATCTCGCTCTCGATGCGCTGCAGGCCCAGGGTCGTGCGCAGGCGCTCCACCTTCCAGGCCAGGTAGGCGCCGTGCTCCCAGTGCTGCAGGGCGCAGCCGCCGCAGACCCCGAAGTGCGGACAGGGCGGGGTCACCCGCTCGGCGCTGGCGGTGAGGATGAGGTCGAGCTCCCGGCGTTCGCCGCCGCCCACGGCGCGGACCCGCTCACCCGGCAGGGTGAAGGGCACATAGATGGGACCCGGCGCCACGCCGTCCCCCTCGCCGCCAACCGTTTCGATGACCACCTCGACGGGCGGCCCCGCCGGCTTGGGGGTCTCGGGACGGCCGGGGCGGCGGCTGGAACTTCGCATGATCGGGATCATTTACGGCTGGGGGGCGGATGGTAGCTTCACCTTGCGCACCTGAATCCAGATGAACGGGCGTCGTGCGTCTGTTCAAGACCCGTTCAGGTTCGATACGTCAAACCTCATCTCCGAAAGCGGGGCCATGGCGCCGCTGGAGCCTGCGAAGGAAAAGACCATGAAGCGTACGTTCGCCCTCGCCGCCGCCACCGCCGTCCTGGCGACGAGCCTGGCGGTTCCGCAGTTCGCCGCGGCCCAATCCACCCGCTCCTACGGCACCGGCGACATCTGCCGCCAAGCCCGCCGCGAGTCCGGCCACAAGGGCGCCCTCGTCGGCGGCGTGCTCGGCGCGCTGGTGGGCTCCCAGGTCGCCGGCAAGGGCGCCAAGACCGAAGGCGCGGTGCTCGGCGGCGTGGTCGGGGCGGCCGCCGGCAACCAGGTCGGCCGCAACCGCGTCAACTGCAAGGGCTATCCCAACCGCGTCGCCCAATCCTCCTACAGCCGCAAGAACTGCCAGTGGGTGAGCGAGTACTACGGCGGCCGCGACCACAGTTTCGAGATCTGCCGCGGCAAGGATGGCGTGTGGCGGCCCAGCGGGCGCTCGTAAGAGCCCCGACCCTTTCATCCAGTCCCAAACGGGGAGTTTCCGATGACCAACACCTTCGCCAAGTCCGCCCTCGCCGGCGTCGCCGGCGTCATGGCGCTCAGCGCCGCCCTGGCGGTTCCCAGCTTCGCCTCGGCCCAGTCCGGCTACTACGGCAACGGCGACAACGGCGGCTATTACGATCCCTGCCGCCGGTCGTCGTCGAACCGCGGAACCACGGGCGGCCTGCTGGGCGCCCTGGCCGGCGCGGCCATCGGCTCCAACGTCGCGGCCCGCAACGCGCGGACCGAGGGCGCGGTGCTGGGCGGTCTGGTGGGGGCCGTCGCCGGCGCCAAGATCGGCAAGGACTCCGCGGCCTGCACCCCCAGCCGTCAGGCCTATTACGGGAACAGCCAGTACGGCCAGTACGGCCAGAACGGCTATTACGGGAACGGCTACGACAACGGCTATGCCCAGCAGACCTACGACTATGACCGCTCCAGCGGCTACGACGCCTATGACCGCCGTGGCGACAGCTACCGCGTCTCCACCCAGGGCGGCGTCGACGCCAATGGCTGCACCCTGGCCGAAAGCCCGATCTACCTCCCCGACGGCCGCGTCCAGAAGCGCTTCGTGCGCGTCTGTCAGGACAGCCAGGGCCGCTATCAGGTCGTCGACTAAGACCTGACCCTAGACAACGGCGAAGCCGCCCGGTGGGCGGCTTTTTCGTGCGTGCAGCAGGTATTCGGAATTGCCGTCACCGCCCTGGATCGGGCTGTCGGCGGCGCCTAGCACCGCCCAGCCCGAGACGGTCAGGAAGCTCGCCACGCCGGCGAGCGCACGGGCCCGGGCGGCGGCGTCGCGGACCAGGCCCCCCTTCCCCACCAGGTCCGGCCCCACCTCGAACTGCGGCTTCACCAGCGCGATCAGGTCGGCGCCGGGGGCGGCCAGGGCCAGGGCCGCCGGCAGGACCTTGGCCAGGCCGATGAAGCTGGCGTCGCAGACCACGAGCTGCGGCGGATGCGGGATCAGTTCGGCGGTCAGGTCGCGGGCGTCGAGCCCCTCCAGGGCCGTGACCCGGGGATCGGCGGCAAGCTTGGCGTGCAGCTGCCCGCGCCCGACATCGACGGCGTAGACCCGCGCCGCGCCCCGCTCCAGGCAGACCTGGGTGAAGCCGCCGGTGGAGGCGCCGACATCCAGCACCACGGCGCCTTCGACGGCCACCGGCCAAAGCTCCAGGGCGTGGACCAGCTTCAGCGCCCCGCGCCCCACATAGGGGTGGGCGGCCTGGCCCCGCAGGTCGCAGGCCTCGTCCAGCAGGTCAGACGCCTTGGCCACCACCTGGCCGTCGGCGGTGACCCCGCCAGCCTCGATGGCCGCGCGGGCCTTGGCGCGGCTCTCGAAGAGCCCGCGCGCCAACAGCAGGACATCGGCGCGGACACGGGCCATCTAAGGCCGCCAGAACGGTCCTTCTCCCCTTGCGGGAGAAGGTGGCCGCTCGGAGAGCGGTCGGATGAGGGGTCTCGCTCCCCTGTCAGAACCATAACCCGTCATCCCGGGCGACCCGAAGGGGAGACCCGGGACCCAGGGGGATTGAACGCGGCCCCTGGGTCCCGGCTCTCCGCTACGCTGCGGCCGGGATGACGGAGTGGGTTTGCCGGATAGGACTATCGACCCCGACCCTGCTCCGCAGGGCCACCTTCTCCCGCAAGGGGAGACGGAAACCGCTGGGAGCAGCGAAGGCATCAGGCGCTCGCCGCGTCCTCTTCGAACAGCTTCTTCAGCTCGTTCTTGAGGATCTTGCCGTTGGCGTTGCGCGGCAGGGTTTCGTGCCAGAACTTGACCTTCACCGGCACCTTGAAGGCCGCCAGGTGCTCGGCCACGTGGGCGCGGAGCTCGGCCTCGGTGGCGCTGGCGCCGGGCTTCAGGGTGACCACGGCGCCGGGCTCTTCGCCGAGCGTCCGGTGGACGATGCCGACCACGGCGGCGTCCATCACGGCCGGGTGGTCATAGAGGACGTTCTCCACCTCGATGCAGTAGATGTTCTCGCCGCCGCGGATCAGCATGTCCTTGGCGCGGTCGATGATGAAGCAGAAGCCCTCCTCGTCCACGCGGGCCAGGTCGCCGGTGCGGACCCAGCCGTCGACGAAGGTCTGTGCGGTGGCCTCGGGCTTGTTCCAGTAGCCCTTCACGATCTGCGGGCCATTGGCCCAGAGCTCGCCCACCGCGTTGGGGGGCAGCACCGTGACGCCGTCGGCGGGATCGCGGATCTGCAGCTCGCTCACCGGCACGGCCGGGCCGCAGCTGTCGGGGCGGTTGGCGTAGTCCTCGGCCCCGTGGGTGGTGACCGTGGCGCAGGTCTCGGTCATGCCCCAGCCGTTGCCGGCCGCGGACTTGGGGAAGGTCTCCTTGATCTTGCGGACCAGCTCCGGCGCCGAGGGGGCGCCGCCATAGGCCACGCTCTCCAGGGACGACAGGTCGTACTTCTCGCGCATCGGGTGCTCGATCAGCTGCCAGGCGATGGTAGGCACCCCGCCGGCCGACTGGATCTTCTCGCGCTGGATCAGCTCGAAGGCGCGGATCACGTCCCACTTGTGCATCATCACCAGCTTGGCGCCCCCGGCCAGGGAGGGGTTCAGCACGGCGAAGCAGCCGGTGGCGTGGAAGAAGGGCACCGAGATCAGCGAGGAGCGCTGGGGTGCGTTCGGGTCGGGCTGGGGCGGCGCCTCGCCGCGGCGCAGGAAGGCCCGGGCGCCGGCCACCGCGCCGGCCATGATGTTGGAATTGACCCCCCGATGGGTGGCGAGCGCCCCCTTGGGCTTACCGGTGGTGCCGGAGGTGTAGAAGATGGTCGCGTCGTCGTCGGTGTCGATCTCGACGGCCGGCAGCGGCTGGTCGGGCAGCTTGGCCCAGTCGTTGGGGGCCCCGATCGCAGCCTCCAGCTTGCGCACCAGCGGGTGGGCGATCTCGTCCACCTCGCGGCTGACATAGATGGTCTGCAGGTCAGGACAGTTGGGCAGGTGCTCGGTGAGCCGCTCGTAGCGCTCGGCGTCGAGGATGGCGACCTTGGAGCCGGAGTCGGTCAGGCCATATTCCAGCTCCGGCCCGGTCCACCAGGCGTTCAGCGGCGTGACGACGGCGCCGATGGACTCCGCCGCATAGAAGGCCACCGGCCATTCGGGCAGGTTGCGCATGACGATGGCGACCCGGTCGCCCTTGACCACACCCTGGGCCTGCAGCTCGCGGGCGAAGGCCGAGACGGCGCGGTAGAAGGCCTCGAAGGTGACCCGTTCGTCCTCATAGACCAGGAAGACCCTGTCGCCGTGGGCGCGGGACATCTCCACCACCGAACGCAGGGTGGGGGGCTGGTTCTTCCAGGTCTTGGTCGTGACGCCCCGGATGACCACCTCCTCGATCTCCGCCGGGGTCCCCGGAGCGGTGATCATGGCGTGAGCCTGGGCGATGGACATGGCGGGCCAGCCGGCCGGCAAGACAGCCTCGGACATCTGAGCGTTCTCCACTAGCGCACGGCCTTCACGGGGCCGCGTCATCCTAGAGCCTGTCCGTTTCAGATGGACTCATCTGAAACGGATAAACAGGCTCGATCTCTTAAGTTTACAGCGTGACGGGCGCCTGAACCGGCGTCCACTTCAGGCTGTCACGCTGTAGGTGAACAAGCATAACCTAGGCGTCGACGCAAACGGCTGTTTGGAAGAACGCCGGTCGCGTCAGACCACGGCCTCCAGGCGGGCCAGGGCCCCTTCCAGCTTGGCTTTCGCGGCCTCGGACTCGGCCAGGCGCTCGCGGTTTTCTTCGACCACCTCCTCCTTGGCGCGGGCCACGAAGTCGGGGTTGCCGAGCTTCTTCATCACGTGGGCGATGTCGCTGGCCAGGGTGGTGATCTCCTTGGCCAGGCGGGCCTTCTCGACGGCCAAGTCAATGAATTCGGCCACCGGCAGGGCCAGGGTCGCGCCACTGACCACGAAGGGAACCGCGCCCACGGGCGCCGTGTCTTCAAAGCTGATGCTGCTGACCCGCAGAATCTGCGCAATGACGCTGGCGTTGGTCTGGAAGACTTCGCGCTGAGCGGACGTGGCGTCGATCACCAGCAGAGCCGGGCGTGCCGAGTGGGGCACGTTCAGTTCCTTGCGGACAGCGCGGCCCTCGGTGACCGTCGCGATAATCAGGCCGATCTCGGCGTCCGCGTTGACGTCGATCAGGGTCGCGGGCAGGTCCGGCCAATGGGCGGTGATCAGCATGCCGCCCTCTGACCTCGGCGCGCCCAGGTCAGAGGTCTGGGCCCACAGTTCCTCGGTCAGGAACGGCATGATGGGGTGCAACAGCTTCAGGATGACGTCGAGCACCCAGCCGACGGTGGCCTGGGTCTCGGCGCGGGCGGCCTCATCGGCGACGGCCTCACCCGGTTTGCCCAGCAGCGGCTTGGCTAGCTCGACATACCAGGCGCAGTAGGTATCCCAGATGAAGCGATAGAGTGTGTTGGCCGCCCCGTCGAAGCTGCAGCTGGCGATGGCTTCGGTCACCGCCTGCGATGTGCGGGCAGCCTCCCCGATGATCCAGCGGTTCAGCGTGTTCTGCACCTCGGCCGGATCGAAGTCGGCCGCGCGGGCCGCCCCGTTCACCTGGGCGAAGTTAGTGGCGTTCCACAGCTTGGTGCCGAAATTCCTATAGCCTTCAATGCGCTCCACCGAGAGCTTGATGTCGCGACCCTGGCCGGACATGGCCGTGAGCGTGAAGCGCAGAGGATCGGCGCCGTATTGGTCCACCAGTTCCAGGGGGTCCATGACGTTGCCCTTGGACTTGGACATCTTGGCGCCCGAGGCGTCGCGGACCAGGGCGTTAAAGAACACCCGCTTGAAGGGGACCTGGCCGGTGAAATGGATGCCCAGCATCATCATCCGGGCGACCCAGTAGAAGATGATGTCGAAGCCCGTCACCAGGGTGTTGGTGGGGTAGAAGCGCGCCAGGTCGGCGGTCTCTTCCGGCCAGCCCAGGGTGGAGAACGGCCACAGGCCGGAGGAGAACCAGGTGTCCAGCACGTCCTCGTCCTGGCGCAGGGGCTCGTCGCGGCCGTAGACCTCGCGGGCGGCGGCCTTGGCCTTCTCCTCGGTCTCCTCGACGAAGATCTTGCCGTCGGGCCCATACCAGGCGGGGATGCGGTGGCCCCACCAGAGCTGGCGCGAAACGCACCAGTCGCGGATGTTCTCCATCCAGTTCAGGTAGATGCGCTCGAAGCGGTCGGGGACGAACGTGATGCGCCCCTCACGGACGACGTCGATGCCCGGCTTCGCGAGCGGCGCCATCTTCACGAACCATTGCCACGACATCAGCGGCTCGACGACGGTGTGGCAACGCGAGCAGGTGCCGATCTGGAGCGTGTGCGGCTCGGTTTTCTCGAGATAGCCGAGCTCTTCGATCGTCGCGAAGTCCGCGCGGATCATCGGGCGCATGGCTTCGTTGGTGCTGGCGATCAGCATGCGCGCGTCATCGCCCGGGAGGATGCGACCGGCCTCCTCCGCGTGGCTGCGCGGCGTGGGGCCGGCGGGCCAGGCGCGGATGGGCGGCATGGCGAGGTTGCGGCCGTGGTAGTCGAGCG
>NZ_JAUSLW010000111.1 GCF_030645195.1 Phenylobacterium sp. | reverse complement strand
GTCTCGATCACGAACGGTGCGAAGAACCCCCACTCATCATCCGACATCAAGCCACGAACCAAAACCGCTCTCCTCAAAGAGCAGCCTTGAATCAGCGATCAGATGATTTGGGAATCTACTTCGTCAACAGGACCTAGGCCTTAGCCAGAGTCCGACGAAACGCCCTCGGCCTCACGGCCGGGGGCGTTTTGCGTTTCGGCTTAACCTGCCGCCCTCAGCTCTCTCTTGTACCGCTTCCAGTTGGCCACGTAGTGCATGGCGCCCCCGGCCAGCATCCGGGCCTGACCTTCGGAAACCTCCCGCACCACCTTGCCCGGCGCCCCCATGACCAGGGAGTTGTCGGGAATCTCCTTGCCCTCGGTGATCAGGACATTGGCGCCGATCAGGCAGTTCTTCCCGATCCGGGCCCCGTTCAGGATGATCGAGCCGATCCCCACCAGGGAATTGTCGCCGATGGTGCAGCCGTGCAGCATGACCATGTGGCCCACGGTGACATTGGCCCCGATGGTCAGCGGCGAACCGGTGTCTGTGTGCAGGACCGAGCCGTCCTGCACGTTCGAGTTCTCCCCAATGATGATGGGATCGTTGTCGCCACGAATTGTCGCACCGAACCAGACCGAGGCGTTTTTCTTGAGAATCACCCGGCCCATGACCGCCGCGTTCGGCGCTATCCAGTATTCGTCCGCATCCGGAAGCTCCGGACCCACGTCGCCCAAGTTATAGACACTCATTGTCGCACCCCGTTTATTGACGCGGATCGTTTGCTTAATCCGCGATTAACCCCGTTAGGATCATCTTAGTCGGGCGATTCGAGAGGGCGATAGCCTTCCCGAACCGGCCATGGCCGGTTTTCGGTCCTGGCGTCCCGCATGACGGAGACGAGGGTGTCGCGTTTGTGGCTTCGGCGGGTTTCACCGCCAGCATGGCGAAGCGCAAGCGGTCCGCCGGGCGGCGCACGACGCGCCTCTGTCTCAACAATCCAGTCGACCTCGAAGGGCGATCCACTGCGGATACGCCCTTTTTTCATGCCCTTACGGAGGCTTTGATGACCAAGCGAGCCCTGAAGCGACAAGTGCGCGAAGGCGCCTTCGACGCCGGCCAATTCCAGGATGACGGGAAGATTCGCCGTCTGCCGTTGGAACGGGCTTGGTCGCCCTTGGCCCATCACAATGATGATCGCGAGCAGGGGTATCTCAAGACCATCAAATCCAAATCCCCGGGCCAGGACGAGCTGATCGCGGCCATCGACGCCAAGAACCTGGTCATGGCGCTCGGCCCGGCCGGCACCGGCAAGACCTATCTGGCCATCGCCAAGGCGGTGGAGGCCCTGGAGGCCGGCAAGGTGGGGCGCATCGTTCTCTCCCGTCCCGCCGTCGAGGCCGGCGAATCCCTCGGCTTCCTGCCCGGCGAGATGGAGGACAAGCTCGCCCCCTATCTTCGCCCCCTCTACGACGCCCTGTCCGACCGTCTCTCCATGAAGCGGGTCCGGGCCCTGATGACCGAGGGCGCCATCGAGATCGCCCCGGTTGGCTTCATGCGTGGCCGCACCTTGAACAACGCCTTCGTGGTGATCGACGAGGCGCAGAACTGCACCTACGGCCAGCTCAAGATGCTGCTGACCCGCCTGGGCTGGCACTCCACCATGGTGGTCACCGGCGATCCCAACCAGTCCGACCTGCTGCCCGAGCTTTCGGGCCTGGGCCCGGTGGCTGAGAAGCTTGAGGCGGTCGCCAACATCGCCGTGGTCCGGCTGAAGGACCGCGACATCGTCCGCCACCCGCTGGTGGCCGAGATGCTGGGGGTTCTCTAGACCCTGACCGTTTCAGATGGACTCATCTGAAACGGCAAGAAGGGTCTAAATTCAAAATATTAGAGCACGTCGGGCGGCGGAACCGGCATCCACTTCCGCCTGACGTGCTCTAACGCGTGAAGGCCGGCCTCGGGGGCTCCGAGGCCGGCCGACTCACCGGATCTTCGTCCACAGCCGTTCGTTGCGGGCCAGTTCCGCGCCGTGCTCGAACATGTTGTTCAACAGGCCGTGGTCGAACCGCAGCATGTTGATTCCGCCGAAATCGGCGGGGATCGAGGCGGTGCGCAGGGCGAAGCCGTTGATCTCGCAATAGGCCTCCACCGAGCGCAGGGCGTTTCGATAGGTGGACCGCAGCATCAGCTCGAAGCTGCGGATCAGGATCGGCACCACCCCCATGGGGGTCGCCGCCGAGACCGGCTCCAGGGTGGTGTTGACCAGGGCGTAGACCTCCACCTCCCGCACCGCCCATTGCTGGGCGCGGCGGACGATCAGCGGCTCGGGCGCCACGAACAGCGGGGTGATGGTGCCCCCGTCCACATGCATCTCGGCGAAGACCGCGTCCTCGGTGGCCACCGAGATCATCTTGGGCGGAAACAGGCCTGGCATGCTGGCCGAGGCGATCAGCACGTCCTTGAACAGCATCAGGGCCTCCGGCCCGCCCTGGCTGGCGATGGCCCCCATGTCCCAGATCGACAGCCTCTGGGTGTCCAGGTTGGCGGTGGCGACGAACAGGCGACGGCCCTCGGCATGGGCGACGGCGACGGCCGCCAGCAGCTCGGCGTCGATGTAGCGCCGCACCAGGCCCGACAGCGGGTCGCTGGCGTACAGGCCGGCGCCCGGCCGCAGGGTGGTCCAGTCGAGGATCACTGAGGTCTGGTCGCCCAGATAGGCGCCGGCGAGCTGCTCGTCCCAGTCGGAACCGAGGAAGGCGAAGGGGGCGATCAGGGCCCCGGTGCTGACCCCGGTCACGATGTCGAACTTCGGTCGGGCTCCGGACTGGGTGAGGCCCAGCATGGCCCCGGCCCCGAAGGCGCCGCCCGCCCCACCGCCCGACAGGGCCAGGACTCGCAGGCAGTCGGGCGTGGAGGTCGGGGCGCGGGTCGGCAGTTCGCCATAGAAACGCGCCAAGCCCTGCTCGTCCTCGTCGCCGATGAAGCGGACCTGGGAGAATCCGTGCGGCTCGGCGCGCACCCCGCCGGGCGGCGGCCCGACCCGCCCCAGACGCCTGGGCCAACTTGGCTTCATGATCCCTCCGCCACCGACAGGATCACCTTAGCAACAATCGTGGCCAGCGTCGCGGGCGCACGGCCCGGGGCGGGCCGGCGAGAGGCGGCGACCGGGCCTCCCGGTCAGGACAGGAGGGAGGCCCGGTCTGAGTCACCTCACTTCGCCGCCCGCCCCCCCGGGCGCGGCGTCGAAGGCCTGGGTTTGACGCGGGGGGCGTCGCACCGCATGCGCCCGTTCAGGCGCGGGCGCGTCTCTGAGCTAGCAAGGGCCGCACAGGCCCAACATGACGAGGATCAAGGTTGTCGGCAGGGGCGTCGGGCCTACCGACGGGGCGGGGTCACCGACGCGCGGCGGGCCGGCGATCGCCGACACGCTGCAGGGCGCGACCGCCTGAAGCGAAGACCGGTTCAGGCGGACGGACGCCTGCTAGAGCACGTCAGGCGGAAGTGGATGCCGGTTCCGCCGCCCGACGTGCTCTAATGTTTTGAAAATGGACCCTTCTTGCCGTTTCAGATGAGCCCATCTGAAACGGTCAGGGTCTAGGGCAGGTCCTCGGCCAGGATCGCCATCTCGAACATGAAGGAGCCGTCGCCGTCCTCGTCCTCGAAGACCACGCCGATGAACTCGTCGTTGATATAGACCTCGGCCGAGTCCTTCTGCTTGGGACGGGGAACCAGGCTGATCCGCGCATTGGCGAAGGTGCCGCGCAGGTGGCCCTCCAACTTGCGCATCATTCTCTCGTCCACGGCCATCTCCTCGGCGATTCAACAGCCGCGGAACCTAGCGGCTCGCGGCGATCTTAGGAACCGTCAGATGACGTAGTCGTACACAGCTTCGGCCAGGGTGTGGTCCATGCTGCGCGCCGGCTCGTCGCAGGTCGGGCAATTGACCAGGCGGGCGGGCACGCCTGCGGCCGTGCAGTGGGCCGGCACCGGTTTGAGCACCACCGAACCCGAGGCGATCTTGGCGTAGTCGCCGATCTTGATATTGCCCAGCACCTTGGCGCCGGCGCCCAGCAGGACGCCCTTGCCGATCTTGGGGTGGCGGTCGCCGCGCTCTGCGCCCGTGCCGCCCAGGGTGACCCCCTGAAGCAAGGAGACGTCGTCGCCGATCACCGCGGTCTCACCGATGACGATACCGGTGCCGTGGTCGATGAACACCCCCGAGCCGATCTTGGTGGCCGGATGGATGTCCACCTGGAAAACCTCCGACATGCGGCTCTGCAGGTAGAGCGCGATGGTCTCGCGGCCCTGACCCCAGAGCCAGTTGGCGACCCGCTGGGTCTGCAGGGCCTGGAAGCCCTTGAAGAACAGGAACGGCTGGACATAGCCCTTGCAGGCCGGGTCGCGCTCGAAGACCGCCTTTAGGTCGGCCTCGGCGATGTCCACCAGATTGGGATTGTCGTTGTAGGCGGCGTCGGCCAGCTCGCGCAGGCTCATGGCCCGCAACTCCTGGTCGCCCAGCTTGCGCGCCAACTGGTAGCTCAGGGCGGCGCCCAGGTCGTGGTGGCTCAGCACCACCGCGTTCAGCAGCGAGGCCAGGGTCGGCTCCGACTGAGCGGCCCGCTCGGCTTCGTTGCGCAACGCGGCCCACACCGGCGGCGGCGCCGCCGGGTCGATGACTTCCAGGCGCTGGCTCATCGGCTTCTCCCGTCCCATGACGTACCTTTTTATCCTAGCATGGCCGTCGAAAGATCGCTCGGCAAAGCTCCCTCCCTGGCCATGTGGTAGCCCCTAAGCAGCATCGCAACCGTCAGGGCGTCCTGCATATAACCCGCGACCGCCGCATCCAGCGCTTCCCGAAAAGGTACGCGCGCCCTCAGTATATCTTCAGTGCCGTCGCCCTCCGGCTCGGCCTGGACCTGGCTCAGGCCGGTGGCGAGGTAGCCGAAGGCCTGTTCGTCGGTGACCGAATTGGAAAGCTGCATCCGCAGGATCTCCGTCCAGTGGGCCGCTTCCAGGCCGGTCTCCTCCAGCAGTTCGCGCTTGGCGCTCTCCAGGGGATCGTCGGCCAGTGGCCCGCCGCCCTCAGGGATCTCCCAGCTGTAATCGGCGAAGGGCAGCCGGTTCTGGCCCACCAGGGTGACGGTTCCGTCGTCGTGGATCGGCAGGATCGCCATGGCGAAATTCTTGAAGCTGACCACCCCGTAAAGCGCGTCGGCCCCCGTCGGCGCCACGGCGTCGTACTCGGTCACACTGATCCAGGGATTGTCGTAGATCGGCCGCGGCGGCCCCTTGGTCCAGGGACGCCCGTGCGCCACAAGCCAGCTCGGTTTTTGCGACATGTTCTCAACTAGCTTGCGAAACCACCCCCATATAAGAGAACTCCCCTATCGGCTTTCCTAATGAGGCGCGCTCCAAGATGACCCTGTCGCTTCCCGCCGCCCCGCTGTTCGGCCAGCCGGTTCCGCAGCAACCCTGCCCCGAGGTCCTGAGCTTCCTGGCCAACCGCCGGTCGGCCTCTGCCGTAACCCTGGCCGAACCGGCCCCCACCGCCGGCGAACTGGACAGCCTTCTGCGGCTCGCCGCCCGGGTTCCCGACCATGGCAAGCTCGCCCCCTGGCGGTTCATCGTTCTTGAGTCCGCCGCCAAGGCGGTCTTCGCCGACCGGCTGGAGGCCCTGGCCAATTCCCGCGGCGACGCCCGTTCCGCCGCCAAGCTGGCCAAGCTGAAGATCCCGCCGCTTGGGGTGGCGGTGGTCTCGCGGCCGAAGGCGGGAGAGATTCCGGAGTGGGAGCAACTGCTCTCGGCCGGCGCGGTCTGCACCACCCTGCTCTACGCCGCCCAGGCCCTGGGCTACGGCGCCAACTGGATCACCGACTGGTACGCCTATGATGAAGAGGCCAAGGCGATCCTGGGCCTGGAGCCTGGGGAGAAGGTGGCGGGCTTCGTCTTCCTGGGCGTCCCGAAGGAGCCACCGCAGGAGCGGGAACGGCCCGACGTCGCAAGCCTGATCACCACCTGGCGGCCCTGAAACACGACGGCCGGACGGCGAAGGGTCGCCGCCCGGCCTGAAGTGTGACACGCCCGAGGAGAGTTGGGCGACCAATCCTTACCCCATTTTGGCGACGTCGGCTAGTCGACGCTTGATTCGTGCGTCAGCCTGTCCCGCCCGGGGACTCGATGGACTCTTGGATCGAAAGATCGCCCGGAAGACCCGCCCTCCCTTTACTGTGAAGCTTGAACTTTCACCTGCAAACACCTGCCGCGAAATCGCGGCCCAACTTCGCGAAGACCCTGAAGTTTCGTCAGCCGCGACCGCGATAGGGCGCGACACCTTGATCTGGAATCCATAACCCCTCGGGCGGGGCGCCGCTCTGCCAGAAGACATCGATGGGAATGCCGCCGCGCGGGAACCAGTAGCCGCCGATCCGCAGCCAACGGGGCTGGGCGACCTCGACGATCTTGCGACCGATGGCCACCGTGCAGTCCTCGTGGAAGGCGCCGTGATTGCGGAAGGCGCCCAGATAGAGCTTCAGCGACTTGGATTCGATCAGCCACGCGGCCGGCGCGTAGTCGATCACCAGATGGGCGAAATCCGGCTGGGCCGTCACCGGGCACAGGGAGGTGAACTCCGGGACCGTGAACCGGGCCAGGTAGGGGCTGTCGGCCTGGGGGTTAGGAACCCGCTCGAGCACGGCCTCCTCCGGCGAGGCGAAGCCGCGGGCCTCGCGGCCGAGCTGGGTCAGGTGGGTCTCGTCCATGGCGCGCGCTTTACCGCCCGCGGGCGCCCGCCGCAACCGAGACTCCGGCGCGGCGAGGGGTTATCACGGCTCAAACTCAGGGGAAGGGACGCGCGATGAGCGGCAAGGACTTCAACGAATTCGTGGTGGTGGTGACCGGCGCCTCCACCGGCCTGGGTCGCGCCATCGCCGTGGAGACCGCCAGCCGCGGCGCCGCGGCGGTGATCATCAACTACGCCTCCAGCGCCGAGGAGGCCGCCGAGACCGCGCGCCAGGTCGAGGCCCAAGGCGCCAAGGCCGTGGTGGTGCAAGGCGACGTCGCCTCCGACGAGGACTGTCGCCGGATCGTCGCGGCCGCCGAGCCGTTCGGACGGATCGACGCCCTGTTCAACAATGCCGGCGTCACCAAGTTCGCGCCCAATCATGCCGATCTCGAAGCGGTCACCGCCGAGGACTTCCTGCGGCTCTACAGCGTGAATGTGGTGGGCGCCTACCAGATGGTCCGGGCCGCCCGCACCCTGCTGGAGGCCGCGCCGCAACCCGGCGCCGTAGTCAACACCTCGTCCATCGCCGGCGTGGCGGGCATCGGCTCCTCGGTGCCCTATGCCGCCTCCAAGGGCGCCCTGACCACCATGACCCTGTCACTCGCCCGCGCGCTGGCCCCGAAGATCCGGGTCAACGCCATCTGCCCAGGCTTCATCGACACCCCCTGGTTCGGCAAGGGCGTGGGCGCCGAACGCGCGCAACGGATGCGCGAAGGCGCCGCGGCCTCGACCCCGCTCAAGGCCGCCTCCAGCGCCGAGGATATCGCCGGGGCTGCGGTGTTTCTGGCCGCGCCTGCTTCGAAACATATCACCGGCGAGACCCTGCTGGTCGATGCGGGGACTCACCTGAACTATTCGCCCCTGGCGATGCGTTGACGCTTGACCCCCGACACCGCGCCGTGGCGCCTAAGGCACAGCTCGGCGCCTAAACGCTCAGCATCACGTTCTGTTAACGCACATTTTCCGAGCAGAGGGTAGTTGGGAGCGGCCTGTGCGCCGGCCTGCGTTGATCTGAGCGTCACCCCCGTGGCGATCTCCGGTGACGGTTGGGCGGAGCTCGGCTGAAGAAAATGGGGATAAACGAAATGAAGACTCTCAAAATCATGCTTCTCGCCGCCGCGGCCACCGCCGCCATGAGTGGAAGCGCTCTCGCAGCCGACGAAGACATCGCGCTGTCCTTCAACCTCGGCGCGGCCAGCGACTACATGTTCCGCGGCGTCAGCCAGACGGACAACAGCGGCCAGATCTTCGGCGGCGCCGACGCGACCCTGTACGGCATCGGCTACGCCGGCGTGTGGCTGTCGAACGTCGATTTCAACAACGGCACCGACCTGGAATACGACCTCTACGCCGGCGTGAAGCCCGTCGTGGGCGCGGTCAACCTTGACCTGGGCGTCTTCTACTACGGCTACACCAACCAGCCTTCCGGCAGCCACGAAGACTTCGTGGAGTACAAGGCCGCCGCTTCGACCGCGGTCGGCCCGGCCACGATCGGCGCGACGGTCTTCTATTCGCCGGAGTTCTTCGGCAAGACCGGCAAGGCCACCTATTATGAAATCAACGGCGCGGTTCCCGTCGCCGACAAGGTGTCGGTCTCCGGCGCTGTCGGCCACCAGGAAGTCGAAGGCGCCTTCGACTACAACACCTGGAACCTGGGCGTGGGCTACGCGCTGAACGACACCGTCGGCTTCGACCTGCGCTATTGGGACACCGACGAGCACGGCTTCGGCGACATCTACGACGCCAAGGTCGTCATCGGCGTGAAGGCCAGCTTCTAAGCCTTCCAGCTAGATTTGTTTTCGGGAAAGCCGCCCCCACCCGGGGCGGCTTTTCTATTTTGCGCTGGGCCAAGCTCGAGTATCTGCGCCGCGCGCCGGTGAAAACATGCGGTCACTCGCCCAATAGGAGCAAGAACCGCGCTTAGTCGGGAGTTTCATTGGACGGTCGCGCCGACACCTCTATGGTGGCCGGTTAGACGACCTGAGCGGAGTGCGATTCCATGGAGCAGATGGCCAACCGAGCCCAGACCGTCGTCGTCGACACCTTGATCGCCGCGGGAGCCTTCTTCCTCGCCTATCTGCTCTCGGCCACCCGCACCATGGGACTGGACGAGGGTGACCTCTCGGCCCTCAATATCGCCCAGCTGGTGTGCCTCTACGCGGCTCTCGCCGCGGTCTTCTCCACCGTATTCCGCCGCGAGCTTTCGCCCTGGCGCTACGTTTCCATTCCCGACGCCCTGGTCCTGGCCCGGACCGCGGTCTTGACCGCGGGCGTCTTCCTGCTGGCGGTTTTCGTCATTGACCGGGCGAGCGGCCTGCCGCGTTCGGTCCTGGCCATGGCCACCATCTTCCAGATGACCGGCTCGATGGGCGCGCGGATCATGCGCCGCGCCCTGCACGAGCACGCCCTGGACAGCTTCGCCCCGCTGAAGTCCGTCCGCGACCGCGCGCCCCAGGCCCCCTCCCTGCTGCTGATCGGCCCGACGGCGCTCGCCGACACCTATCTGCGCGACGTGGCCCGCCGCCACGACCACGCCTGGACCCCGGTGGGCATCGTGGGTCCCGAGGCCCGCGACGTGGGCCAGCAGGTTCGCGGCGTCTGCATCATCGAGAGCATCGACAACCTCGACGCCGCCCTCGCCGACCTCCGGCGCTGGAACCGCTATCCCCGCGCCATCCTGTTCCTGGACGAACCCGGCCGGCTGAAGGGCCTCACGGCCGATCAACTGGGCCGGCTGAAGAACGACGGCATCCGCCTGCTGCGCTTGCCCTCCATCGTGGAGCTGTCGCAGCATGACGGCATGGCCCTGCTGCCGATGCGCGAGATCAGCGTCGAGGAGCTCTTGGCCCGCGAGCCGATCGAACTGGACCACGAGGCCGTCAAGGCCCTGATCCACGGCCGCCGGGTGTTGATCACCGGGGCCGGCGGCTCCATCGGCGCCGAACTGGTCCGCCAGGTCGCCGCCTATCAGGCCGCCCACGTCACCATGCTGGACTTCTCGGAGACCTCGCTGTTCGAGATCGACCGCGAACTCGGCGAGACCTTCCCCAACCTGTCGCGGCACGCGGCCCTGGTGGATGTGCGAAACGCCAACCGGATCGCCGAGTGCTTCCAACGCCAGAAGCCCGACCTGGTCTTCCACGCCGCGGCCCTGAAACACGTCTCCATGGTCGAGCGTCACCCCTGCGAGGGCGTACTGACCAATGTGGTGGGCACCTGGAACGTCGCCGAGGGCGCGCGCGCCTGCGGAGCCGCCCAGATGGTGCTCATCTCCACCGACAAGGCGGTCGATCCCTCCAACGTCATGGGCGCCACCAAGCGCCTGGCCGAGGCCGTGATCCAGGCCCAGCAGAACGGCCGCGGCACGCGCTTCTCCGCCGTGCGCTTCGGCAACGTCCTGGGCTCGGCCGGCTCGGTCGTGCCGATCTTCAAGTCGCAGATCGACCGCGGCGGGCCCGTCACCGTGACCCACGAGGAGATGGCCCGCTACTTCATGACCATCCCCGAGGCCGCCCAGCTGGTGCTGCACGCTACCGCCACCAGCGCCGAGGGCGCCGAGACCTCGCACGCCCGCCTCTTCCTGCTGGAGATGGGCGAGCCCGTGCGGATCATGGATCTGGCCCGCCAGATGATCGCCCTGTCGGGCCGCTTGCCCGGCAAGGACATCGAGATCGAGATCACCGGCCTGCGTCCCGGCGAGAAGCTCACCGAGGCGTTGTTGGACGAGACCGAGCGCTCCCTGCCCTGCGCGCCCAAGGTCATGGAGGTGGTCTCCTCCTCGGCCCTGCGCATCACCGCCAACCACCTGCTCGATCTCGAGGGCCTCGCCGACAAGGGCGACGTGGACGAGGTGCGGCGCGCCCTCTTCGATCTGGTCGCCCAGATCCGGGGCGAGAAGCCCGGGACAGCCCCGGCCCTCCGGGTCGTGGCCAACGGCTAGGCGGCAGGCTCCGATCGCGCCTTTCGGGCGGTCGGAACAGTCATCATACCTGCGGTAAGAGAGTTTCATGGCGATCGTACTTGTCACCGGATCGGCGGGCTTCATCGGCTCGCACACCGCCCATCGCCTGCTCGATCGCGGGGACGAGGTGGTCGGCCTCGACGACCTCAACGCCTATTATGATCCGACCCTCAAGCAGGCGCGTCTGGCCCGCCTGGAGGCCCGCCAGGGCTATCGCCACGCCAAGATCGACCTGGCCGACCGCGAGGCCGTCGCCAAGCTGTTCCAGGAGGTGAAGCCCGACGGGGTGATCAATCTCGCCGCCCAGGCCGGCGTCCGCTACAGCCTGGAAAACCCCGAGGCCTATGTGGATTCCAACGTCGTCGGCTTCCTCAACATCCTGGAGGGCTGCCGCGCCACCCAGCCCAAGCACCTGGTCTTCGCCTCCACCAGCTCGGTCTACGGCGCCAACGGCAAGCTGCCCTTCTCGGTGCGCGATCCGGTGCACCATCCGATCACCCTCTACGCGGCCACCAAACTCGCCAACGAGTCCATGGCCCATTCCTACGCTCACCTGTTCGGCATCCCCTCGACAGGCTTCCGGTTCTTCACCGTCTATGGTCCGTGGGGCCGGCCGGACATGGCGCTGTTCAAGTTCACCGACGCCATCCTCAAGGGCGAGCCCATCGACGTCTACGGCCAGGGCAAGATGCAGCGGGACTTCACCTATGTGGACGACATCGTCTCGGGCGTGATCGCCGGCCTCGACCGGCCGCCGGGGATCGACCCGACCTGGGACGCCCAGACGCCCAATCCGGCCACCAGCGGCGTCGCCCCCTGGCGCATCCTCAACCTCGGCAACAGCCAGAGGGTGGAGCTGATGCGCTATATCCAGGTGCTGGAGGAGAAGCTCGGCCGCAAGGCGCAGCTCAACCTCATGCCCATGCAGCCCGGCGACGTCAGCCGCACCGAGGCCGACACCGCCGAGACCCAGACCGCCCTCGACTACGCGCCTGCGACCCCCATCGAGACCGGCATCGGACGGTTCGTCGACTGGTACCTGGACTACTACAAGCCCAAGGGCGCCTGAGGTTTTCACCCCTGAGGATTGCATCTCTTCGCCTGACGCGGGCGCGGGGTTGAGGCGCCCCAGGTTGGGGCCTACGACTTGCACCCAGCCCTGGGGGGGTGCTTCAATATGGTACGCGTTGTGTTCTGGTGCGGGGTCGCCTTGGCGGCCATCACCGCTTCGGTCGGTTGGGGTTCCATCGACCGCTCCTTTACCTATTTCCGCGACAACGCCTATGAGCGTGAGGCCGCGTTGCAGCAGTGTCTCTCCGGCGACGCCCACGGCGTCATCTGCCAGAACGCGGCCCGCGCGGCGCGCGCCGTCGCCGCCCGTGAGGGCCTGATGGGCCTCTATTCCCCCGGCGCCACCACCGCCGTCGCCTCGATCCGCTAGACCCTGAGAGCACGTCGGGCGGCGGAACCGGTATCCACTTCTGCCTGACGTGCTCTAGCTACTCGCTCCGCAGGGCGGGAGCCGGGCGGCGCGACAGGGCCTGCAGCGACGCCGCCAGACCACCGAGCGCCGCCAGCAGGGCCGCCCCGCCCACCAGGGCCGCGATCCCGGACCAGTCCACGCTCCAGTGGGCCTGGAAAACCTTGGTGACGATAGGCCAGGCGGCCGCGCAACCCAGCGCCACGCCCGCCGCGCCCGCCACCACCCCCACGGCGCCGTACTCCAGGACATAGACGCTGAGGATCTGGCCCCGCGAGGCGCCAAGAACCTTGAGGATGGCGGCCTCGCGCATGCGCGACTGAGCGCCCGCCGCTATGGCCCCGGCCAGGACCAGCAGGCCGGCCAGGGCGGCGACGGCCGCCGCGCCCCGGATGGCCAGGGCCAGCCGGCCGAACAGTTCGGTGGCCGCCTCCAGTTGCTCGCGCACGGAGATGACGTTGACCTCGGCGAAGTCGGCGCCGAGGGCGCGGGTGGCCGCGATCTCCTGCGCCTTGCTGGCCTTGGCTATGGCCACATGGCGCAGGTTGGCGCCCTCCAGGGCGGCGGGATCCAGCACCAGGGGGAAGCTCGCCCCGAAGCCGCCGAAGTCCACCTTGCGCAGCACGGCCACCGTCGCCTCGATATCACGGCCCAGCACCGACAGGGTGACCCGGTCCCCCAGCTTCAGGCCTCCGGCCTTGGCCACGTCGGCCTCCATGGCCAGCAGGGGCGGCCCCGCATAGTCGGCCGGCCACCACTTTCCCTCGATGAGCCCGGCGTTGGGTGGCTCGGCGCCGATGGCCGAGAGCGAGATATCGTTGTCATAGGCCCAGCGTTCGGAGGCGGCGATCTGGCTGGCCGCCACCGGCCCGCCCTTGATCTGGCTGATGCGTCCGGTGGCGAAGGGCGCGCGGAGGTACATGTCGGGGGTCAAGGCGCGGCCGAAGGCCTCGGCGAGGGCGGCGTCGAAGGCGGCGGTGCGGTCGCCGGGAATCTCGGTGAACACCAGGGCCGGGGCGGTGCGGGGCGCCACCTCGGCCACCTGCCGCAGTAGGCTCGACTGGATCAGGACCACGGCGGCCAGCAGGGCCACGCCCAGGCCGATGGCCGGCGCGGCGGTGCGCGCCGCCGAGCGGGGACCGGCGAGGCTTGCCAGGGCGATACGCAGGGGCCCCCGCGCGCCGATCCGGGCCCGACCCGCCAGCCACGCGCCGCCAAGCCCCAGGGTCCAGAGAATCCCGAACGCCGCCGCCACCCCGGCGATCATGATCCCCGCCGCCAGCGGGGTCGGCGCCGTGGCCACCGCCAGGCCGGCCAGGGCCGCCGCCGCCAGCAGGGCGCCGATGATCTCCACGCCCCAGGCGAACCGGGTCGGCAGATCGTGGCGGAACAGGGTGGCCGGCGAGGTCAGCCGGGCCCGCGCCAAGGGGGCGAGCGCGAAGGCCGCCGCCGAGAGCAAACCGAAGGCCGCGGCCTTCAGCAGCGGTGTCGGATAGACCCCGAACAGGGCGGGTACGGGCAGATCGTCGGCGATCAGGGCGCCGAGGACCAGGGGCGCGGCAGCCCCCACGGCCAGGCCGATGGCGACGCCCATCAAGGCCAGCGCGCCGATCTGGATCAGGTAGAGATTGCGCACCAGCGGCCCTTCGGCGCCCAGGGCCTTCAGCACCGCGATCACCGGCTTGCGTTGTTCGAGGAAGGCCGAGACGGCGCCATGCACCCCAAGCCCGCCGGCCACCAGGGAGGCCAGTCCGATGAAGCCCAGGAAGTATTCGAGCTGCTCGATCAGCCGGCGGATCCCGGGTGCGGCCTCGTCGCGCTCGCGGATGCGCGCCTCGGCGCCCTTCAGCGCCTTGCGAAGGGTCTTGGCGGCCGGGGCGGTGGCCTCGCCGGGCGGCAGGGCGATCCGCGCGGTCTCGCCGAAGGGCAGGCCCGGCGCCAGGAACCCCCCCTGCTCCACCACCTCCATCCGGGTCAGCACCCGCGGGCCCAGGGCGAAGCCCCGCGACAGGCGGTCGGGCTCCTGCAACAGAACGGCGCGGGCCACCATGGGGGTGTTCCCCACCAGCAGCCGGTCCCCGAGCTTCAAGCCCAGGCGGTCCAGCAGGGCCTGTTCCACCGCCGCGCCGGGCACCCCGTCCACGGGCGCCAGGGCCTGGGCCAGCGACGTCGCTCCCTGGAGCTCGACCTTGCCGGCCAGGGGATAGGCGCCGCCCACCCCGCGCAGCTCCACCAGCCGCCGCTCGCCGGAGGGCGCCTCGGCCATGGCTCGGGCGCTGACCGCCCAGGACACCTGGCCCATCTTGGAGATCGCGGCGCGCTCTGCGGGGCTGAACCGCCGCTGCTCAAGGGTCGCGGCCAGGTCGCCGCCGAGGATCTCGCGCGCCTGGCTGGCCAGGCCCTGGCGGAAAGCCTCGGCGGTCGAACCGGCGGCGGCGATGGCGGCCACCCCCAGCGCCAGGCAGGCCAGGAAGATGCGGAACCCCCGCACCCCGCCGCGCAGCTCGCGGAGG
Organism: Phenylobacterium sp.; assembly: GCF_030645195.1. Lineage (GTDB taxonomy): Bacteria > Pseudomonadota > Alphaproteobacteria > Caulobacterales > Caulobacteraceae > Phenylobacterium. Next base: position 52,302 of record NZ_JAUSLW010000111.1, on the reverse strand, counting down.
GCGAAGCGCCAGGACAGAGGCGTCATGCGGCGAGGACCGTGCGTCCGTCGCTCAGCCGAACCTGCCGGTCGGCGCGCCGGGCCAGGGCCTCGTCATGGGTGACCAGGACCAGTGCGGCGCCGGTCTCGGCCACCAGGTCGAACATCAGGCCGGCCACCAGGGCGGCGTTGGCGGCGTCGAGATTTCCGGTGGGCTCGTCGGCGAACAGCAGGGCCGGCCGCGGCGCTAGCGCCCGGGCCAGGGCGATCCGCTGCTGCTCCCCCCCGGAGAGCTGGTGTGGATAGTGCCGCCCCCGGGCCGAGAGCCCCACCCGGTCGAGCCAGGCGCGGGCCAGGTCGGCTGCGTCGCGGCGGCCGGCGATCTCCAGGGGCGCGGCGATGTTCTCCGCCGCGGTCATGTTGGGCAGCAGGTGGAAGGACTGGAAGACCAGGGAGACCCGACCTCGCCGCAGGCGGGCGCGGCCATCCTCGTCAAGCCGGGCGAGGTCCTGGCCAAACAGGCGCACCGTCCCCGCCGTGGGCAACTCCAGTCCGGCCGCCACCGAGATCAGGGAGGACTTGCCCGAGCCCGAGGGCCCGGTCACCGCCACCCGCTCGCCCGGCGCCACGCGGAAGTCCAAGTCCCGCAGGATATCGACGGTCCCCGCCGCGGAGGGCAGGCTGAGGGAGACCCCGTCGAGGGCCACCGGGCAAGCATCGTCCGTCGTCTGGGCCAAGCGCCCTCCAAGTCCATTGAGCCGCCGTCTTGAGCCCTTAAATAGGACAGACTCATGGCCGAAACACCCACCCCATGCTGACCCGACGAAACCTGATCGCCGCCGCCGCCCTCTCCGTCCCGCTGCCGTCCCTGGCCGCGGCCCGGCCCGTGGTGAGCATCCTGGGGGATTCGATCACCGCCGGGTTCGGCCTGCCCGCCTCGGCCGCCTTCCCCGCCCGCCTCCAGGCGGAGCTGGGCAGGCTGGGCAAGACCGCCACGATCCGGCCAGCCGGGGTCTCCGGCGACACCACGGCCGGTGGCCTGGCGCGGGTGGACTTCAGCGTCCAGCGCGACACCCGCCTCTGCATCGTGGCCTTGGGCGGCAACGACCTGCTGCGCGGGCTGAAGCCCTCGGCGACCCGGGCCAATCTGGAGGCCATCGTCCGGCGGCTGAAGGCCAGGAAGATCAAGGTGCTGCTGGCGGGTCTCACCGCGCCACCCGCCATCGGCGGGGGCTATGCGCGGGAGTTCAACGCGGTCTTCCCGGCCGTGGCCAAGGCCCAGGGCGTGGCCTTCTACCCGAACCTCCTGGCCGGGGTGGCGGGCCTCACCAAGCTCAACCAGCGCGACGGCATCCACCCCAACGCCCAGGGCGCGGCCCTGATCGCCCAGCGGCTGGCGCCGGTGGTGGCGCGGGCGCTGACCTAGAGCCCTTTCCGATCTGATCGCTTCAATCAGATCGGATAAAAAGGACTCTAATTCAAAAAGTTAGAGCATTTCTCGATCCGATAACCGTTTCACACTTATCGGAAAATGCTCTAGAGGCGCAGGTCGGCCTCGCCCTTGGGGAAGACCGACTTGACGTCGTAGAGCACCGCGCCGGGCTTGCCGAGGGCGCGGATCGCCGGCAGACCCATCTCCAGGAAGGCCGAATGGGCCACGGCCACGACGATGGCGTCATAGGCGCCCGGCGCCAGGTCGGCGACGGGGCAGACCCCATATTCGTGCTGGGCCTCGTCGGGATTCACCCAGGGATCGTGGACGTCGACGGCGATCCCGTAGTCGGCGAGCTCGCGGACGATGTCGATGACGCGGGTGTTGCGCAGGTCGGGGCAGTTCTCCTTGAAGGTCAGGCCCATCACCAGCACCCGGGCGCCACGCACCTTGGCGTCGCGATGGATCAGGGTCTTGATCAGGCTCTGGGCGATATAGGCGCCCATGCCGTCATTGATCCGGCGGCCGGCCAGGATCACCTGGGGATCATAGCCGGCGTCCTGGGCCTTGTGGGTCAGGTAGTAGGGATCGACCCCGATGCAGTGGCCGCCCACCAGGCCCGGCTGGAACTTCAGGAAGTTCCACTTGGTCCCGGCGGCGGCGAGCACCTCCTGAGTGTCCACGCCCAGGCGGTTGAAGATCAAAGCAAATTCGTTGATCAGCGCGATGTTCAGGTCCCGCTGGGTGTTCTCGATCACCTTGGCGGCCTCGGCCACCCGGATGGAGCTGGCCAGGTGGGTGCCCGCCGTCACCACCGCGCCGTAGAGGGCGTCGACGAAGGCCGCGGCCTGGGGCGTCGAACCGGAGGTCACCTTGATGATCGAGGACAGCCGATGGGCCCGGTCGCCGGGATTGGCGCGCTCGGGGCTGTAGCCGGCGAAGAAGTCGGTGTTGAAGACCAGGCCCGAGACCTGTTCCACCACCGGCACGCAGTCCTCCTCGGTGGCGCCCGGATAGACGGTGGATTCGTAGATCACCACCCCGCCCTTGGAGATCGCCCGGCCGACGGTGCGGCTGGCGGCCAGCAGCGCGGAAAGGTCAGGCCGCTTGTGGCGGTCGATGGGGGTCGGCACCGTGACGATGAAGACGTTGCAGGCCGCAAGATCGGCCTCGTCCAGGGAAAAGGACAGGTCGGCGGCGGCCTCCAGCTCGGCGGCGTCCACCTCCAGGGTGCGGTCGTGGCCGGCCTTCAGCTCGGCGATCCGCTCGGCCCCAATGTCGAAGCCGACGACGGGATAACGCTCCGCCAGGGCGACCGCGAGGGGCAGGCCGACATAGCCCAGTCCGATGACGGCGATGTTCACCGGGGACCGGGTGAAGGGACTCTCAAGCATTCTCGTCTCGACGCCATCGGCGCTTCGTCCGCCGCGCGCCCTGACTAGCATGGATCGCCGCCCTGACAGCCCCCGTCAGTTGGCGGCGGCCGCCTGGGCCAGCGGGTTCGGAGTCGGCGGAGCCACCCGGGTCAGGGTGTTGCGGTCAGTGTGGTGGAAGGGGTCGGGCCGGCCGCGGACCTGCAGGATGGTGTCCTCGAAATAGGACCAGGTTCCGTCGGGGTTGACCGTCACCACCATCCGGAAGGCGTCGGTGCGGAAGGCGTGCTCCAGGAAGCCTTGGGAGCAGATGCCGTACTCTGTCGAGCCCCGCGTCGCGTTGACTTCAAATTGCGTGGCGTCAGGCTCGGCCTTACCGCCGGCCAGCACGATCTGGCCGCGGGGAATGGTCAGGGAGTGGACGATCATCCCGCTGGCCGGCTCCCAGAGCCAGTAGCCCACCTGGTCGTGATAGGTCTCGACCTCGCCCGGCTTCACGATGTGGGCGTGATAGCGCAGGCCGTAGAGCAACTGGGGGCCATTGGACTGCGGGTCGATGGGCTGCAGGTCGATATGCTCGACATAGTCCTGGCGGCGCGGCGCGTCGGCATCGGGATTGATATCGAACCCCTTCACCCCCACCCAGACCCCGGCCAGGGCGCGCAGGGGACCGAGATTGGCCAGGGTGTCGACATCGATGTCCTCCTGCTCGGAGAAGATGTCCTCAGGGAAATCGGTCATGGTCGTTCCACGCGTTGCTGTGCGTCCGGCTTACCAGGCTTGGCCGTGGGCGCGTCAAGGGGCGGCGGCTCAACCGATAGCAGGCGCCAGGAAGCGGCCCGCGATGAGGGCGGCCTCGGTCCGGTTGCGGGCGCCGGTGAGCTGCAGGATCGAGTGGATGTGCAGCTTGACGGTCCCCGGCGTGATGCCCAGGGCCTCGCCGATCTCGCGGTTGGTCTTGCCCACCGCCATCTGCTTGAGGACCTCCAGCTGGCGCGCCGAGAGGCCGGCGGCGGACCGGGGAACCCGCAGGCCGATCTGGTCGGGCAGGATGTCGCGCGGGAAGTAGGCGCCGCCGACGATGACCGCCTGAAGGGCCGACTTGAACTGCGGCAGGTCGAAGTCCTTGGAGGCGTAGCCGCTCGCCCCGGCGTCCTTGGCCAGCCGCGCGAAGGTCGGATTGACCCGGTCATCCACCACGATCGCGGCGGCGGGCGCGGCCAACGAGAGAAGCCGCCTCAGGGCGCCGAACTCATAGTTGATGCTGAACAGGTCGACGAGGAGGAGCTCGGGCTTGAGGGCCTCGGCCTGGTCCAGGGCGTCCTCGATGGAGGCGGCGTAACGCACCGATCCGACGCCCCCGACCTCCGCCAAGAGCTGGACTATGGCCATCCGGCAGATCGGCTTCTCCTCGACGAGCAGGAGCGCCTTGTCAGGGTTCCGCGCCGTCGAGCCCGGCGGTGGGCGCACTGCCGCGGGATTCATATCCGTCAAAGTGAGGCAGCCGACATTGGGCACTCGAAATCACAAAGACCACATGCATGCAATGGTTAATGGCCGATTCGTCGCACGGGAAGCCCATCACGTCTCTATATCCTCAGATATATACAAGATGATTCGCGACGTCATAACGGAAGAGCTTCGCCTAAGGCGAGAGATGAGAACTCAACGCCAATCCATACCGACGTTATATCTTGTGATATATAAATCTATGTTTGTGCATATCAATTCTAACCAATAGGTTGAGTGAAAAGTCTGTATTTTTGTTCTGTTAATATTAATCGCGCGGCATGGGCAGATCAACCTGAGGAAGCCGTCATGTCTCAAAGTGACTCCCTGGCCGACCGTTTGAACTTCATGCAACTGGACGCCGACGCCCAGGCGAACCTCCGCCGGACCAAGCCGGTGATCATGGGGGAGCTGCCAAGCGCCCTCGACGCATTCTACGCTCAGATTCAATCCTACCCCGAGACCCGGAAGTTCTTCACCAGCCAGGGTCACGTCGCCAGCGCCAAGAGCCGCCAGGTCGGCCACTGGGAGACGATCTCCAGCGGCCAGTTCGACCAGACCTATGTGCGCGCCGTCACCACGGTGGGGGAGACCCACGCCCGCATCGGCCTGGAGCCCCGCTGGTACATCGGCGGCTACGCCCTGGTGTTGAGCTCCCTGATCGGGGCGGTCCTCAAGGCCCGCTGGCCGAAGGGCGGATTCGGCGCCAAGGGGCCCAAGGTCTCGGAGGTCGCCGCGGAGCTTGGCGCCCTGGCCAAGGCCACCCTGCTGGACATGGACTATGCGATCTCGGTCTATCTGGAGGCCGCCGAAGTCGCACGCCTGACGGCCCAGGCCGAGACCCTGGCCCAGGAGCGCGCCGTGGTGGTGGGCTCGGTCGGCGCGGGCATGGCCGCCCTGGCCGCGGGCGACCTCACCTACCGCATGCCAGAGGACCTGCCGGAGGAGTACCTGCAGCTCTGCCGCGACTTCAACGCCGCCGTCGCCCAGATGGAGGACACCATGGCCGCGGTGGCCCGCACGACCTCGGCCATCGGCGCCAGTTCCGACGAGCTGGCGCACGCCTCCGACGACCTGTCGCGCCGGACCGAGCAGCAGGCCGCGGGCCTGGAGCAGACCGCCGCAGCCCTCGACGAGATCACCGCCACGGTGTCCAACACCGCCGACGGCGCACGCCAGGCCAGCAGCGCCGTCGCCGAGGCCAAGGGCCAGGCCGAGCGCTCCGGCGAGGTGGTCGCCCTGGCGGTCGGCGCCATGGGGCAGATCGAGGACTCCTCGCGCCAGATCAGCCAGATCATCGGGGTGATCGACGAGATCGCCTTCCAGACCAACCTCCTGGCCCTCAACGCCGGCGTCGAGGCCGCCCGGGCCGGGGACGCCGGCCGCGGCTTCGCCGTGGTGGCGTCGGAGGTCCGCGCGCTCGCCCAGCGCTCGGCCGAGGCCGCCAAGGAGATCAAGACCCTCATCTCGGCCTCGGGTCAGCAGGTCGACCAGGGGGTGTCCCTGGTGGGCGAGACCGGCCAGGCCCTGCAGGCGATCGCCAGCAAGGTGGCGGAGATCGACGTGGTGATCTCCGGAATCTCGGCCTCGGCCCAGGAGCAGGCCACCGGACTCTCGGAGGTGAACGCCGCGGTCAACCAGATGGATCATGTGGTTCAGCAGAACGCGGCCATGGTGGAGCAGTCCACCGCCGCGACCCACGCCCTCAAGGCGGAGACGGCGGCCCTCACGGACCTGATGACCCGGTTCCGGGTGGGGACGGCGTCACAGGGCGGTCCGGCGACGGTCCGAATCCCCGCGCCGGCGAAACCGCCCGCCTCTCCGGCCCGAGCCCTGACCCAAAGGCTCGCCGCCAGCTACGGCGGCGCGGCCCAGGACGCCTGGGAGGAGTTCTAGAGCCTGGCCTCCAGGCGTTCGCAGGCGGCCTGCAGGCTCTCGATGGCGCCGATCACCTTCTCGCGCGGCGGCTGCGGGGACGGCGATCCGGCGCTGGAGGGCGCAAATCGATCGGCCATATGAGGCCGTTTATCTTGCCATTTCGTCCCTTTGCGTCCACATATGGACAATGTTGCGGACGCCATCTGAACTTCTGCGAGCTCTGGGCGACCAGATCAAGATCCGGCGCCTGGGGATGGGTCTCACCCAACAGCAAGCCGCTCTGCGGGCGGGTGTCGCCTATAGAACCTGGCGGCGCCTGGAACGCGAAGGCGGGGCCTCAATCGAAGACCTCGTGAAGGCCGCAATTGCGCTGAGGTGCGAAGAGGGCCTCGAAGGCCTGTTTCCCCCGCCCGTGGCGTCAAGCCTCGACGACCTCCTCAAGGGGCAGGCCACCGCCTTTGCGTCCGCCTCGCGAGCCCGTGGCGGACGCACGACGACCACGCCGGCGCGTCGGCCATGAAACTTGCGCCCGGCGCCCCGCTCACGGTGGCGCTCGCCTTCGATGAAGCCAAGGCGCCGCGATCCGTCGGCCGCCTGGCAATGGCCTCTGGCGTCGCCCAACTGGAATGGGCCCCGGACCTGATCGCCGCGCGGCTTAACATCGATCCTCTGCTCTATCCGCCCGAACCGGGCCTCCATGCGGCGCGCAGTCGCGAGTTCGATGGGCTTCACGGCTTCCTGGCCGACAGCCTCCCGGAAGGCTGGGGCCATTTGCTGATGCGCCGTCGCTTGGGCAAGCTCGGTGTCCGGATGGAAGATCTCTCAGTCCTTGAGCGGCTGGCCCTGGTGGGGCGCCAAGGGCGTGGCGCCCTCGTCTTCGAGCCCTCGACGGCGCCAGACGGTGATGTTGCAGGTCTCGATCTCGACGAACTGGCTCAGGCTTCGGCGGAGATTCTCAAGGGGGAAGAAGACCAGCTCGCAGACACGCTCGCAGGCCTAGCCGGCGCCTCGGGGGGAGCGCGCCCCAAGGTGCATGTCGGGTTCGATCGCCAGGGCGGGGTGTCAATTTCCCAGGGCGAGGTCGCCACCGAAGATGAGGCGTGGATCGTGAAATTCCCCGCCCCAAACGACCCGCACGATATCGGCCCTATCGAGGAAGCCTATGCCGCCATGGCCCAGGCCGCGGGGCTGACCTTGAGTGAGCATCGCCTGTTGCCAGCGAAGACCGGCCCCGGCTTCTTCGCCACTCGGCGCTTTGATCGGCCAGGGCAAGGCCTGCGACTGCATATGGTCTCGCTCGCTGGCGCCCTGGAGACGCCGCCGTGGCGGCCTTCGACCAGCTACGACACCTTCCTGCGTGCGACTTCGGCGATCACGCGGCATGCGCAGGACGTGACAGCGGCCTTTCGGCGAATGGTCTTCAATGTCGTCGCCTGTAATCGCGACGACCATACCCGGCAGCACAGCTTCATCATGACGCCGCAGGGCGATTGGCGCCTCGCGCCGGCCTATGACCTAACCTATGCCCCGGGGCCCGGCGGCGAGCATTACATGGACATTGAGGGCGAGGGGCGGGATCCGACCCTGGACCATGTCACCCGCCTTGGCGCACGACACGGTCTGGCGCTGCGCGACATCCAATCCATTGTCGGGAACGTCCGAGCCGCGGTCGCAGACTGGCGGCGGTTCGCCGCCGAGGCCGGGGTCACGTCCGCATCGACCCAGATGATCTCCCAGGCCCACGATCAGGTCTGGGGCCGCTTCCTGCCCGGGACGTAGCGAAAGGCGCCGAGACGGCCTGGCGCGGCCGGAATCGCCGCTAGAGCCGCGCCTCCAGGCGTTCGCAGGCGGCCTGCAGGCTCTCGATGGCGCCGATCACCTCGGCGCGCTGCTGCTCCAGGGCGGCGATCCGTTGCTGGAAGGCGCGCAGGGCCACGGCGTTCTGGACCGCGTCGCCGTCCTCGGGATTGTGCAGGTCCAGCACCTGGCGGATCTGGGCGAGCGACAGGCCCACCCGGCGGCCGCGGAGGATTAGCTGCAACCGGGCGCGGTCGCGGCGGGAATAGATCCGCTGCTGATCGCGGCGGGCCGGCTCCAGCAAGCCCTGCTCCTCGTAATAGCGCAGGGTCCGGGGGGTCACCTCGAACTCACGGCACAGCTGGCCGATGGTCAGGGTGGTGGGCGGGCGGCGAAGGCTGACGGTCATGGCTGGGGCCTCTCTCACTCTCGGCGCTATTCTAGTTCACTCGGCGTGCGCGGCCAGCCCAATAGGGCTCGCGCAGTTCGCGGCGCAGGATCTTGCCCGAGGCGTTGCGGGGCAAGGCCTCGATGAAGTCGACGGTCTTGGGCGCCTTGAAGGCGGCGATACGGGTGCGGGCGAAGGCGATGATGCCGGCCGGATCGGGGGTCGCGCCGGGCTTCAGCGCCACCACCGCCTTGACCGCCTCGCCCCAGGTGTCGTCGGGCACCCCGATCACCGCCACCTCGGCCACGTCCGGATGGCCGTAGACGGCGCTCTCCACCTCGGCGGGATAGATGTTCTCGGCCCCGGAGATGATCATGTCCTTCACCCGGTCGTGGATGAAGAGGTAGCCGGCCTCGTCCAGATAGCCCGCGTCGCCCGAGCGCAGCCAGCCGTCGGCGCCCACCGTGGCGGCGGTGGCCTCGGGCAGGCGCCAGTAGCCGGCCATGTTGGAGCTGGAGCGGATGGCCACCTCCCCCACCGTATTGGCCGGCAGGCTCGCCCCGGCCTCGTCGATGATCTTCAGCTCCACGCCGGGCATGGGCAGGCCGGCGGCGCGCATGCGGGCGTTGCCGGCCGGGTCGTGATCCTCCGGCGGCAGGTAGACGATGGTGCCGCAGGTCTCGGTCATGCCGTACTGCTGGCAGAAGCCGCAGCCGAACACCTCCATGCACTCCCGCAGCAGATCCAGCGGGATCGGCGATGCGCCGTAGAGGATGTATTTCAGCCGGCTGAAGTCGACCTCGCGGGCCCGGGGCTGGCGCACCACGATCTGCAGGGCGGCCGGCACCATGAACATCTTGGAGATGCGCTCACCCTCGATGAAGTCCAGCACCTTGAAGGGGTCGAACTCGCGGGCCACGACGCCCTTGGCGCCGTTGTAGAGGCCTACGATCCCCCAACCGGTGCCGCCGATATGGCCCACCGGCATGGCCACCAGGCTGACGTCGTCGGGCCCCCAGCTGTTCCAGGGCATGTTGGCCTCGGCCGAGCGGCGACGGCCCGACAGGATGTTGTCGTGGGACAGCATGGCCCCCTTGGGCCGGCCGGTGGTGCCCGAGGTGTAGAGCTGGACCGCCACGTCGGAGGGGGCGATGACGACGCCCGGGTCGGTGTCGGGCGCGGCGTCGCGCCAGGCCTCATAGACCGAAGCGCCACCGGCGTTGGCGGCCTCCATGGCGATGACGGCCGGGGCGGGATCCAGGCCCTCGAGAATGGCCGGCGCCTGGTCCATCACCTCCGGGCCGATGAAGACCACCGGCGCGCCGGAGTCCCCCAGGATGTAGGCCATTTCCGGCGGCGCCAGCCGCCAGCCGATGGGGGTCATCACCGCCCCCATCTTGGCCGCCCCGAACAGCAGCTCGAAATAGTGGTCGCTGTTCTTGCCCACATAGGCGATCCGCTGGCCCTTGCGGACCCCCTGGGCAATCAGGGCGTTGGCGGCCTGGTTGGTGCGGCGCTCGAATGTGGCGAAGTCGGTCTCCCGCCCCTCGAACACCAGAGCCGTCGCCGAGGGACGCTCCCGCGCGTGGTAGCGCGGGATGTCCCCCAGGGTGGGCATCTGGTCGAAATCGACGGCGGCGACCGGTTCCGCAACACTCATACGCTGGTCCCTAGTACTTGACGGTGAAGGAGGCGCCGAAGGTCCGGGTCTGACCGGGGAAGCGCACCACCACGTTGGCGTTGCTGCTGACCGCCGACCAGTAATATTCGTCAGTCAGGTTGCGGCCCCAAAGCGAGACCTCCCAGCGGTCGTCGCTGGAATGCAGGCCGAGGCTGGCGTTCAGCAGGCCGTATTCCGGGATGGCGAACAGCGGATTGCCCTCCAGGTCGGCGTGGGACTTGGACTGGTAGCGGCCGTTGACCGCCGCCTGGATCCCCAGCTTGTCGTTCAGGTCGTGCTTGTAGAGCAGGGTCAGGCTGCCCTGGAACTTGGGGCTGTAGAGGAAGGGCGCGCCATCGAAGCTCGCCGGCTTGCCCGCCGAATTGATCCCCACATAGTCCTGCACCTCGGTATGCAGCCAGGTGCCCGAGGCGATGGCCGTGAAGTCGGAATTGATCCGCCAGGTGACGTCGCCGTCCAGGCCGTAGGCCATGGACTTGGGCACGTTGGCCAGGCGGGCCAGGGCCGTGTAGATCGGGTCGGCGAAATAGACGCTGAGCTGCTTGTCCTCGTAGTCGTAGTAGAAGAGCGAGGCGTTGGCCTGGACGCGATGCTCGAAGAGGGCGGCCTTGAGGCCCACCTCGTAGGCCAGCAGCAGTTCCTGGGTGGCCGGCGCGTTCTGGGTGGAGATGTTGGCCGCGTTGATCGGGGTGACCCCGGCCTTGGCCCCGCGTGACACCGAGCCATAGACCAGGAGGTTGGGATCCGGCGTCCAATTCAGGGCCAGCCGCCAGGCGAAGTTGTCCTCGTCCATGGTGGAGGTCACCAGGCCGAAGCTGTGGGTGGTGGGGTTGAAGGTGTTGCACTGCCCCTGGGAGATCGGCGCCACCAGGCCGTGGGCCGCGAAGAACAGGAAGCGGTTGGTGATGTTGACGTTGGGCAACATGTTGCCGTTGAAGTCGCGCGAACAGCCGGCGTAGTCCTGCTTGTCCTTGGTGTAGCGCAGGCCGGCGGTCAGCTTGAACTGGTCGTTCAGCCGCCAGTCGGCGTTGGCGAAGACGCTCTGGGTCGTGACGTCGATGTCGCCCTGGTCGCGATAGGTGCGGAAGGCCTGGCTGGCCTGCAGGGCGGTGTAGCCCCCGGAGTTGAACGGCGAGAGCAGCAGGCTGTTGGTGTAGAACCGGATCGTGCCGACATTGGCGTTGTCGCCCAGCATGGTGCGGTTGGAGTCGAGGAGCGTATCCTGGCCATAATAGAGGCCCACCAGCCAGTTCACCGTGTCGGTCTCGCCCTCGAGGTGCAATTCCTCGGCGATGGACTCGATGTGGCCGGCCGCCTTCTGGACCAGGATCTCGTAGGGCGCGCCGCTCCAGTCGAAGGTCGCGTCGCGGGTGAGCTCGTTATAGTTGGTGAGCGACACCAGGCGCATGTGCTCGCCGATGTCGTAGGCGACCTTCACCTTGACGCCGGTGAAGTCGTTGTTCTCCCGCAGCGGCCCGCCGATGCCCAGGCCCGTGCCGATGTCGGTGGCGCGACGGGCATAGGGCGCCCAGTCGGCCTGGGTGGCGTCTGTGGGCATGTGGGTGGCGATGTAGCTGGTCAGGCCCGCGGCGTTGAAGGGGCTGGCCGCCGTGGCCGGGGTGAAGCCGATGCCTTGCGCGGCCACGGTGTCGGACTTGTTGCGCCACAGGGTGAGCGAGGCGTCGATGCTGAGCGCCTCGGTGGGCTGCAGGGCGAGCGAGGCGCGGACGCCGTAGCGGTGGATCTCGCCCAGTTTCTCGCCGCGGGTGTTGCTGCGCTGCCAGCCCTCATCGCTGTCGTCGGTGCGGAAGGCCAGGCGCGCCTGGACGCCCTCGGCCAGGGGCCCGCTGACGAAGCCCTCGAAATTGTGGGTCTTGTAGTTGCCGACCTCGGCGGTCAGGCCCGCCTCGAAGCTGTTGGTGGGCTTGTTGGTGACGAAGTCGATCAGGCCCGCGGTGGTGTTGCGGCCGTAGAGGGTGCCCTGGGGCCCCTTGAGCACCTCGACGCGCTCCAGGTCCATGAGCGGCCCGGTGTTCATCATCGGATAGGCGTAGGCGACCTCGTCGACATAGGTGCCGACGGTGGAGGTGGCCGAGAGGTTGATGGTGTTGAAGCCGATCCCGCGCAGGGTGTAGGTCGGCACCCCCTGATAGCTCTGCGAGACGCTGAAGCTGGGCACGACGCTGGCCAGGTCCTTGACCGTGGTGACGTGCAGTTCGCGCATCTGCTCGCCACGGAAGGCCTGGATGGCCATGCCGATGGTGTTGGCCGTTTCCTCGCGGCGCTGGGCGGTGACCACCAGGGTCTCCACCGTGTTGTCATCTTCCGGCGCGGTCTGGGCCAAGGCCGGGGCGTGGGCCGCCATGGCGGCCGCCGAAACACTCATAGCCAGCACGGCGCGCAGCGTGTGCATCTTGGTCATTGCTCTGTCCCTCCCAGGGTGCGGACGCCTTCTGCCGGGCGTCCCGTCATGCTGGCGAAACTCGCGAAGACCGGGTGAGCGCACAAGCTATCGAAGCTGATAGGGTCCCTTACGGAACCTGGATCAGAGGCCCAGCACCAGCCGGGCCATGATGTCGCGCTGGATCTCGTTCGAGCCGCCATAGATCGAGGCGGCGCGGTCGTTGAGATAGCGGGCCGTGACCGTCAGCGCGTGCTCGGGCCCCACCCAGTCGAGGTTCGATCCCGGGGCGCGGGCCTCGATCTGGTCGACGGCGGCGTAGGCGCCGGCGCCCTCCATCGCCAGTTCGTCGATCATCTGCAGGGTCTCGGTCCCCTGGGTCTTCAGCATGGAGGAGGCCGGGCCTGGATTGTTCCCCGCCGCCAGGGCCGCCAGCACCCGATGCTCGGTCATCTCCACGGCCTCGACGGCGCAGGCCGCCCGCGCCAGCCTGGACCGGAAGGCCGGATCGTCGATCAGCCGGTTCCCGCCGTCGCCAGCCTCTGCGCGGGCGAGCGCCGTGACCGCCTCCAAGGCCACCTTCAGCCCCGGCCCGGACCCGCCGCCGCGCTCGAACTCCAGCAGGTACTTGGCGACGGTCCAGCCGGCGTTCTCGGCCCCGATGCGGTTGGCCTGGGGCACGCGGACCTGGTCGAAGAAGACCTGATTGACCTCATGCTCGCCGGCCAGGGTGACGATCGGCTGGACGCTGATCCCGGGGGTCTGCATGTCCAGCAGCAGGAAGGTGATCCCGGCCTGGGCCTTGCCGTCGGTTCTTGTGCGGACCAGGCAGAACATGCGGTTGGCCCAGTGCGCGTGGGTGGTCCACAGCTTGGTCCCGTTCAGCACATAGTCGTCGCCGTCGGCCACGGCGCTCAGCGCCAGGGCCGCCAGGTCCGAGCCCGCCTGGGGCTCGGAATAGCCCTGGCACCAGTAGTCCTCGCCCGAGAGGATGCGCGGCAGGTAGTGGGCCTTCTGCTCCGGGGTCCCGTGGCCCATGATCACCGGCCCCACCATCTTCAGGCCCATGGGGGCCAAGCTCGGCGCGCCTGCCCGCGCGCACTCGGCGGCGAAGATCGCCTTCTGCATCACGCCCCAGCCGGGGCCGCCATGTTCCACCGGCCAGGAGGGCGCGGCCCAGCCGCGGGCGTGGAGGATCCTCTGCCAGGCCAGGCTGTAGATCTTGTCCATGAAGACGCTGGTGGCCCGGCGACCGGCCTGGCGCAGCTCCGGGGTCAGGGAGTCCGCCAGGAAGGCGCGGACCTCGCCCTGGAAGGCGATCTCGTCGTCGCTGAGGTCGAGGTTCATGGGCGCGGTCTCCGGCGCCCAACCGGCGCGCATCTGCAGGCTTGCGAAATCCCAGGACGCGCACAAGCTATCGTCGGTGATAGTCTAGCCGTGGGGAGGAGCCGCCATGAACGAGATCGACGGCTACGCTCAGGAGGTGGCCCGGCTGGGCGCCGAGCTTGGCCTGCCCTTCATCGCCGTCAGCGCCGATTTCTCCAGCCCCGAGCCGGTGCTGGGCTCCGACGGCCGGCCCTATGCCGAGACTCTGTTCCGCTGGGTCGATCCCAAGCTGGAATATTGGAAGGACCGGGGCTTCGCCCTGCGCACCCCCTTCGTGCTCGCCGCCCGCTACGTGGCCGAGCCCTTCTTCTTCACCGAGGGGCGGTTCGCGACCTGGCGGCCGGTCCCCCAGCTCAGCGCCATCACGGTGGACCGCTCGGCCCGCGACCACGGGGTGGCTGGGGCCATCATCGCACCGACCTACCTGCCGGGCGGCCTGATCGGGGCGGTGGTCTGGGCGACTCCGGACCCGCAGGTCCCGGTGGAGGCCCTGTTCGAGGCCCACGCCCCACGCCTACACGTCGCGGCCCTGAAATTCATCGCCGCCTACAACGACACCCGGGGCGCCACGCCCCAGGCCGGGCCCCCGCGCCTGACCCGGCGCGAGATCCAGTGCCTGAAGTGGGCGGCGGCGGGCAAGACCGACGCCGACATCGGCGAACTGGTGCGCATCTCCGCCCCCACCGTCCGCTTCCACCTGAAGAACGCCGCCCAGAAGCTGCGGGTGGTGGGCCGCTCCCAGGCGGTGCGCGAGGCCGCGGCGCTCGGCTATGTCGGCGGCGGCCACAACCCGGCCCGACCGAACGCCTAGGCCGGCCCATGACCCGCACCGTCCTGCTCTGGGCCCTGGTCCTCGCCGCCGGCGCCTTCGCCCTGCAGTGGCTCGAATATCGGTTCCTGGCGCGGACCTTCTCGCTGGAGGTCTATGTTGCGCTAATCGGGGCGGCCTTCGCCGCGGCCGGGGTGTGGGTGGGTTGGAGGCTCAACGCCCGCCACGCGCCGGGTCCCTTCGAGCCCAATACCGCAGCCATGACCTCCCTCGGCCTCACCCGCCAGGAGGTGAAGGTCCTGGAGCGGCTGGCGGCCGGACAGTCGAACAAGGAGATCGCCCGCACCCTGGGGGTCTCGCCCAACACCGTGAAGACCCACGCCGCCAACCTGTTCGCCAAGCTGGAGGTCAGCCGTCGCACCCAGGCCGTGCGCAAGGCTCGCGACCTGCATCTGCTGCCGTGAGACGGTCGCGCCAAAAGAACGATCCGCACGATCTCACCCTTTTGGGCGATAGGCTGACGCCCGCCCACCCAGCACCCTCATGGCCAAGCCGTGCAGCACAGGAGCAACCGGCATGACCCGCACCATCCTGACCTACGGCCTGATCTCGGGCCTGATCATCATCACAGGCATCATCGGCACGATCGCGCTCAACGGCGGCGCGCCGCATTCCAATGTGTGGCTGGGCTACCTCATCATGCTGGTGGCCCTGTCCTCGATCCTGGTGGGGGTGAGACAGCACCGCGACCAGGCGCTCGGCGGAGTCATCAGGTTCCGCACGGCCTTCCTGATGGGGCTCGGCATCGCCGTTGTCGCCTCGCTGGCCTATGTCGCGGTGTGGGAGATCTATCTGGCGATCACCGACTACCGGTTCATGGACGAGTACATCGCCCAGATCCTGGAGGCCAAGCGCGCCGCCGGCGTCACGGGCCCAGCCTACGCCAAGGCGGTGGCCGACATGGAGACGATGCGGGCCCAGTACGCCAACCCGCTGTTCCGCCTGGCCATGACCTTCATCGAGATCTTCCCGGTGGGCCTGCTGGTGGCCCTGGTCAGCGCCGCCCTGCTGCGGGCGCCAGGCTTCCTGCCGGCGCGGTCGCGGGTCTCAGCGGCATAGGGCCTGGACACTGGCGAGGTCCTGGACGATGTGGCCCAGAGACTTGTAGGCGGTGATCTGGCCCTGCGACTGGCGGCCGGGGATGGCGCCCGACAGCACCTGCCCGATCTCGCCGACGACATGGTCGTCGCCGATGCGGCCCGAAGCCTTGGCCTTGAGGAACTCCGCCCCCTGGGCCAACACCCCCTCGCGGCTGTCGGCGATGAAGCGGCAGGCCGCCACCAGGTCCTCGTCCACCTCCACGGGGCCGGGGCGGCTGGAGCCCACCAGGTTGAGGTGGGTTCCGGGGGCCACCCAGGCGCCCTTCAGGATCGGCTCCTCCGATCCGCTGACCGTGCAGATGATGTCGGCGGCCGCCACCGCGCGCTCGACATCGGCGGAGGGCTCCACCGACAGGCCGGTCTCGGCGGCCATGCGCGCGGCGAAGGCCGCCGCCCGCTCGGGTGATCTCCCCCAGACCGTGACGTGGTCGATGGGGCGCACATGGCGCAGGGCGCGCAGGTGAGTTTGCGCCTGCTCCCCATAGCCGAGGATCGCCAGGCGCGTGGCCTCGGGACGGGCCAAGGCGTCGGTGGCCACCGCGCTGGCGGCGGCGGTGCGGATGGCGGTGACCTCCCCGGCGTGGGCGATGCAGATGGGCGCGCCGGTCTCGGGGTCGAACAGGACGACGACGCCCTGGTGGGACGGGGCGCCCTTGGCGAAGTTCTCGGGGAAGATGCTGATCAGCTTGGCGCCGAAGGCGGCCCGCTCCCCCAGGGCGCCGGGCATGATGCCGAACAGCCGGCCCTCGGCCAGGGGGATGATGGAGCGCAGATGCTGGCGGGTCTCCCCGGCTGAGAGCGCGATCATCGCCGCCCGCACGATGGGAATGGCCACCTCATAGGTCAGCCGTTCCCGCACCTCGTCCTGACCGATGACTCGCATGGCCCACACTAAGGGCGCGCCGGCGCCGGGGCCAAGCCCTCAGGGCGCTGGCGGCCGGTGATGCAGCTCCAGGCCCTGGGCGCCGTTGCGGGGAAAGCCCTTCCAGGTCAGGCCGGGACCGCCGGGACTGAAGGCGCCATAACCGGCCGGCGCCGGCGAGGGCCATTTGGCGTCGTTCCCGCGCGCGACGTCGGTGTCGAGATAGGCGGCGCGGCTGGCGTCGTCCTTCACATGGAGATCAAGGAAGGCGGTGATCATGTGCTGACTGACAGCCATGATCTTGTCCTTGCGCCAGGCCGGATCCTCGAACCAGTGGAAGTCCCACAGGGTGTCGCGCATCGAGGGGGGCGCGCTGCTCATGCCGATGCTGTGGCCGCCGTTCTCGAAGACCAGCATGTAGCGGTCGGCGTGGACCGCCTGGTCGAAGACCGGCTTGATCCCGTCGGAGAAGCCCACAGTGCGGTCCTGGTCGCCGGCGATGATCAGCAGCGGCGCGGTGACGCCGGCCAGGCCCTCGGGGCCCCAGGTCTTGAAGCGGACGCCAGCGGGGGCGATGGCCACCACCGCCTTCAGACCGGGGACCGCCAGCTCGCCGGCCCGGGCTCCGCCGCGAGTATAGGGTTTCATCAGGCCGCCCGGGATCGCGGCCGCGCCGCCGGCCGGGTCCAGGCTTCCGCCCGCCACGGTCAGCACGCCGTAGCCGCCCATGGAATAGCCCATCAGCGCCACGCGGCTGATATCGGCTCCCAGCAGGGCGCCCTTGCCGGCCTGGGCCCGGAGTTCATGGGCCACGAAGGCGATGTCCAGGGGCCGGCGCATGAAGGGCTCTGGGAACCCCTTGCCGTCGCTGATATCGGGATCGCGATGGTGGATGCCCGCCACCACATAGCCCTTGGAGGCCAGGTTCTCCGCCAGCCAGGTCATGGCCGCGGGCGTGCCGCTGTAGCCGTGGGAGAGGATCACCAGGGGAAAGGCGCCCTTGAGCGGCGGCGCGTCGCGCACCGCCACCCCGGCCACGGTGAAGGCCGCCGGGGGCTTCGGTGGTTCGGCCGGCAGGGTGTCGGCATAGGTGACGGGCCTGGCGTTGGCCGGCGCCGTGGCGGGGTACCAGATGTCCACCGGCAGGCTGCGGGCCTTCAGGGGCGCGGCGCCCTTGGCGGCGTCATAGGCCAGGATGTCCGCCTGGCCGGGCTGGACGAGGATGATGGATCGCACGCCAACGCCATGGGTCCCGAGCCGGGCCAGTTCCGGCGCGTCGATCCCCGGACGGCTGGGTGGGGTTTCGGCGACGGCGACGGTGGCGAAGAGGCCAAGGGCCAGGACGAGGCCGAACCTGAACATGCAATTCCTCTCGGGCTTCCGGAGACCAGGCGGCCCGCAGCCCCCGGTGCATAGCCTTGGAATGTCGACTTTATGCGAAGGCTCGCGCCGCGGTCGCAACCTGCCACACGCGATGAGATCGAGGCGACTTGATCCGGCTCAATGTCGGCGCCGGCGCGGGGCGCACAGTCTGGCCAGACGCAGGAGGTCCCCCATGCATAAGGCGCCCATCATCTCGCTCTTGGCGATCTGCGGCCTTGCCGCGGCCACGACGGCCTGCGAGCGCAAGACAGAACCCGCGGCGACCGCCAAGCCGGCGGTTCCCGCCGCCGCGCCCGCCGATCCGACGAGCCTGTGGCTCATCGAGGTCCTGGACGGCGGCAAGACCGTGAGCCAACTTCAGATCTGCGCGGACCAAAGCATCCAGGCCGCCTTCGTGCGCCCCGCCCCGGAGGTCAACGGCCAGCCCTGCGTCCGGGTGGGCGAGGCGGTCGAGACCGGAGACACCTATTCCGTCCGCTGTCGCATCGACGACCAGCTCTACCGCGTCGGCTCCTCGGTCGAGGGCGACCGCGCCCGTGACTTCACGGTCGACATGGCCGTCACGCGCCAAGACAAGAAGGGGCCGAATTTTGAGCAGGTCCGACGCTACCAGCGCCTGGGCGCGTGCCCGGCGGGGTGGGGGATCGGCGACTCCGCCGCGCCCGGCGCCGCCAAGATCGTCAACAGCCTGACGGGCGCCACCCGCGACGCGCCGACAGCAGCGCACTAGGCGGATTGCGGGAGGTCCTGCGTGGCGAGCGGCGCGGGTCGCCAAGGCCGGCGCGGCGCTTGATGGATCGCAATGCGGCCCCGCCTGAACACCCCAGTGTTCGACCGTCGCAGCATGCGAGGTTTGTGATGAACGACAAGGCCCTCCAGGACATCGTCACCGTCGAGCTTGAGCGCCTGGGCGGCGGCGGCGCGATCACCGCTGCGGTCTTCGAGGGCGTCGTGACCCTCACGGGCTCGGTTCCCGACGAGATGCGGCGCGTCCTGATCGAGCAGGAATTGCTGCGGCTCCCCGAGGTTCTCGATGTCCGCAACCACCTGGAGGTGGCCTCGCCACCGGGAGACGCCCGGACCCGTCTCCTGACCTTGCTGGGGCGCGAGGGCGTACCCTGTGACGGCGTCGAGGTCGCGGAAGCCGGCGGCGCGGTGATCCTGTCTGGCCGGGCGGCGAGCTGGTTCGATCGCGACGCCGCCGAGCGGCTCGCCTGGACCCTCCCCGGCGTCCGGTCGGTGGACAACCGGATCGCCCTGCCGCCCGAGGCGGTCCGGCCCGACGTCGACGGCGACGCCGACTCCCTGGCCTGACCGTGACCTGGCCCCCCATCCGCAAGGCGCCGCAGGATCGCGCCGCGGCGAACCTGAAGGACTATGAGGCCGAGGTCGCCGACTTCTCGTGGGCCGCCGCCCGGGCCGAGCTGCAGGGGTTGCCGCAGGGCGGCCTGAACATCGCCCACGAGGCCCTCGACCGGCACGTCCAGGCCGGCCGCGGCGCGCAGCTGGCCCTGCGCTGGATCGGCCGCGACGACACGGTGCGCGACTTCACCTATGCGGAATTGACGATCCAGGCCAACCGCTTCGCCAACCTGTTGCTCAGCCTGGGCGTCAGCAGGGGCGACCGGGTCTACAGCCTGCTGGGCCGCACGCCCGAACTCTACTTCGCCGCCCTGGGCGCCCTGAAGGCCGGGGCGGTCTTCACCCCCCTGTTCTCGGCCTTCGGGCCTGAGCCGATCCGCGCCCGCATGGAGATCGGGCAGGCCAATGTCCTGGTCACCTCCGAGACGCTGTATCACCGCAAGGTGGAGTCCTGGCGTGGCGAGATGACGAGCCTGCGGCAGGTGCTGCTGGTGGACTGCTCGGGCGAGGCGCCGGCCGGGACGCTGGCGCTGGAGCCCGCCCTGGCCCGGGCCGATCCTGACTTCGCGACCGCGCAGACCGCGCCCGAGGACATGGCCCTGCTGCACTTCACCAGCGGCACGACGGGGCGTCCCAAGGGCGCGGTCCATGTCCACGAGGCGGTGGTGGCCCACCACGTCACCGGCCGCAACGCGCTCGATCTGCGGCCGGGCGACATCTACTGGTGCACGGCCGACCCGGGGTGGGTGACCGGCACCTCCTATGGGATCATCTCGCCGCTGACCAACGGCGTGAGCCTGATCGTCGACGAGGCCGAGTTCGACGCCGAGCGCTGGAGGTCCATCCTGCAGGCGCAGAGCGTGACCGTCTGGTACACCGCCCCCACCGCCATCCGGATGCTGATGAAGGTCTGGGCCCAGGATCGGCGGCCCTACGAGGTTCCGGCCCTGCGCTTCATGGCCAGTGTCGGCGAGCCGCTGAACCCCGAGGCGGTGGTCTGGGGCGTCGAGGCCTTCGGCCGGCCCTTCCACGACAACTGGTGGCAGACCGAGACCGGCGGCATCATGATCGCCAACTTCGCCGCCATGGACATCAAGCCCGGCTCCATGGGCCGCCCCCTGCCCGGCGTGACGGCCGGGATCGTGGAGCGGCTGCCCGACGGCTTGGTGCGGGAGGTCGACAAGCCCATGGCCCTGGGCGAGCTGGCGCTGCGGCCGGGCTGGCCCTCGATCATGCGGGGCTACCTCCACGAGGAGGAGCGGTTCCGCAAATGCTTCGTCGGCGGCTGGTACCTCTCCGGCGACCTGGCGATGCGGGATTCCGATGGCTACTACTGGTTCGTCGGACGGGCCGACGACGTGATCAAGAGCGCCGGCCACCTGATCGGACCCTTCGAGGTGGAGAGCGTGCTGATGGAGCACGCCGCGGTGGCCGAGGCCGCCGTGATCGGCCTTCCCGACCCCATCTCCGGCGAGGTGGTGAAGGCCTATGTGGCCCTGAAGCCCGGCCTGGTCGGCGACGAAGCCCTGCGCCGCGAGCTGCTGGGGCACGCCCGCAAGCGGCTGGGCGCCGCGGTCGCGCCCAAGGACATCGCCTTCCGCCAGAACCTGCCCAAGACCCGCAGCGGCAAGATCATGCGCCGCCTCCTGAAAGCCCGGGAGCTGGGCCTGCCGGAGGGCGACCTCTCCACCCTGGAAAGCGAGGAGCGATGAGCGACAACGCCCTGAAGCCCCACCTGTCCCACGCCCATGTCAGCGAGCAGCTGGGGCGCATGATCCGCATCCGCGCCTTCGAGCAAGCCTGCGCCGAGGCCTACACCCAGGAGAAGATCCGCGGCTTCCTGCACCTCTATGACGGGGAGGAGGCGATCGCCGTCGGCGTCGTCCCGCTGCTGGAGTCCCGCGACCGGGTCGTCGCCACCTATCGCGAGCACGGCCATGCGCTCGCCCGCGGCGTGCCGATGACCGCCGTCATGGCCGAGATGTTCGGCAAGCAGTCCGGCTGCAGCGGCGGGCGCGGCGGCTCGATGCACCTGTTCGACCGGGCGGCGAACTTCTACGGCGGCAACGCCATCGTCGGCGGCGGCCTGCCGGTGGCCGCGGGTCTGGCCCTGGCCGATCACCTGCGCCAGGAAGACAACGTCACCGCCTGTTTCTTCGGCGAGGGCGCGGTGGCCGAGGGCGAGTTCCACGAGAGCCTGAACCTGGCCGCGCTCTGGGACCTGCCGGTGCTCTTCGTCTGCGAGAACAACCGCTACGCCATGGGCACGGCCCTTGATCGCTCGGAGGCCGAGACCGACATCCACCTCAAGGCCGAGAGCTATCGCATCGTCTCGGAGGTCGTGGACGGAATGGACGTGGTGGCGGTGGAAGCCGCGGCCCGGCGGGCGATCGCGGCGATCCGGGAGACCGGCAAGCCCTTCTTCCTGGAGTGCCGCACCTACCGGTTCCGAGCGCATTCGATGTTCGACGCCCAGCTGTACCGGGAAAAGGCCGAGGTCGAGGCCTGGAAGGCCAAGGACCCGATCTCGCGATTCCGGGACTGGGCGCTTTCGGCCAATCTCCTCCACGCCGAGGACGTCGTGCGCCTGGAGGCGCAAGCCGCCGCGGAGGTCAGCGCCGCGGTCGCCTTCGCCGAGGCCGCGCCGT
Source organism: Phenylobacterium sp. (assembly GCF_030645195.1). Classification (GTDB taxonomy): domain Bacteria; phylum Pseudomonadota; class Alphaproteobacteria; order Caulobacterales; family Caulobacteraceae; genus Phenylobacterium. The sequence goes on along the minus strand of NZ_JAUSLW010000111.1, from coordinate 30,295 downwards.
GGGAGCCGGTGGCCGATCTCGCCAAATATGTCTGTGCGCCCGAGCGTCCGCCGGCCCCGGAAATCGCCGCATCGGCCGCGACGCCGCAGGAGATCACCTATCGCGAGGCCGCCAGGCAGGGAATCCGCGACGCGATGCTGCGCGACGAGCGGGTCTTCCTGATGGGCGAGGATGTCGGCAAGTACGGCGGCTGTTACGCGGTCTCCAAGGGTCTGCTCGACGAGTTCGGGGCCGCCCGCATCCGCGACACCCCGCTCTCGGAATCGGCCTTCACCGGCGCCGGCCTGGGCGCCGCCATGGCCGGGATGCGGCCCATCGTCGAGCTGATGACGGTGAATTTCAGCCTGCTGGCCCTCGACCAGATCCTGAACAACGCCGCCACCATCCGCCACATGTCGGGCAACCAGTTCGGCTGCCCGCTGGTGATCCGCATGGCCACCGGCGCGGGCCGCCAGCTCGCCGCCCAGCACTCCCACAGCCTGGAGGGCTGGTACGCCCACATTCCCGGCCTGCGCATCCTCGCCCCAGCGACGGTGGAGGACGCCCGCGGCATGCTCTGGACCGCCCTGCAGGAGCCGGACCCGGTGCTGATCTTCGAGCACGTCATGCTCTACAATCGGACCGGCCTGCTCTCCCCCGACGCTGGGGCCGTCGACATCGACAAGGCCGCCGTCCGCCGGCCGGGCAAGGATATCAGCCTGATCACCTATGGCGGCTCGCTGTGGAAGACCCTGGAGGCGGCCGAGCGCCTGGCGGCCGACGGCATAGAGGCCGAGGTGCTGGACCTGAGGGTGCTGCGGCCCCTCGACGAGGCCGCCATCCTCGCCTCCGTCGCCAGGACCCGCCGCGCGGTGATCGTCGACGAAGGCTGGCGCTCGGGCGCCCTGGCCGCGGAGATCGGCATGCGGATCGTCGAACAGGCCTTCTTCGAACTGGACGCCCCGCCCGCCCGGGTCTGCAGCCAGGAGGTTCCGATCCCCTATGCTCGCCACCTTGAGGAGGCCGCCCTGCCGCAGGCCGACAAGATCGTCGCCGCGGCCAAGGCCGCCCTGGGGCGCGCCTGACCATGGGCGAGTTCCGCATGCCGTCGCTGGGCGCGGACATGGAGGCGGGCGCCCTCGTGGAGTGGCTCGTGAAACCGGGCCAGGCGGTCAAGCGCGGAGACATCGTCGCGGTGGTGGAGACCCAGAAGGGCGCCATCGAGATCGAGATCTTCGAGGCCGGAACGGTGGAGCGCCTCCTGGCGGAGCCGGGCGCCACCGTGCCCGTCGGCGCCCCGCTCGCCATGATCCGTACGGAGGGCGAACCGGCGCAGGCGCAAGCCATTCCACCGCCCGTCGATCGCCCTCCGCCCGCAGCGCCAACCCTCGCGCCCGCCGCCCCGCCGTCCGTGACGCACCCGTCCCCGGCCGGGCGGGTGCGGATTTCTCCGGCGGCGCGACGCCTGGCGGCCGAGCGTGGCCTGGACCTGGCGGCGCTGACCGGCACGGGCCCGGGCGGCGCGATCCAGCTCGCCGACCTGCCCGCCGCCCCGCCGGCGGCGCCGGCCGCCGCGCCCTTCGATTTCAGCCAGATGCGCGCGGCGATCGCCGCGGCCATGTCGCGCTCCAAGCACGAGATTCCGCACTACTACCTCTCCGACACGGTCGAGATCACAGCCGCCCGTGACTGGCTGGCCGCGGCCAACGCCGAGCGACCGCCCGAGACGCGCCTGCTGATGGGCGCGCTCTTCGTGAAGGCGACGGCGCTGGCCGCCCGCGCCTATCCGGAATTCAACGGATTCTTCGAGAACGGCGCCTTCCGGCCCAGCGCCGCCGTCCATGTCGGCATGGCGATCGCCTTGCGCGGCGGCGGCCTGGCGGCGCCGGCCATCCACGACACCGCCGACCTCAGCCTGGAGACCCTCATGGCGCAGATGCGCGACCTGGTGGGCCGGGTCCGCGCCGGCCGCTTCCGTAGCTCCGAGATCGCCGACCCGACCCTCACCGTCTCCAGCCTGGGGGACCGGGGCGTCGAGGCGCTGTTTGGGGTGATCTATCCGCCCCAGGTGGCGATCGTCGGCTTCGGCAAGGTGGTCGAACGCCCCTGGGTCGTCGACGGCGCCATCGGGCCCAGGCCCGTGGTCGGCCTGACGCTCGCGGCCGATCATCGCGTCAGCGACGGCCACCGGGGCGCGCTGTTCCTGGCCGAGGTCGGCCGACGTCTGCAGACCCCGGAGTCCCTATGAACGAGGCTGACATCCTCGCCGTGATCCGCGATGAGCTCGCGCGCCTGGCTCCGGAGATCGCCTTCGAGACCCTCGATCCCGCGCTCGACCTTCGGGAGCAGGTCGACCTCGATTCCATGGACTTCCTCAACCTGCTGACGGCGCTGCACCAACGGTTGGGCGTGGACATCCCCGACGCGGACGCCGCCAAGCTGGCCAGCCTCGCCTCGCTAGTCGCCTATCTGGCGCGCAAGGGCGCCGCGCCGCCCCCATGAGGGCGGCGGCTCAGCCGGGCTTGGTGGCGGGGGAAACCCCGCAGATTTCGAGGAAGCCGGCGGCCATGAACCGCGCCATGCGCTGCTTCACGGCCGGGAAGTCCTCCGACCGGCAGCGGCCGCCAGAGAGCTTGTCGATGCGGCCCGTCCGGGCGAGCGTCACCATCAGGGCGCCCGTCACGAAGTGGTAGCCCCAGAAGATATCCTCCTCCGGGCAATCGGGCAGCGCCTTGCCCAGCAGGTCGATCAACCGCAGCACCACGGGATCGAAGTGCTGATCCATCAGGTCGGCGCCCCATTCCGGCGTGTTGGAGACCAGCGCCCCCAGGGCGCCGTAGTGCTTCCAGCCCTCGCCGCCCTGGCTGTAGAGATCGAGATCGGTGTCCAGGAACGCATGTAGCGCGCCCTCCACAGTCGGCTTGCCGCCGACCGAGGCCTCGTATTCGTCGAGCGCCTTCATCCGCCGCTCGCTGGTCACCACGGCGCGCCGCGCGAACACCGCGTCGAACAGCCTCTTCTTGTCCTCGAAATAATAGTTCAGCAGCGTGTGGTGGACGCCGACCCGCCGGGCGACGTCCTGCAGGGTGACGCCGTACAGCCCGTGCCGGGAGAAGAGCTCCTCGGCCACGTCGAGGATCTGCTCCATCGACTCGGCGCGTTGTTCGGCCTTCTTGGACCGTCTCCGGGGTTTCAAGCTGTCGGGCACGCGGCACTCTTTCAACGCGATGGCGGCGGGCGTCAAGGCTCGGGGGCGCCGGCCGGCGCGGCGTAGACCGCCCTGAGCCGAAACTTGTCGATCTTGCCCGTCGGGGCCAGCGGCATGCGCTCCAGGCGGACAACCTCGTCGGGTATCCACCAGCTGGCCACCCGGCCCTGCAGGGGCTCCAGCAGGGCCGCGTCGGTCAGGCCGCCGGGATCACGCAGTTCCACCAGCAGGATCGGCCGCTCCCCCCACTTGTTGTCAGGCCTGCCGATCACCGCGGCCAGGGACACCTGCGGCAGCGCGCTCACCAGCGCCTCGATCTCGGCGGGGTTGATCCATTCGCCGCCCGACTTGATGAGGTCTTTGGCCCGGCCGGTGATCATCAGATTCCCGTCGTCGTCGATCCGCGCCAGATCGCCAGTGGGGAACCAGCCGTCGGCGTCGACGGCGGGCCTGACGTCGCCGAAGTAGCGCGCGACCACCGCGGCGCCGCGCACATGTAGATGACCCTCGGTGTTCCGCTGCCGGGCCAGGGGCCGCCCGTCGGCGTCGGCGACCATGAGGTCGACGCCGACCGCGGGCCTTCCGGACTGCGCGGCCGAGCGTTTGGGATCGCCGGCCGCCGCGACCGTGCCGGACGGCGACAGCTCGGTCATCCCCCAGCTCGTCTGAACGACGACGCCCAGGCGCGCCTCCAGCCGGGCCATCAGGGCCGGGGGCATCGGCGCCCCGCCCACCACGATGCGCTCAAGGCTCGGGACCTCGCCGCCCTCGGCGTCCAGGTGCTCCAGCAGGCCCAGCCACACGGTGGGCACGCCCACGGCCAGGGTCACGGCCTCGGCCCGGATCAGCCGCGCCAGGCTCGCCCCGTCGGCGTTGCGCCCCGGCAGAACCAGCTTGGCCCCCGCCGCCGGCGCCGCGAAGGGCAGGCCCCAGGCGTTGGCGTGGAACATCGGCACCACGGCCAGCAGGCTGTCGCGGCCCGAGATCGCCATGCCGTCCACCTGCAACGCCCGCAGCGTGTGCAGGAAGCTCGATCGGTGGGTGTAGGTCACGCCCTTCGGCGCCCCCGTGGTGCCCGAGGTGAAGCAGAGGCCGCAGGGCGCGGTCTCATCGAACTGTCCCCAGGCGAACCCGTCCACCGCCGCGGCGATCAGGGGCTCCAGAGCGACCGCCTCGCCCTCCGCTGGTCCGTCGATCACCAGCAGGCGCAATTCGTGCGGGACTCGCTCGGCGACCTTCCGCGCCAGGCCGGCCAGGTCGGCGCTGACGATCACCAGCCGGGCCTCCGAGCGCAGCACCATGGCCGCCAGGTCGTCGGCGGTCAGCCGCGGGTTCAGGGTGTGGCAGACCGCGCCCATGCCCATGATGGCGTACCACGCCTCGAAGTGCGCCTGGGTGTTCCAGGCCAGGGTCGCGACCCGCTCGCCGGTCCCGACGCCCAGTCCGGCCAGCACCGATGAGACCCGCCGGCTGCGCGCCATCAGCGCCCCATAGCCGATCCGGTCCACGACGCCGTCCTGCCGGGCCGTCACCACCTCAGAGGTGGGGCGCCACTTGGCGGCGTGCGCCAGGAACTTGTCGAGCGTCAGCGCGAAGGGCTGCATGGCTCCGTCGATCATCGGCGTTCCGGGGGCTCAGGCGGCGAGGCAGGCGCGGCGAGGCCGATATTCCAGTTCCACGGGGTGTCGCCCCGCGCGCGGCGGCGTCGGACGACCTCCTCGTTCAGCTCGTACATGCCAGGCGCCAGCCGCGTCTTCGCGCGCGGGACGTCCTCCAAGGCCATGAAGACGCGGCCCTCGCCATAGGAGCGCCAGGCCGGCTGGCCCACGGCGGCCGGGACCCCGGTCTTCACGAAGCTCACCCAGTAGTCCTGCACGGCGTCTGCGAAGCGCATCTCGGCGCCGGAGTTCGGCGGCTTGGGCCAGGCTGGCGGCGTCTTGTCCCGCGTCCCGAAGACGTAGGGGATCTCGGCGGCGTGGAAGGCGTGCAGGCCGAGGTCGTCGGCGGCCGGATAGCCGTGGTCGAACAGATAGAGGAACGACGGCCGCCCGGCGGCGGCCTGGGTCGCCGCCAGCCGCTCGGCGGTCCAGCCGTAGAGGGCGTCGCGGGGCGCGGCCAGCAGGCTCTCGGCCAGATCGCCGGCCGGATAGAGCCGCAGGAAGGCCTCGGCCAGGTCGCCATAGCGCGCACCGATCACCTGCTCGTAGGCGGCCGCGCTCGCGGGCCGGGGCGCGGCCAGGAACCGCAGCGAGCGGATCTCGCCGGCGTTGTAGCCGGCCAGCACCGCCGCCGGCGCCTGCTCGCCCCGGTCGAAGACCTCCACCAGCTGGCGAGGCAGCACCTTTCCGTCGACGACCCCGAACGGGGCGAAGCCGGCCTTCGGCGCCCTGTCGACGAGTTCCGCGGCGTCCAGGGCGCGCAGCGCCGCCAGACCGCTGGCGCCCAGACGCTCGGCGAGCTGCACTCCCGCCGCCTCCGCCGGCCTCTCCCCGAACCGAGCCGCCTTCAGTTCCGGCGTCGAGATCATGTAGGCGCTCTGCGCGATCGCCTTGTCGAACAGGCCGCGCGCCAGGGGCGTGGCCATCAGGTACATGACACTGAGCGCCCCGGCGGACTCGCCGGCCACGGTCACCCTGGCCGGGTCGCCCCCGAAGGCGGCGATGTTGCGCCGGACCCAGGTGAGCGCGGCGATCTGGTCCAACAGGCCGTAGTTTCCCGAGACCCCATCGGGGCTCTCGGCGCTGAGCTCCGGATGCGCCAGCCAGCCCAGCACCCCCAAGCGATAGTTGATGGACACCACCACGAGGCCCCGCCGGGCCAGGGCCGCGCCATCATACATGCTCTCGCGGCCGGAGCCGGTGGCGAGGGAGCCGCCGTGGATCCACACCATCACCGGCGCGGCGGCCGAGCCGCTCGGCGGATGCGCCGGGGCCCAGACGTTCAGCGTCAGGCAGTCCTCGCTAAGCCGCGGCAGTTCGCTCGCATAGATCCCGCCCGGCGGCGCCCGTGGCTGCAGGCAGGCCGGGCCGAACGCCTTGGCCTCCCTCACCCCGCTCCAGGGCTTCAGCGGCGCCGGCGGCCGCCATCGCAGCGCGCCCACCGGCGGGGCCGCATAGGGCAGGCCTCGGAAGACGTTCACCTCACCCGCCGCCTCGCCCCGCGCGGCCCCCGCCGGCGCCAGGACCACCGGCGGCGGCCGCGCCGCGGCGGCCCCGACGCCCAGCGCCAGGGCCAGGGTCAAGCCCAGCCACCCTCTCATGCTCGGGCCTCCTCCCGCCGGAGCACGCGGGCGAGCGCCAGGAACAGCCCCACGGCGAGCGCATAGACCGGCGCCAGGGCGTAGAAGGCCAGTTGCAGCGAGGTCTGCGGATGGCTGGCCTTCAGGGCGTCGCTGACCAGGCCGACGAAGGTCGGTCCCACGCCCATGCCGATCAGGTTCATCACCAGCAGCAGCAGGGCGCCCGACAACACGCGCTGCTCGGGGGCCACCTCCGCCTGGACCAGCGCCACCGCCGAGGAGAGATAGAAGTAGTTGAGGAAGGTCGGCCCCAGCAGGAACACCAGGGCCAGCGGCCAGGTCGGGGCCCAGACGAAGGCCAGATAGGGCAGGACGGCCAGCGACAGGGTCAGGGCCGGCACGGTCGCATAGGCCGCCTTCGAGGTTCGCGTGAACCGATCGATCACCCGGCCCGAGACGAAGATCCCGCCGCCCATGCCCACCGCCACCACCAGGGCGTACCAGAGCGAGATGTCCGGCAGGGTCATGCCCTTCTCGCGCATCAGGAACAGGGTCGTGAAGTTGCCAGCCCCATAGGTGATGATCTGGGTCGCCGCGCTCGCCAGGGCCACCAGCCGCAGGGCCGGGGTGGCGAAGAACATGCGCACCGTCGGCCAGAAGGGAGCGGGGCCGGCCGATCCCTTGGGTGGGCCCCCGCGATCGAGCCCGCCCCGGACCGGCTCGCGCACGCCCAGCAGCACCACGAGGGCGGCGACGATGCCGACCGCACCCAGGATGATGAAGGCCGCCCGCCAGCTATAAGCCGCCGCGATGGCCGCCCCGAACGCGACCCCCAGCGCCTGGCCGATCGGCGGTCCGAGGTTGAACAGGCCCAGCGCCGTGCCCCTGCGGCCGGGTGGGAAGTAGTCGCTGATGATGGCGTAGGAGGGCGGCACCCCGCCCGCCTCGCCGACGCCCACGGTCATCCGCGCCAGGACGAGCTGCGGATAGTTGGCCGACAGCCCGCACCCCATGGTCGCCGCGCTCCACAGGCCGCAGGCGACGACCAGAACACGCACCCGGTTGGTCCGATCGGCCAGCCAGCCGACCGGAATGGAGATCAGGCAGTAGAACAGCGCGAAGTAGAGGCCGCTGATCAGACCGAGCTGACCGTCGGTGACCCCGAGCTCGTCCTGGATGGGCTTGGCCAGGATCGACAGGAGCTGCCGGTCCAGGAAGTTCAGCACATAGACGAAGCAGAGGATCGCCAGCACCGGCCAGGCGCCCTTCGCCGGCTTCAGGGCCGCGGCGGTCCCGGAGGTGGCCGCCGCGGCCCGTGCGTGGGCAGACGCCGCCACGGGTTAGAAGTCGTAGCCCAGCCGCACGCCGATGGTGCGGGGCCGCTGGACCGCGAACCGACTGGCGATGAAGGCTTCCGGATGCACGTAGTTGATCTTGCGGCTGTCGAAGAGGTTCTCCACGTAGGCGGCCACCGTGAGCCGCTCGAAGGCCACCGCGAAGGTCGCGTTCACATTCGTATAGGCCTCGGTGAAGGCGTAGGTCGGGCTGACCACGCCGGGACGGCCCGGCGTGTTGGGGAACATGCCCGGGAAACTCCCCACCCGCTGCACCACCCCCGACAGGTTGGCGCGGGCCTGCGGCGTCAGGTCGAATCCGTAGTTGAAATAGGCCGCCCCCTGGAAACGGGGCGCGGCGAGCCTCACCCCCTCCACGGCGCCCGAGATGGCCGCCTCGGTGGGCGAAAGCTCGGTCACCTTGGCGTTGATCAGGGACCCGTTGATCCCCACCGTCAGCCCCTCGGCGGGCAGGGCCACGATCTCGAACTCGACCCCCTTGCTGACCGCCTTGCCGATGTTGGTGGCGAACTGCACCGAGTCCGACACTCGGTTGGCCTGGACCTGGATGTTCTTCCAGTCGATCCAGTAGGCCGATAGGTTGGTGGTCAGCCGGCCGTCGAGCCAGCGGCCCTTCAGGCCCAGCTCGTAGTTGGTCAGGTCGTCGGAGTCGGCGCCCGGCGGGATGATGATGTCGCTGGGGTTCACCACGCTGGCGCGGCCGGCGAAGGCGTTCACCACCGGCGTGCGGAAGCCGGTGGAGACCGTGGCGTAGGTGCTCACCGCCGGCGACGGCTTGTACGAGACGCTGACCTTCCAGGACGGCCCGGCTTCCTTGGCCTTCACGCCCGTGGCCGGCGCGATCTGGGTGATCGTCAGCGGTCCTCGGAAGCCGGTGAGCGCGGCGAGGAGATAGTTGCTGTTGTAGCCGCCCTCGACATGGGACTGCGCCTCGAAGCCGCCGTACCGGAGCCCGCCCGTCACCTTCAGTTTGTCGCTGAGGCGGTAGGTCACCTCGCCGAAGCCCGCGAGCTCCTGCGAGTTCGTGTGGTTGAATTGGCGCTGATAGTACTCGTCGGTCAGGCCGGTCAGGCCGCGGGCCGTCAGGAAGGCCGGCGACGAGCGGTAGAGGTAGTCCACGTCCAAACGCCGGTCGAGGAAGAAGCCGCCGACCACCCAGTCCCACTTCCCGCCCGGATCCGACGCCAGCCGCGCCTCCTCCACGAAGGTGTCCATGTATCCAAAGGCGTCGAGGCCGAAGGCGATGGCGCCGCCGAAGGTGCCCGCCAGGTCGACGAAGAACTTCTGGTCGAACTGGGAATAGGTCGAGGAGCTGGTGAGCTGGGCGCCGTCGAACTGGTACTCGACGGTGGCGTTGAAGCTGGTGAGCTTGCCCTGGAAGAGGTCGGGCCGGTCCGACACACGGATGTCGCGGCCGAGCTTGGGACTGACCGTCGAGGAGTCCTCCGGTTCGCTCTTCTCGTGCGAGGCCAGCAGCTTGATCGACATGCGGTCGGTCGGCGTCCACAGCAGGCTGACGCGCCCGCCCCAGGCCTTCAGGGTGTTGGCGTTGGCTTTGCCGGTGCCGATGTTGTCGATGTAGCCTTCCTCGTCGCGGACGAAGCCCACGGCGCGCAGAGCCAGCTTGTCGTTCACCAGGGGGATGTTGATCATCCCGTTGTACCGCTGGCGCAGGGAGTCCGACCCGGTCATGGCGTAGTCCACGAGCACCGAGGCGTCGAACTCGGTCAGGTTCGGCCGCTTGTTCAGGATGCGCAGCGCGCCTGACAGTGAGCCCGAACCGAACAACGTGCCCTGCGGACCACGCAGGAACTCCACCCGCTCGACGTCATAGAGATTGGGGTCGAGCACCGTCGTATTGCCGATGGTCGAGATCGGCAGCTCGTCGATATAGACCGCCACCGTGCTCTGCAGGTTCGCGCCATAGCCGTTGGTGGCGATTCCGCGCGCGGTGAAGTTGTTGAAGTTGGCGCTGGGCCGGTTCAGCACCACGCCGGGCGTCTCTTGCGCCAGGCCCTCGTAGCCCACGATCCCCTTGGCCGTGAGAGTCTCCTGCGAATAGGCGGTGATGCTGAGCGGCACGTCCTGCAGCCGCTCGTTCCGGCGCGTCGCGGTGACGATGACCTCGCTGACATCCGTGGTCCGGGCCGGCGCGCCCGATGTCTCGGGCCTCACCGTCTGAGCTTCCGCCGTCCCCCCGGCAGCCAGCGTCGCGGCGCATGCCGACGCCATGAGAAGCACTCTCATTGTCCGTTCCTCCCTGTCCGCACCGGTCATTCGCGCCGGGCTGTGGACATAGGATTGGAACCTCAGCCGTCCGGAGTCAACACTCACTCTCACGAGAGTGAATGTCTTGCATGCGCTCGACCGGGAGACCTCCGCGCCCTGACGGGTTTGAGGACGCCAGGAAATCCTCGCGAATTTGCGGGCTTAGGGATGAGAGTTAGGAAAAATCCGGGCGGTCAGCATCGGGCGCGACGGCGATCCCGAGCGCGATCGAGGACGGGACCTCAGGTTCCGCCGAGTCGAACAAACTCGACATCCGCCGGGCGCCGGTCAGGTGCGGCGACGGCCGCGGCGGGCCGGCCGAGGATGATGGGCGCCACCGGCCTCAGGCCGTCGGCCATGCCCAGCCAGTCCTTGGCCTCAAGGCTGTTGAGCCAGGTCTCCGCAAAGCCGATCCAGCAGGAGCCCAGCCCCTGGGCGTGGGCGGCCAGCATCAGGGTCTGGGCCGCGAGGCAGCAGTCCTTGACGGCCATCTCGCCCGGCTCTGTGGCGCAGACCACGACCAGGGCTGGCGCATTGTAGAAGATGTTGAAGTCGGGCTGTTCGAGCATGCCGCGCACGGCGGCCAGTTCGGGCCGGCGTGTCGCCTCGTCGAGCATCAGGCGTTTGGCGGCCGAGGAGCATCGCGCCAAGGTCTCCCGTCCCTCGATGACCAGGAAGCGCCAGGGCTGGCGGTTCATGCCGCTGGGCGCCCAGACCGCGTTGTCGATGACGGCGCCGATCAGGGCGTGGGACACCGGCTCATCGCGATAGTCACGTACGGCGCGGCGGCTACGGATCCCTTCCAGCATGTCCATCGGCAGATCCCTTCATCAGGCTGACGCCAAGCTCTCCGCCGCTACTGGCAGTAGTGCCTCAGGCCGTCATAGCCGAGGTAGGTGCGGCTGCGGGGGTCATAGCTGCGGTACTTGCGGGCGCAGTAGGAATCCCAGCTGCGGTCGGCGGTCTGGGCGTGATTGGCCTGGTCGGCCGATCCGACGATCGCGGCCCCGAGCGCGAAGCCGAGGATGCCGGCGATGAGTGCGGTGGTGTCGTCGTCGTCCCGATGGCCGCGGCGGCGCTGATAGTCCTGGGCCCAGCGGTCGCGTTCACGGTCGTGGCGGCGCCATTCCTGCGCATCCACCCATCGACCATTGTAGTAGTAGCGATCACCCTGGTAGCCGTCGTGACGATGACCGGCGTCGCGGGGCGGCGGGGCCCGCCAAGCCTCGCCATAGGGCCTCGGCTGGGCGACCGCGGTCTGGGCCAGCATCACGGTGGCCAGGCACCCGGCGGTGAGGGCGGACAACTTTCGCATGGTCGAAGTCTCCATCACCGCTGCGGTGATGATTGAGCTTGGCCCCCTGGCGGGCGGTCACCTTGATGGGGATCAAGTCGGCGGCCGGCTTTGCGCGCGGGACGCCGAAGCGGCATGCTGGCCGCGATGCCGACACCCCTCCCCGCCTCCGAGATCCCGCAGCTGGTCATCATGGGCGTGGCCGGCGCCGGCAAGTCCACCCTCATGCGGGCGCTCGCCGCGCGCCTGGGTTGGGCCTGCCAGGACGGCGACGACCTGCACCCGGCCGCCAATGTCGCCCGCATGGTCCGGGGCGAGCCGCTCACCGACGCCGACCGCGCGCCCTGGCTGGCGGCCATCGGCGCCTGGCTGGACGCGCGTCGGGTCGAGGGACGCCCGGCGATCGTGGCCTGCTCTGCCCTGAAGCGGGCCTACCGGGACGGACTGCGGTACGGGCGGCCGGGGCTGCGGTTCGTCTGGCTGAAGGGCGAGCCGGCGGTCCTGAGACGGCGCCTGGCCGGTCGCGCCGGGCACTTCGTGGGCCAGGACCTGCTGGCGAGCCAGATCGCGACCCTGGAGACGCCCACGGCCGAGGAGGAGGTGATCACCGTCGACATCGACCTGTCGACGGAGGCGCAGGCCGACCAGGTCCTCGCGGCCCTGGGCCCGGCCGCCGCTACCGGACCGGGTGACCGCGGTCCCCGGCCTCTCTAAAGAGGGCGCTTCATTGCTTGCCCAGGAATCGAGACCCCGATGAGTGATCCCGCCGCCCAGCGCCCCGAAACCCTGGCCATTCACGCGGGGGCCACGCCCGATCCCACCACCAAGGCGCGGATCACGCCCATCTATCAGACGGCGTCCTACGTCTTCGATGACAGCGACCACGCCGCGGCCCTGTTCAACCTCGAGGGCGCCGGCAACGTCTACACCCGGCTGGGCAACCCCACCCAGAGCGTGCTGGAAGCCCGGGTCAGCGCCCTGGAAGGCGGGATCGCGGGTCTGGCCGTGGCCAGCGGCCATGCGGCCCAGTTCCTGGTGTTCCACACCCTGCTGGAGCCCGGCTGCAACATCGTCGCCTCCCGCAAGCTCTATGGCGGATCCATCAACCAGCTCTCGCAGAGCTTCAGGAAGATGGGTTGGGGCGTCACCTTCATCGACACCGACGACGCCGCCGACTACGCCAAGGCGATCAATGACAAGACCCGCGCGGTGTTCATCGAGTCCATCGCCAACCCCGGCGGCGTGATCTCCGACATCGCCGCCATCGCGCAGGCCGCCCATGCCGCGGGCGTGCCCCTGGTGGTGGACAACACCCTGGCCTCTCCCTACCTCTGCCAGCCCTTCGCCCACGGCGCCGACATCGTGGTCCACTCCCTGACCAAGTTCCTCGGCGGCCACGGCAACTCCATCGGCGGCATGATCGTCGACAGTGGCCGCTTCGACTGGGCGGCTGGCGGCAAGTACCCTTATCTCTCGACGCCCAATCCCAGCTATCACGGCAAGGTCTTCACCGAGGCCTTTGGCCCCGCCGCCTTCATCGTGGCCTGTCGCGCGCTCGGCCTGCGCGACCTCGGGCCCGCGATCTCCCCCTTCAACGCCTTCATGATCCTGACCGGGATCGAGACCCTGCCGCTGCGGATGGAGCGCCACTGCCAGAACGCCCTGGCGGTCGCCCGATGGCTGCAAGCCCACCCCAAGGTGGCCTGGGTCTCCTATGCCGGCCTGGCGGACGACCGCTATCACGCCCTGGCCCAGCGCTACGCCCCTAAGGGCGCCGGGGCTGTCTTCACCTTCGGCCTGAAGGACGGCTACGCCGCGGGCGTGAAGCTGGTGAGTTCGGTGAAGCTGTTCTCGCACCTGGCCAATATCGGCGACACCCGCAGCCTGATCATCCACCCGTCCTCCACCACCCACCGCCAGCTGGAGGAGGCCGACCAGATCGTCGCCGGCGCGGGCCCGGACGTGGTGCGGCTCTCGGTGGGTCTCGAGCACATCGACGACATCGTCGCCGACCTCGACCAGGCGCTGGCGGGGCTCTGACCCGTCCTGGCGCGGATCACGAGGTCCGCGCCAGCCTCACCTGCAGGCCGTCCAGCAGGGTCTCCAGACCGAAGGCGAAATCGGCGTCCGAGCCGGCGTTCTCGCTGCGCGCCGATCCCATGACATAGCGGCCGATGGCGATCATGGCCCCGCGGGCGGCCTCGGGACTGAAACCCGCCGCCTGCAGCCGGGCGACCATGGCGGGGAAGCTGAGCAGGGGGTTGGTGGAGGTCGGGCGAGCGGCCGCCAGGATCAGGACCCCGTCCCGCCGCGACAGGGCCACGCCGCGCAACCCCCAGGCGCCAACCGACAGCCACTCGCGCCAGTCGCCCGGGAAGGCCTCCGGGTCCGGCGACGGCATGACCTGCGCCATCATCGCCTCGGCCATCTGGCTGTGGAGGTCCGCCATGCTCTTGAAGTGCCAGTAGAGCGACGGCCCCTTCACCCCCAGCTCGGCGGCGAGCCGGCGGTTGCTCAGGCCCTCGATCCCGACCTCGTCCAGGAGTTCGAGCGCCTTGGCGATGATCGTCGCCCGTTCGAGGGCCATGCCGCCTCCCCTGCGCCGGTCGGAGCCGACTTGATCACCGATGAAATATGGGCGCAACATCCCCCTAGCACTGTTAGGTGAAATTGCCGACGCGCAGACGTCGATCGCAGATGGAGGAGCCGGGTCTTGCTGATATCGATCTCGCGCGCCGCCGCGCTCCTGGGCGCGGGCGCGGCCCTTGCGTTCGGTTTCCCAGCCATGGCCCGGGACGTCGGCGGCGTCGCCTGCCAGACCCCGCCGCCGTTCCATTGCGCCGACACCGGCTGCACCCCGCCGCTGATCGCCGAGCCGGGCAATGCGGTGGAGCCCAAGACCGGCCGCAAGTTCTTCCTCGACTATCCCTGCGACCTGAAGCCTGGCGAGAAGGTGACCTTCATCCTCAACCTCCACGGCGGCGGTTCGATCGGCAACTGGCAGCGCCACTACTTTCCGATCGTCGACCTGAAGGAAAAATACCGGCTGGTGATCGCCACCCCCAGCGGGTCGGACCTGGGCTGGAACCCGGCCAAGGACGACGACTACCTGCGCAACATCGTGGCCCAGGTCTATGCCGACTTCGGCGCCGCCAACATCAAGGCCTTCTGGCTGGCCGGACATTCCCTGGGCGGCCAGACCTCCAACCGGCTGCTCACCACCGAACCCTTTCGCAGCCGCCTGACCGGCTGGGTCAGCCTGTCGGGGGGGCGGCTGGGTTCCAGGCGCGAAGACGTGCGCGCGCCGATCCCCGGCCCCGGCGGACAGCCCGCCCCGCCCCCCGGCATGCCACCCGGAACCCCGATGCGGCTGGCGGCCGACGCCTCGATCCTGCCCGACTTCGCCTTCTCCCACATCTACGAGACCGGCGAGCACGAGTTGACCGCGGCCGGCCTGCCCGGCGAGTCGCCCTGGGCGCGGAAGCTGAACTGCGGCGGCCAGACCCCGGGCGCCTGGGTCATCGACACCCAGGCCGGCTACGTCGCCGACACCCGCGTCCAGGCCAATCCCAATCCGATCTGGGGCGGCAAGCCGCGACCAGGCTCGGCCCAGGTCTACCTCTATCCGGGCTGTGCGGACGGCAAGATCGTCGCCGACATCGTCCGCCTGGACAAGGGCCACACCGAGGGGCTGGAGCCCCACATCACTGAAGAGATCGTCAAGCTGATGCTGGCGGCGAAATGAAGGGACATCCCATGACCAAGACCTGGACGCTTCCCGCCCTGGCGGGTCTGGCCCTGATGAGCCTGGCCCACGGCGCCTTCGCCGCCGACAAGGCGGGCGTGGCCTGCGCGACGCCGCCGGCCATGCACTGCTCCGGCGCCGACTGCCAGGGCGCCCTGATCGGCGAGACCGGCAACACCGCCGTCGGCGGCCGCAAGTTCTTCCTCGACTATCCCTGCGACCTGAAGCCGAACGAGAAGGTCGTCTTCATTCTGAACATCCATGGCGCCGGCTCCATCGGCAACTGGCAGCGGCACTACTTCCCGGCCATGGACTACAAGGAGAAGTATCGGCTGGTGGTGGCCACCCCGACCGCCGCGACGATGTCCACCATGGGCCCTGGCGGACCGGGCGTGCGCATGTGGCAGCCGGCCGCCGACGACGCCCACCTGCAGGCGATCACCGACCTGGTGTTCGAGCAGTTTGGCCGCGCGAACATCAAGGCCTTCTGGCTGGCCGGCCACAGCCAGGGCGGCATGACCTCGCACCGGATCGTCTGCTCGGACTATTTCAAGGACAAGGTCGATGGCCTGCTCAGCCTGTCGGGGGGGCGTATCGGCCAGGCGCAGATCGTGCCGGGCTTTGGCCCGCCCCAGGCCGACGGAACCCCACCGCCGCCGCGCCCGCGCAGCTTCGGGGAGGGGCTGCCGCCGGCCTGCGACTTTTCCCACATCTATGAGACCGGCGAGCGCGAGATCGTCACCCTGCCGGTGACCTCGCCCTGGGCCGAGAAGTACGCCTGTGCTCCGCGGATACGCCGGCCCGACGTGGTCGATGAGAAGGCTGGCTGGGTCTATGACAGCGCGCGGTCGACCTATCCGGTCTGGGGCCTGAAGGCCCGGCCTGGGACCGCGGAGGTCTTCGTCTATCCCAAGTGCCGGGGCGGACGCCTGGTGGCAGACGTGGTGCGGCTGGACAAGGGCCACACCGAGGGCCTGGAGCCAAGGATCACCGAGACGATCCTTAAGATGATGGTCCGCGCGCCGGGCGGGAAGGCGCGCGGAGGTTAGGTCTCGTCGTCCTGCAGCACCTGCAGCACCTGCAGCACCTGGGCCGCCACCGAGACGGCGATCACCTCCGGGGCGCGGCCATGCAGCTCGGGGATGCCGATCGGGCATTGCAGGCGGGCGATCTGGTCCGCCGGCAGCCCGGCCGCGGTCAGCGCCGCCAGGATCTCGTCGCGCTTCTTGCGCGAGCCGATCATGCCGCAGTAGCGGAAGCGGCCGGCGGTGAGGATGGCCTGGGCGATCCGACCGTCCAGCTCGTGGCTGGCGCTGGCGATCAGGGCGTAGTCGCCGTCCTCCAGGCACCCAGCCAGCTCCACCATCTCGTCCTCGCTAAGGATGACGGCGGGTTTGTCGGCCCGGGTGTCGTAGGCCTCCACCTCGAAGGGCAGCAGGGCGAACTGGCGGGCGAAGGCCTGGCCCGCCGGCCCCGCGCCGAAGATCGCCAGGCGCGGGCGTCGGGGCGCCAGGGTTTCGACCATCGCCCTACTCGGCCACCATCATGGCCGGCCGGGCGGCCTGGGCCAGGCGGCTGACCAGGGCCTCATACTGGGCCCAGAGCTCCTTGGGCATGCGGTCGCCGAACTTCTCATAGGCGGCCGGGATCAGGGCCGCCTCCTCCTGCCAGACCGCCGCGTCGACGGTGAGCAGCAGCTTGAGCTGTGCGTCGGTGAGGGTCAGCCCGCCTAGGTCCAGGCTGTCCACCGTGGGCAGACGTCCAATGGCGGTGTCGGTGGCCTCGGCCTCGCCCTCCAGGCGCTCGACGATCCACTTCAGGACGCGGCTGTTCTCGCCATAACCCGGCCAGACGAACTTGCCGTTCTCGTCCTTGCGGAACCAGTTGACGAAATAGATGCGCGGCAGCTTCGAGGCGTCGGCCCCGGCGCCCATCTTCAGCCAGTGGCTGAAATAGTCGCCCATGTTGTAGCCGCAGAAGGGCAGCATGGCGAAGGGGTCGCGGCGCAGCTCGCCGATCTTGTTCTCCGCCGCCGCGGTGCCTTCCGAGGCCACGTTGGAGGCCATGAAGACGCCGTGGGCCCAGTCGAAGGCCTCGGTCACCAGGGGCACGGCGCTGGCGCGGCGGCCGCCGAACAGGATGGCCGAGATCGGCACGCCCTTGGGGTCTTCCCATTCCGGGGCGATCACCGGGCATTGCGAGGCCGGCACCGTGAAGCGGGCGTTGGGGTGGGCGGCCGGCTGGCCGCTGTCGGGGGACCAGGGCTGGCCCTTCCAGTCGGTGAGCCCCTCGGGGGGGCTCTCGGTGAGACCTTCCCACCAGACGTCGCCGTCGGCGGTGAGCGCCACATTGGTGAAGACGCTGTTGGAGTGCAGGGAGTCGATGGCGTTCTTGTTGGTCACCATGCCGGTGCCCGGCGCCACGCCGAAGAAACCGGCTTCCGGATTGATGGCGTAGAGCTGGCCGTCGTCGCCGAAGCGCATCCAGCAGATGTCGTCGCCGATGGTCTCGGCCTTCCAGCCCGGCAGGGTGGGCTGCAGCATGGCCATGTTGGTCTTGCCGCACGCGCTGGGGAAGGCGGCGGCCACGTAGCGGACCTGGCCCTGCGGCGAGGTCAGCTTGAGGATCAGCATGTGCTCGGCGAACCACCCCTCGTCGCGGGCCATGACCGAGGCGATGCGCAGGGCGAAGCACTTCTTGCCCAAGAGCGCGTTGCCGCCATAGCCCGAGCCGTAGGACCAGATCTCCCGGGTCTCGGGGAAGTGGACGATGTACTTGATCTCGTTGCAGGGCCACGGCACGTCGGCCTGGCCCTCGGCCAGCGGCATGCCCACCGAGTGCAGGGCCGGGACGAAGAAGCCGTCGTCGCCGATCTCCTTCAAGGCGCCGGCGCCCATGCGGGTCATGACGCGCATGGAGATGGCCACATAGGCGCTGTCGGTGATCTCCACGCCCAGCTGGCTGATCTTGGAGCCCAGCGGCCCCATGCTGAAGGGCACCACATACATGGTGCGGCCCTTCATGCAGCCCTTGAACAGGTCCTGCAGGTCGGCCCGCATCTCGGTGGGGTCGAGCCAGTTGTTGGTGGGGCCGGCGTCGATTTCGAGCTCGGAACAGATGAAGGTGCGGCTCTCGACACGGGCGACGTCGCGGGGATCTGAGGCGGCGAAGAAGGAGTTGGGCCGGATGGCGGGATTGAGGGGCTTCAGGGTGCCGCCGGCGACCAGCTCGGCGGTGAGCGCATCCCACTCGGCGTCGGAGCCGTCGCACCAGTGAACCCGGTCAGGCTGGGTCAGGGCCGCGGTCTGGGCGACCCATTCGATGAGCTTGGCGTGTTTGGTCGGTGCGGGGAAAAGCCCCGGAATAGACGTGGTGGCGGTCAAAGCAAAAACTCCCCAGCCGGCCCCAGGCGCTGACGCGCCCCAATGTGGGGCCGATCCCTAATGAACCAAATCCTAAATGGCGAGGGCCGCAAAGCAAACCCCGCGCCGAAATCTGTTGTTAAGCCGTATGTTACGCAGGGTCAGCCGCAAAAGGCCGGCGTATTGGATCTATATAATATGATAATTTTCGTCGCGCGAAGCTAACCGCTGGTCTGCCGACGAAGGCGCCATTGTGTCTAAATCGGCCGGATCAGCCGGTGGCGATCATCTGCCAGAGGCTCAAAGCCCAGATGCTGATAGAAGCGCGCCGCCGCGTCATCGATGGCGTCAACGACCAGAATGTGTCCGACGATCTCGGTGCGCGCCGATCTCAGGAGGGCGTCGGCGACCAACGCCCCACCCAATCGCCTGCCCTGGTGAGCCTTGGCCACCGCGAGGCGGCCCAGCAGTATGCCGGGCACGACGGGATAGCGTGGAAGCCTGCTGGCGCGTTCCGCCGAGAGCCGGTCGAACGCCAGCGACGTCGCGGCCAGGGTGTAGAAACCTGCCAGCTCGCCATCATCGCTCACGGCGACGAAGCAGCTGGCGATGCGCCGGCGAACGTCCTGGGTGACCTGCTGATAAAAATGGCGGTCAAGGCTCTCCGAGCCGCTTGAGAAGGTCGCGCGGTCATGCCCGGCCAGGGGCTCGACAACGTATCGGCTCATTTGCTTTCGCGGATCAGCTCGCGATGCGCTTCAAAGGCCCGGTCGAGCGCCGGCGATGGCGCCGGCCGATTGAGCAGCAGGTCGGCGACGCGCTCCTGATCTTCCAGGGAGAGACGAATGATCTGGGTTTCGGCGATCGTGCGCTCCGCCGCGTCCTGGGCGGCGGCGACCACGAAATCACTTATGCTCCGCCCCTGAATCTCAGCGGCGCGTTTGACCGCAGCCAGCACCTCGGGCGCAATTCTCGCCTCAATGCGGGACGTCCGGTTGCTCGATGTGATCGCCATCACGAAGCCTGCCTTTCCACGCTTTATGTACGGAAAATTGCCGGACATTACAAGCGAACGCAAATGGCGCCGGAACTCGCCGGCCGGGACGCCGAATGAAGTTGGCTTGGGTCCGCTGCGAACTGGTCCCAGAATCGAAAGAGGACGCGGCGCAAGACTCCGCGTCCTCTTGTTCGCTCAGCCGTGGCTGTCGGCTACCACTTGTAGCTCAGGCGGCCATAGACGAAGCGGCCGTTGAAGCCGAAGGGCGAGAAGCCCGGGAAGCCGATGGAGCCCGTCGCGCCGTTGACGCTGGTGGGCGTCGTGCGGGGATACTCATCGAGGATGTTGTTGGCGCCCAGCGCCACCGTCACGCCCATGGGGAAGGTGTACCGGCCTTCCAGGTCCACCAGGGTCGCCCGGCCGGTGCCGTTGTCGAAGGCCGGGTTGTTGCTCGGCGACAGCACGCCGTCATAGTCGGTGACCTTGGTGCTGATGGCGACATTGTTGCGGGTCCAGTCGGCCCCGAACACCAGCTTGCGTTCCGGGGTGCCCTCTTCGTAGGTCAGGCGGTTGGCCCGATCGAACAGGAAGGCCGGCTGCGGCAGGGCCGACAGAGTCGGCAGGGCCGGGGTCTTGGTGACCTCGGTGGAATTGAAGTTCGCCGCCGCGGTCAGGTCCAGACGGCTGTCGCCCAGGTCGAGGTGATAGCGGGCGACGACGTCGAGGCCCTTGGTGGTGGTGTCCACGCCATTGATGAAGAAGCGCGCCGCGCTGACGCCGAAGGGGGCCAGGAGGGCGTTGATCGCCGCCGCGGTCGCCGGGGGCGTGTTGGTGTTGGGCAGGTTCTCCGAGAGCACGATGCGGTTCTCGAGATCGATCTGGTAGGCGTCGACCGTCAGTTCGAAGGCGCCGGCGCGATAGACCACGCCCAGCGAGTAGTTGACCGAGGTTTCCGGCTCCAGCGGCTTGGCGCCAAGGGCGCGAGCCACCGGGCTGGACACCGGGAAGGTGCCGACCTCGATAAGCTGGAAGGTCGAGCCCACCAGCACATTGTTGGTGGAGGTGTAGGTGAAGTACTGCTGCTGCAGGGCCGGGGCCTTGAAGCCGGTGGAGACGGCGCCGC
The DNA here is from genome assembly GCF_030645195.1 of Phenylobacterium sp. Classification (GTDB taxonomy): domain Bacteria; phylum Pseudomonadota; class Alphaproteobacteria; order Caulobacterales; family Caulobacteraceae; genus Phenylobacterium. Next base: position 9,726 of record NZ_JAUSLW010000111.1, on the reverse strand, counting down.
GCAGGGCGAAGGCGTCGTTGAAATCATAGCGCAGGGCGATCTTGCCGGTGCCCTTGCCGCCGAAGTCCGAATAGTCCTCGTAGCGGGCGGCGATGTCGAAGCCGAACTTGTCGGTCAGCTTGCCTTCGACGTCGGCGTAGACGGCGTAGTTGTGACGCGAGACGTCCACCTCGTTGGCGGGGCGGAAGCCCGGGAAGCCCTGGGAGACGCCGGCCTTGGTGGGATCGGGGCCAACCGTGTAGGAGGCCGCCTCACCCGCGCCGATGGCGAAGGACTCGTCACGATATTCCAGGCCGCCGGCCACGTTGAGCGGCTCCACCAGGCCCACCTCGAAGGTGCGCGACAGGTTCAGGTCGATGATCCACTGGGCGTATTCCAGGGAGCCGGCCTTGAAGGTCCGCGGCGAGGCCGCGCCGTAGGAGGCGTTGATCGAGTTGACCACCGTGTAGTCCAGCTCGTTCTTGCCGTAGTTGGCCGACAGGTCGACCTTCCAGCCGGCCGCCTCGCCCTTGATCCCGCCCTGGACCGTCAGATCCTTGATCTCGGTTTCGATCTGCGGAAGGAAGCCGCCCGGATAGACCGCGGCGACGTTGTTGGCGTTGTTGTAGGCGCGCGCGGTGGCCGCGGCGTTGGTGTCGCGGTGCTGGTAGCCAGCGAAGCCATAGACCGACCAGGTGTCGTTCAGGGGCAGGCCGGCATTGGCGAAGAGCGAATAGCTCTCCACCTGCGGGTCGCCGTAGCGGCCGATGATGCGACCCTGATTGTAGAGCGGCAGGACGTTGCGGTCGGCGTAGTCCGACCGGTTGGTGGCGTGGCGGTTCACATACTCGCCCGACACCGTCAGGAAGCCGCCGTCGCCGAGGCCGAAGCCCTGCCAGGCGGCGACAGACTGGGTCACGCCGTCATGGGCGTCACGCTTGCCGCGCGCGGTGCGCACGGTGGTGTCGTAGACGCCGTAGTTCAGGGTCATGCCGCCGCCGGAGGCCGCCTCGCGCAGGCGGATGTTCATCACCCCGGCGATGGCGTCGGCGCCGTACTGGGCCGAGGCGCCGTCGCGCAGGACCTCGACGCGGTCGACGGTGACGGTGGGGATGGTGTTGAGGTCGAAGGCGGTGGAGCCGCGGCCGATGGAGCCGTTCACGGCCACCAGGGCCGAGACGTGGCCGCGCATGCCGTTGACCAGGACCAGGGTCTGGTCGGGCGCCAGGCCGCGCAGGGTGGCGGGGCGAACGTGGTCGGTGCCGTCGGTGATGGCGGGCCGCGGGAAATCGAGGGCCGGCGTCAGGTTGGCCAGGGCCTGGGCCAGCTCGGTCGACGCGCCCTGGCGGCTGATGGCCTCGGCGCCGATGACGTCGACGGGGACCAGGGTGTCGAGACGCGAACGGCCGACGACGCGGGTGCCGGTGACCACCAATTCTTCAGCGGTGACTTCGCTGGAAGCGGCGGGCGCCTGGGCGGCGGCGACGCCGGCCCAGAGGGTCGCGGTGGAGGCGGCGGCAAAGAGAAGCGTGCGATAGCGCATTAGAAAACCCCAAGTTCATTCAGACGAGTCGAACAGTTGGGGGGCTTCTAAGCCCTCCGGGGGCCAATTAAGGTCGCATTAATGTCACGAAGTTCGCAATTCCATTGTGACGCTTCAGCAGTGAAGCTTGAGTATTTTTGAGGGCGATCCGCCCAAAGTCACGCAGGTGGACATTTCAGCAGGGGCATTTGCTTCGAGAAATTCAGACGCTGATCTGAAAATATTCTGCAGGCGGGCACACGCCTCAGGTCCCTCAATTGGAGGCGCCGCTGGTCCCGAGCCCTGCGCAGCCTGGAACCGGCTCATCTCGGCGATGGCGCAGATGATGTGGGATCAGGCAAGTCATGCATCGCGCAGGAGGCATTTGCGCCTTCCGGAACCTGGGCGGCGACCTCCCCTCCGCGCCGCTTCAAGGCGCAGTATGGCTTCCGGGCGACATTTTCCCAGGGCGAGGTAGGCGCTATTGGCCATCCCCAGCGGCATGACGGGTCAGTTACGTGCTCTGGCCAGCGCGCGGCCTCAATGTCGAGCAGCTACATTGGTTTTGTCCTGGAACAGCTCCCGGACAACGGATTTCGCGACGCTAGTGGTCGGCCCCTTGCCAGTTCTGAGGAGCGACCCACATGACGCGCGCCATGCTGACCGTAGGATGCGATCCGCAGAGGTGACGGCACGGTCAACGCGATCAGCTCGCTATGGCCCGGTTAGGCTTTCGATGGCCGAGAGCTGGGCCTGCTGGAGCGCCTGTCCGGCCATGTAGATGGCGCCCGACATCACCCCGCCCATGGTGGAGTATTCCACGGTGCTGAGGCCGCCCCGGTCGGCGATCAGGGCGCGGACGGAGCGGGTGACCATGGCCCAGGCGGAGGACCCCGGCTCAAGACTAAAGATTTTGTTGAACACGTACCTAGCCTGAACAACTGCCGTTGTCGTTCAAGTAACGCCCTCGACCCTAAAGGCTGGAGAATGGACGTGGTTTCACAAGTATGAGGGCGCTCGACCTAAGAAACAGATCGTAAACCTTGTGCGCCCCTGGAGCGCCATTGGTCGGGTCTCGTGACAGCCAGCAGTGGGCGCGACCAACTCCGTCGGCCTGCCGCGGGCGGAGCCCGAGATTCAGCGGGCGATGAGGCCGCCGACCTCGTCGACGATGTCCAGCTCGCTCCAGTGCGCGCTCATGCGATAGGAGCCGTCGGTCTCGACGGTCAGGTATCCTAGCCCCTGCAGCGTCTGCAGCCGCCGCCGCACGGTCTGGCGCGGAATCCCGGTCATGTCCGAGAGCGCCGTGGCCGACAGGGCCGCGCCGAAGGGCGCGCCACCAAACGCCGCGCCGGCCCCATAGGCTCGTTGCTGCTCGGCCAGGCCGGCGAGATTGAAGGCCGACATGATCTGGAAGGCAGCCACATCCAGGCCCTTCTTCTTCCGAAGCATGACGAAAAAGCCGAACATCCGCGTGGAGATACGCAGGCGCTGACCGATGGTCTCCACCCCGGGCGACGGGCGCGCCTCAGGCTCCGAAACCAGTTTCACGACACTGCTGATCGAAATAACGACGTCCCCCCGAACGGTGCTCTCGGGAGGCAAAGCGCCACAGGAGGGGTCAGCCCACAAGTCGATCGTGCGCCTCACTTACTCATTATGTGTAACTGATAACCACCAGCCGAATTCAACTCGACCTAAAATTGCTTAAACAGGGCCTGGGCTGTCCCTCAACAACTCGACATGGTTGTGGAGTTTCTGATACGTGCCGTCCTGGACGGCCATCGACACCTGGGCGGTGGCGGTCAGGACCGCGCCGACGGCGCCGGGCGCCGAGGCCTCCAGTCCCGCCAGGAACCCCATGAACGAGATCAGCAGGATCTGGATCCCCAGCATCTAGCCGGGCCCCGCCGGGCAGGATTCCGGAAGCGGTTGGCCGGCCTCGGCGGCGGACAGGCATCGCGCCTCCACCACCAGGCCGCTGAGCCGCTCGGCGTAGGCCTTGATCGCAGGGCCGGCGGCATAGCCGCCAGCGATCAAGGCCACACCCAAGGTCGCCAGGACAATCGTGGCCTCGACCGAGGCCAGGCCACGATTGTCCTTCAGCAGTCCGGTAAACAGGGTTCGCATGCGGGCGACCCAGGGACCTAAGGCTTCTTGACGATCGGACGGACCTTTTTGGTCAACTTCTTCTTCGCCACGCCCTTCTTCTTGGTCAGGGCCTTCTTGCCGACGCCCTTTTTCTTGGACAATTTCTTCTTGGCGAGGCCCTTTTTCTTCGAGAGCGCCTTCTTGATCGGCGGCTTCTTAGTCTTGTGCAAGACCTTGCCGACAACCTTGGCTTCGGCCGGCGTGGCTATCGGCACGATCGTCGCTGTCGTGAACATCAGCGCCGAGGCCAATACCATCGCGCGTACAACTGGTTTCATTTCGCCCCCCAAATCGCGACTGGGCGCGCGTCGCACCACAGCAGTTTCACCATAATTTGTAAGCCCGGTGATCTCCACGCTACGGGCGCTCAGATTGAGCGCCGGTCAGACCTCGTAGAGCGCCCGCAGCAGGGCGAAGAACGAAGGTCCCACCAGGACGATCAGGATCGCCGGCATGAAGAACAGCACCAGGACGACGATCATGTAGACCGGGAACACCTCGATGCGCTGGCGCAGCTCGTATTCCCGACGCTCGAAACTGTTCTTCAGGAAGATCTGCATGCGCTCGCGCAAGTCGTCTCCGTTGCGCTCGGCCTCGGCGACCTCGGTCACCAGGGCCGCGCCCGGGCCTTGCCCGACCAGAGTCTGCGCCACCGCCCCGCCGTCCAGGCTGAACCGGAGCCGCCGCTCCACCACGCGGAGCGCCTCGATGATGGGCCCGAACCGGACGGTGGTGACATCCAGGGCCAGGGCCAGGGCGCTGGCCGGCGGCGAGCCGGCCTCGGCTGCGGCCAGGGTCGCGACCGCCACCAGCTCGCAGGCTTCGTCCTCCAGAGCAGCGGTCTTACGCAGGCGATCGAGCAGGCTCATTGCATGGCCTCAGAGATCAGGTTCAGGCTCACCCGCCCCCAGATCACCAGGGCCGCGGAGAGCGTCACCATGAGGCGCCCCTCATCGGTGGCCAGCAGACTGGCGAACAGCGGCCCGGCGCGCGCGGCCGACGCCAGCAGCACCAGGAAGAAGAAGGCGGTCATGATATTGGCCTGCCAGCGGATCTGGATCAGGGCCAGGTTGCGCTTCTTGGCCAGGTCCTCGGCCATGCCCAGGGCGTCTCTGAAGGCCTTGAGAAAACCCTCCGGCGCCCCGCCCTGCTCGCGATGCACCAGGCACAGGCGATAGGTGAGGTTCGACAGGGGCCAGGCCTCCACGCCCCGCGCGGCCGTCTCCGCCGGCTGGCCGGCCGAGAGGCCCTGCAGGGCCAGCGCCAGGGCCTGGGGACCGGGGTGCGACGACCCCTGCGAACAGGCCGCCATGGCGGCCAGCAGGGGCATCCCGGCCCGTGACATCGGGCTGACCTGCTCCAGTAGGCGCGAGACCGCGGCGCGCTCGGCCGCCAACTGAGTGGCCTGCCGCCCGCGCAGCAGTTGCACCACCAGAATCAGGACGCCGAGCCCGACCGCCAGCCCCATCGGCAGGCTCTTGGCCCACCAGGCCGTGGCGCCCAGGGCCACCACTCCGGCCATCAGGGCGGGCCCGGGCAGGGAGCGCAGCCAGGACACTAGACGCGTTCCAACCTGTGGATCTCCGAGACCAGCCGCCGGCCCGAGCTGTCGCGTTGCAGGAAGACGATGGCGTCAACGGCGTCGCGCAGGGCCTGGCCCGGATTGACCCCTGACTGCCCCGAGGTCGCCGAGGCGTAGAGCGACTCCAGCCGGTGAATCGCCCCGGTGATCGATCCGGCGTGCAGGGTGCTCAGGGAGCCCGCCAGGCCGATGGACATGGCCGCGATCATGTCGAACACCTCTTCGCCGCGCACCTCCCCCACCACCAGGCGGTCGGGCCGCATCCGCAGGGTCTCGCGCACCAGCTTGCGGATGTTGGCCTGTTCGCCGTCGCCATGATCGATCCGACGGGTCTGCAGCTTGATGCAGTGGGGATGGTCGACCTTCAGCTCGCTGACATCCTCCACCAGCACGATCCGCTGGTCGGCCGGCACACGGCCGAGCATGGCGCCCAGCAGCGTGGTCTTGCCCACCCCAGGCGCGCCGGCGACGATCACGTTCAGCCGGCTGTCGACGGCCGCCTCCAGCCATTGGCGCTGCTCGGCGGTGACGCCGCCCATGCGCTCCAGGTCCGCCAGGGTGTAGGGACGCTGCGGGAAACGGCGGATCGAGACGAAGGGACCGCCCATGGCCACCGGCGGGGCGACCGCGTGCATCCGCGAGCCATCAGGCAGCTCGACATCGACCCAGGGATTGGCGCGATTGATCGCCCGTTCGGCCCTGGCCACATGGCGATGGACGAAGGCCACCAGATGCTCCGGACCGAAGAAGCCGCCGTCAAAGGGCGTGAGCCGTCCGCCCTTCTCATAGACGATCGCATTCCAGCCATTGATCAGGATGTCGGTGACCCCGGGATCGGTCATCAGCGGCTGGATGGGACCATAGCCGAGGACCTCATCGACCGCAGTCTGGGCCAGCTCCTCGGCGTCCAGCCCCGGAACATTGGGCCCCCGAGCCAGCAGACCCAGGAAGAAGTCGCGCAGGGTCTCCGGCTCGACAGCTAGCGCCCCGACCCGGGCGGTGGGATAGGCGCGCGCGGCTTCGTCGACGAGAGCCGATATGATCTGGCGGCGATCCAGAAGGCTGCTCATTTTAAGGGCGACAGGTTCGCCTCGACGGCCGGCGAGGGCATGTGCTTGGACGCGTCCTCCACCCGTTCGGGGGTGACGATGAGCACCAGCTCGGTGTCGCTGTTGCGGGAGTCGCGCGAGCCGGCCAGCTTGTCGCCGATGTCGAAGGGCGTCGGGAACGGCAGGCCTTGCTTGTTACGCTGCGACTCCGCCGAACGCAGGCCCGCGATGGCCACGCTCTCACCGAACTTCAGGGTCACCGTGGTGTCGGTCTTACGGGTGATCAGGCCCGGCACCTTGGCGCCGTTGAACTCGACGATATTGGACGTGTCCACCTGGCTGACTTCCGGAGCCAGTTGCAGCCGGACCGACTCGTTGTCGAGGATGAGGGCGGTGAACTCCAGGGTCACCCCATAGGGCTTGTAGGTGTAGCCCACCGCATTGTTGGTGACGCCGTTGGTCTGGGGACTGGGAACCGGGAGCTCGCCGCCGGCCAGGAAACGGGCCTTCTGGCCGCTGGTGGCGACGATGGTCGGCTCCGCCAGCATGGTGGCCGCGCCCTCGGAGCGCAGGTAGTTCAGGAATGTATCCAGGACCAACCGGTCGATGGTGAACTTGGCCGAGGCGAACAGGTCGGTGGTGGTGGCCGTGCCGATGGCGCTGGCGAACAGGTTACCGATGGCCCCGGTCCCGCCGTTGAAGCGGTTCTGCGCCTGCCAGCGGATGCCGAGCTCCCTGACCTTGTTGCGACGAACCTCCAGGACCCGGACCGAGACGGCCAGCTGATCGTTGGTGGCGCTATGGATCAGGTTGATGATCTTGACGCCCGGCAGGGCGCCGGCGGCGATGTCCCCGGCCAGGACAACGGTGGCGGCGTTGGGCGCGTCGCCGGTCAGCACGGCCACGCCGGCCGACTTCGACACCGTCAGGTTCGGCACCTGGGCGGTGCGCGCGATCAGGGCTGCGAGGTTGGCGGTGTCGGCCGTAACCTCGACGGTGCGCCGCTCGATCTGTTGGTTGGCGCCATTCATCAGCATCACCTCGGCGATGCCCTCCTTGACCCCGAACAGCACGATCCGTCGCGCGCCTCGGACATCCACCTTCAGGGTGCTGTCGTTGGACATGACCACCGAGCTGACATCGCTGGAGGGGGTGAGGACGAGGAACCCGCCCTCCGTGATCGTGGTGCGGACCTGGGCCAGGGCGGGCGAGGCCAGCACCCAGACGACGGCGGCCAGCACAAGGCGCCGAATCATTTGAGGTCCTGTTTCTGGACGCCCGAAGGGGTGACCACCGACACGCTGCGGGTGGGCGCCGGCGCTGCGCGGGCCACGCCGTAGGTGGACGATTGCGCGCTCGCCGAGTCCTCTTCGGGAACCGCTTCGGTGTCCCAGAGCTGGCGAAGATCCCCCTGGTGGATCGAGCGGGGGCTGGTGGCGCTGGCCAGGACGACCACCAGCGCGCCGGCCTGACGCCAGGCGGCCAGGTCCTCGGCCTCTTCGGGCGAGACGGCGATGGTCACGGACGGATCGAGGCCGCGGCCGCCCCGCTTCAGGCCGGCACGGACGTGGAGAACCTTTGAACCCTCCACGACGGTGGTGACAGAGGGTGAGTCGGCCTCGGCCTTGCTCCGGGAGCCGCCGCCGACCACGGCGATGATGTTCACCCAGCTGCCTTCCTGGAGCATCTCGGTGGCCGCGGCCAGTTCGTCGCCCATCAGCACGAAGCCCACCTTGCCGGGCGGCAGCTCGAAGGCCGTGGCGCCGGTGTTCACGGCGATGACCGATTGCTTGAGCACGGGCTGGCCCGCCCGGATCGGGGAGACCACCCGCCAACCCCAATAGGTCTCGGACTTCTTGGAGCTGTCGGTGACCCACTCACCGCTGCGTTTGCCCAGGGCCGAGCGCCACACCGCGGTCTCGGTGCTGATCACGTCGCCCGGCTTCATGGCGCTGGTGGCCTGCAGATAGAAGGCGCCCTGGCCCTTGGTGGCGCCGCCGCCGGCATAGGCCTTCAGGAAGGAGCCCAGGGTGACGGTGATCAGCAGGGCGCCTAGGAACAGGCTGGCGTTCTTGACGAAGGCGCCGAACTTGGAGACCGGCTTCTTGCCGCCCCGAACGCCGAAGAGATCGGTGTCGCTCATTTCCGGGCCCCGACAAGCTCCGCAAGGGGCGCCGGAAGGCGCGGAAAGACCTGGGATTTGATCAGGTGCACCAGGACACCAGCCACCGCCGCCGCGACGACGAACATCAGGACGTTCTTGGCCATGAGGCCCAACGGGCGCTCGGTCTTCTTCGGCTCGCTCATCGGATGCCCCCCGGCCATCGCGTCACAACACGGTTGTCGTCAGCACCTCTGGCCGCAACACCAGAAAGCCCCCGACGATGGCGAGCGCGTAGGGCACCCCGGCCGCGGCGGGCGCCGTCTTGTCGCGCAGGCGTCGGACAAAGCCGACCGCCAGATAGCCGGCGCCCACGAGGCCGCCGGCGAACATGATCGACAGCACGAATCGCGCCAGTTCGATCGGCATCAGCCAGATGCTGAGCGCCGTAATGAGTTTGATATCGCCCCCGCCCAGAACCTTCTTCTGGTGCAGCGCCAAACCGCCCAAGAGGACGATGCCGCAGCCTACCAGAGAATAGATCCAGTCCCCCGTGCTGATCAGCACGGCGTGAACAAGGCCGAGCAGAAACACTCCCAGGCAGACGAAGTTGGGTATCAGCCTGCGGGTGACGTCGGAGAAAACTGACCCCGCCAGCAAAGCCAGAAGGGCCAGATTCAAAGCAATCTCTAGATTACTCATGACAGGTACGCTGTGCCGGAAACCGGCGCAGCGCGCTATCAAACCGCGGCGTCGTCGCCTGCAACGGCGTTGACCACGTTGTCGATCGCCGTGCCCGAGGCTTGCGAAAGAGCATCGGAGGCCGTGAACACGCCGCCGGCCATCGCGCCGCCCATGGTCGAATATTCGGTCGAAGTCAGACCGGATTCGTCCTTCAAAAGAACGGAAACTTGATTCAGAAGCTCACGCAGCATTTCGCCCACTCCCCCATTTGCAAAGAGCACAGTGCTCGTCGGCCAGAAGTGGCCCCATGCCCCCCTTCCGTCAAACTTCTGGGCGCTCACTTTGAGCGCCCCCTGCTGAGGTGCGCGGACCCCACATGTTAACGCTCGCCTCCTGAGGGATGCAGTCCCAGAGGACAAACCAAGCCAAGCAGGGCAAGGGATCGCAGGGGGAACAGCATGTCGGAGCTGACCGCCAGGTCGCCTCGCGCGACCTCTCCGGTAACCTTGATTTTCGCGCTGACGACCTTGACCAGCGCGGGCCTGGTCTTCCTGGTCGAACCGATGGTCGCCAATGCGGCCAGCTGGTGGGGGATGTACTGACCGACGGCCAGAGCTGGCGCAGCTTCTTCGGGATCGTCACCGAGGCCGAGATCGAC
>NZ_JAUSLW010000106.1 GCF_030645195.1 Phenylobacterium sp. | reverse complement strand
GCCGTCCGGGATGACAGTTTGGGGAAGTGTGATGAGGCCTTGCCCCAAGGCAGCGGGGCGGGTGCGCGGGGAGGCCGGTTTGGGTGACGCCGCCCAATCTGCTACACAATCTCCTCCAAGGGCGGCCACATCGGCCGCCCGACGTGTTTGAACCATGACCCTTCCCGCCCTCCTCGCCGCCGCCGCCGCCGACGTCCAGGTCGTCACCTTCGGCTGCCGGCTGAACGCCTACGAGAGTGAGGCCCTCCGCGCGCGCGCGCGGGCCGACGGGGTCGAGAACGCGGTCGTCTTCAACACCTGCGCCGTCACCAACGAGGCCGTCCGCCAGGCTCGGCAGGCGATCCGCAAGGCGCGGCGTGAGCGGCCCGGCGCCCGGCTGATCGTCACCGGTTGCGCGGCCCAGATCGATCCGGCCGCCTTCGCCGCCATGCCGGAGGTCGATCTGGTGTTGGGCAACGCCGAGAAGGCGCGGCCGGGGGCGATGAACGACGCGTCCGCCCGCGTGCGGGTCAACGACATCATGAGCGTGCGCGAGACCGCCGGCCATCTGATCGATGGCCTGCGCGACCGCGCGCGGGCCTTTGTCGAGGTGCAGAACGGCTGCGACCACCGCTGCACCTTCTGCATCATCCCCTTCGGCCGCGGCAATTCCCGCTCGGCCGCCGCCGGCGAGGTGGTGGAGCAGGTCCGCAAGCTCACCGCCCAGGGCTATCTCGAGGTGGTGCTCACCGGGGTGGACATCACCAGCTGGGGCTCGGACCTGCCGGGTCAGCCGACGCTTGGCCAGCTCGTGGCCCGCATCCTGAAGCTGGTCCCGGAGTTGCCGCGCCTGCGGCTCTCCTCCATCGACGCCGCCGAGATCGACCCGGACCTGATGCGCTGTCTGGCCGAGGACCCGCGCCTCATGCCCTACCTGCACCTGTCCCTGCAGGCCGGCGACGACATGATCCTGAAGCGGATGAAGCGCCGCCACAGCCGCGCCGACGCCCTGAAGCTGATCGCCGACGTCCGCGCCGTGCGCCCGGACACGGCCTTCGGCGCCGACTTCATCGCCGGCTTCCCAACGGAGACGGAGGCGATGTTCGAAAACACCCTTCAGCTGGTCGAGGACGGAGGGCTGTCCTTCCTGCACGTCTTCCCCTTCAGTCCGCGTCCGGGGACCCCCGCCGCGCGGATGCCGCAGCTCCAGCGGCCGGTGATCAAGGACCGCGCCGCCCGCCTGCGCGCCGCCGGCGAGCGGGCCCTGGAGCGCCACCTGCAGCGCCAGGTCGGCCGCACCCTCACCGGCCTCGTCGAACGCGACGGCGTCGCCCGCGCCGAGGACTTCACCGAGATCGCCTATGCGGGCGAGGCCGCCGTGGGCGCCATCGTTCCCATGACCATCACCGGCCACGACGGGACCCGGGCGATCGGCAAGGTCGCGGTGCTGGAGGCGGCGGAATGAGCGGCTGGTCGGGGGGCTGCCAGTGCGGCGCCGTGCGCTTCCACGCCGAGCGCCTGGGCCGGGCCAGCATCTGCCACTGCCGCATGTGCCAGAAGGCTTTCGGCGGCTTCTACGGTCCCTATGTCGACGTCGAAGGGTTCGAATGGACCCGTGGCGCGCCGAAATATTTCCAGAGCTCCAACCTGATCGCCCGCGGCTTCTGCGGCGACTGCGGGACCCAGCTCTCCTTCGAGTCGCCCCAGTGGCCGGTCAATATCGCCATCGGCGCCTTCGACCACCCCGACAAGATAGTCCCGGTCCTGCAGGTGGGGGTGGAGTCCAAGCTGCCCTATGTGGACGACCTCAAGGGCTTGGCGCAGCGGACCCCGGCGCAGGCGGAGAAGGTGGCTCAATTCTACGCCACCCTCGTCAGCCACCAGCACCCGGACCACGACACGGACGTCTGGCCGCTCTAATCCTCCGGCGTCCCGCGTCCCGGGAAGCCCGGCAGGGCCCAGCCTCGCAGGATCGCGCCGGTTCGGATGGCGAAGGCTGCGGCGAACCCCGCGACCCCCGCCGGGAAGCCCGGAACCTCGAACATCTGCAGGATCACGAAGACGCTGGCCCCCACCAGGGCGGCGGTGACATAGATCTCCCGCTTCAGCAGGATCGACGGCTCGTGGGCGAGCACGTCGCGGATCACCCCGCCGAAACAGGCCGTCAGCGTCCCCATCACCACGGCGGAGAAGGGCGGCGCCCCCAGGGAGGCGGCCTTGGCCGCGCCCACCACGCAATAGGCGGCCAGGCCCAGGGCGTCGAGCCACAGCAGCACCCGCATCCGCCCCTTGCCCGCCCCGAACACCCAGACCGCCATGGCCGCGGCCAGGCAGGCCAGGATATAGGCCGGCTTCTGCACCCAGAAGACCGGCGCCCCGATCAGCAGGTCGCGCAGGGTGCCACCGCCCACCCCGGTCACGGCCGCGAAGAAGCCGAAGGTGACGATGTCGTGCTTGCGCCGCGCGGCGGCGAGCGCGCCGGTGGCCCCGAACACCGCCACGGCGGCGTAGTCCAGCCAGGTCAGGGTGGCGGTCAGCGCGTCCATTCCCCATCCTCTATCGCGCACGCCGAGGAGCCGCTAGAAGCCGCCTATGACTGAACCCAAGAAGGGCTGGTTCCAGCGCCTCGCCGGCGGCCTCACGCGCTCGTCCAAGGCGCTGACCGAACAGGTGGCCGCGACCTTCACCAAGGCGCCGCTGGACCAGGCCAAGCTCGACGAGCTGGAGGAGATGCTGATCGAGGCCGACCTCGGTCCGCACTCGGCCGCCCGCATCACCCAGCGCTTCTCCGACGCCAAGTTCGGCAAGAGCGTCGACGAGATGGAGATCAAGGAAGCCCTGGCCGAGGCCATCGGCGACGAGCTTTCCAGCCGCCAGGGGACCTTCGATCCGCTTTCGGGGCCGAAGCCCTATGTGGTGCTGTTCATCGGGGTCAACGGCTCGGGCAAGACCACGACGCTCGGCAAGATCGCCGCCGATCTGACGGGCAAGGGCGCCAAGGTGCTGGTGGTGGCCGGCGACACCTTCCGCGCCGCCGCCGTCGAGCAGCTCAAGGTCTGGGCCGAGCGCGCCGGCGCCGACTTCATGTCGCGCCCGCCCAATTCCGACGCCGCGGGCCTGGCCTTCGACGCCATCGCTCACGCCAAGGAGAAGGGCCACGACGTGGTGCTCATCGACACCGCCGGCCGCCTGCAGAACAAGCAGGGCCTGATGGACGAGCTGCTGAAGGTCATCCGGGTGGTCAAGAAGCTTGACCCCGAGGCCCCGCACGAGACCCTGCTGGTGCTCGACGCCACGGTGGGCCGCAATGCGCTCGCCCAGGAAAACATCTTCGGCAACCAGATCGGGGTGTCGGGGATCGTCATGACCAAGCTGGACGGCACCGCCCGGGGCGGGGTCCTGGTGCCCGTGGCCCAGGCCTCCGACAGCCCCATCAAGCTGATTGGCGTCGGGGAGGGGATCGAGGATCTTCAGCCCTTCAACGCACGGGCCTTCGCCCGTTCCCTCGTCGGTCTGGAGGACGCATGACCCTGTCGCCTGGCGCCAAGAAGTTCGTCACCGGCTTCGTCGACTACGGATGGCCGGTCGGCTTCGTCATCGCCTATTTCATCACCCACGACACCGTCCAGGCGACCTGGGGCATGGTGGCCGGCGCGGCGCTCGCCCTGGTCATCGGCTTCGTGGTGGAAAAGCGGATCGCCCCCATGCCCCTGGTGGCGGGGCTGATCGCGGTGCTGTTCGGCTGCCTGACCCTGTTCTTCCACGACGACCGCTTCATCAAGGTCAAGCCGACGGTCACCTCCGTCGCCTTCGGCCTGTTCCTGATCGGCGGCATGGTGCTGCGCAAGAACCCGCTGAAGATCCTGCTGGGCAAGGCCTTCCAGATGCCCGACGAGGGCTGGCGCAAGCTGACCTGGCGCTACGGGATCTTCTTCCTCTGCGTGGCGGGCCTGAACGAATTCCTCTGGCGCACCCAGCCGGACGCCACCTGGGTGCTGTTCCGCTTCCCGGGCCTGTCCATCATCCACATCCTGTTCGGCTTCTCCCAGGTGCCGCTGATGATGAAGTACGCCAAGATCGACGAGCCGCCGCCGGTGCCGCCGATCGAATAGGCCGTCCACGGACGGCTGTCGTCAAAACGACGCGAACGGACTATAATGTTCCGGCCCGAGCCAAATCCGAAAGGCGGGGAACTCCATGTCGAAATCGAAGTCTGGCAAGTCAGGCGGGCTCCCGGCCCTCGACCGGTCGCCGAGCCACCTGTTGCATCGCGCCCTGCAGCTGTCCCTGGACCTCTACGCCGAGGCCTTCGGGGCCGGCGGACCGACCCAGCGCCAGTACGCCGTCCTGGCGGCGGTCGAGGCCCATGAGGGCCTGACCCAGACCGACCTGGTCAAGATCACCGGCATCGACCGCTCGACCCTGGCCGACATGGCCGCCCGCATGATCACCAAGGGGCTGCTGGAGCGCCAGCGATCGGCGGCCGATGCGCGGGCCAACGCCGTCAGCCTCACCGAGGCCGGCCGCGAGCTGCTGGAGGAGGCCAAGCCGAAGATGGCCGCCGTCGACGCCAAGCTGCTGAAGCTGCTCTCCTCGGGCAAGCGCGAGGGCCTGGTCAGCGTCCTGCGCGACCTGATCGCCGCCGGCGACGCCGCCGCCCAGCCGTCGGTGGAAAAGCCCGCCAAGAAGGTCAAGGCTGAGAAGCCCAAGCTGAAGAAGCCCAAGCCGGAGAAGGCGCCCAAGGCCGAGAAGCCGGCCAAGCCGGAAAAGACCCCCAAGCCCGAGAAGCCCAAGAAAGAGAAGAAGGCCAAGAAGGCGGCCTGACCCATCACCCGCTCTGGGATGTGTCCCTAGACCTTGATGTCCAGGAGCGAGCCCGGCCGCAGGATCCGCTCCGGCGGATCGGCAGGCAGGTTGGTGGGGATGCGGCCCAGGGGCTGGGCCCGCGTGGTCGGCTGGGCGGCGGCGGCCGAGGTCGGCGCCTCCTGCTGGCCGAGCGCGGCCTGGAAGAAGGCGCGCTGACCCGCATTGCGGGGCGCCTCGGGCCGCTGGATCGGCTGGGCGGTCTGCGGGAAGCCGGGTCGGATCGGGAGCGCCACGTCGGGGCCTTATGGTTAATGCGCGGTCAACGACATCGCGCGGTTCGCCTCAATGTAAGGTTAACGCGGGGCCTTCGCCCAGAGATCCCGGGCGTCTTTTTCGGTGAGCGGTCCGGTGTGCTTGGCCAGGATCATGCCGTCGGCCCCCACCAGATAGGTCTCCGGCACGCCGGTGACCCCCAGCTCGATCCCGGCCCGCCCGTCGCGGTCCACCAGGCGCGCGCCATAGGGGTCCCCCAGGCGGGTCAGGAACGCCTTGGTGTTGTCGGGCGCGTCCTTGTAGGCGATCCCCACCAGGGGGACCCCCTGCGCCTTCAGGGCCACCAGCACCGGCTGCTCGATCTCGCAGGGGGCGCACCAGGAGGCGAAGATGTTCACCAGCGCCGGACCCTTGGCCACCTCGCGCAGGCGCACGGGCCGGCCATCGTCGAGGCTGGGCAGGACCAGGTCCGGGGTCGGCTTGCCCACCAGGGCCTGGGGCTGGACCCGGGGGTCGTGCTTCAAGGCGAACAACCCGAACAGCAGGGCCAGCGCCACCAGGGCGATCAGCGGCAGGAAGGCCAGGCCCCGGTTCACGCCTCGCGGTCCCTGGAAAGCTCCCGCGCGCGTTTGCGCCAGCGGCGGGCGTGGTTGAGGCTGGAGGCGATCATGCCGAGGAAGGCGATCGCGGTCAGGCCGTAGGCGGGCCAGATGAAGGCGGCGTAGGCGCCGGGGTCCAGGTCGAGCATGGTCAGCCCCTCGCCGCGCGCAGGGCCGCGGCCTCGGCGCGGCGGCGCCAGACCTCGCCGCGAATACGCACCAGCCACAGGGACCCGAAGGCCGCCATATAGGCCAGGCCCAGCAGCAGCAGGGGATAGAGGTACTCCACCGTCATGGTGGGGCCGCCCTTGCGGAACACCGAGGCGCCCTGGTGCAGGGTGTTCCACCAGTTCACCGACCAGTGGACGATGGGCAGGTTCACGACGCCCACCAGGGCCAGGATCGCCCCGGCGCGGGCCGCCTTGGCCTCGTCGTCCAGGGAGGCGCGCAGGGCCATATAGGCCAGGTAGAACAGCAGCAGGACCAGGACCGAGGTCAGGCGCGCGTCCCAGACCCACCAGGTCCCCCACATCGGCCGGCCCCACAGCGAGCCGGTGGCCAGCGCCAGGACCGTGAAGGCCGCGCCCAGGGGGGCGGCGGCCTGGGCGGCGGCGTCGGCGAGCGCGTGGCGGAAGACGAGCGCCAGGAAGCTCGCCCCCCCCAGGCAGGCATAGACGAACATGCTCATCCAGGCGGCGGGAACATGGATGAACATGATCCGCACGGTGTCGCCCTGCTGATAGTCCTCGGGGGCGGTGAAGCCCAGCCAGAGGCCGGCGAGCGCCAGCAGCACGGCGATGACGCCGAACATGGGCGCGGCCCAGCGCGAGAACGCCATGAAGCGCTCGGGGTTCGACAGGAAGGCCGGCGCCGGGATCATGCTGGCGAATTAGACCCCGGCGCCGCTTCGGGCAAGCCGGGCCTTCGTCACGAGCAAAGGCATCCAATTCCTCCCCCAGGCCGCAGGCCGTTTCGGGGGAGGTGGATCGCGTGCGAAGCCCGCGAGACGGAGGGGGCTTGGGCATGGAAGCTGCGCCGCCCTAACCCCCTCCACCGCCTCCGGCGGTCCCCCTCCCCCGGTGGGGGAGGAATTAGCTTAGCCGCGGCCGCCCATGCGGTGGCCGCCGCCGTGGCCCTTGCCGCCGTGGCCGCCCATCGGGCCCAGGGCGTCGAAGGCCTTCTTCTGGGACGGCGACAGCTGGCTGTAGAAGCGCATCGTCGCGTCGGCGCGGCGGCTGAACTGGACCTGGCGCTCGGCCATGCGGGCCTTCATGTGGTCCAGGCGCTGCGGCGTGGTCATCGCCGCCCGCTCGCCGCGCTCGGCGCGCATCTTGTCCCGCATTCCGGCCGGGGGAGCCAGGGCGGCGATGAAGGCGTTCAGCGCCGGCTCCTGGGCCGGGGTCAGTTGCAGGGCGTCGCGCAGATGCTGGGCGCGACGGGCGGCCATCTCGGCGGGGTCGCGGTGCGCACGGTCGCCGCGATCGTGGCGCGGGCCGGCGTCCTGGGCGCCGGATATCATGCCGGCGGGCGGGGCGGTTTGCGCCAGGGCGGCGCCGCCAAGGCTCAGGATCGTGGCGCCGATCAGCAGCGGGGTGGTGAATTTCATGGGGTCTCGGACTCCGGGTTGTTACGCCCCTCAAGACCTTCAACGCGTGACCCGGCGGTTTCCGTCGCCGGAAAATTCAGGACAGGGCGTTGCGGCAGGCCGCGGCCATGGCCAGCGGGCCGAGCGCCACCGCCGCGGCGGCGTAGGCGCACAGCAGGGCCAGGCCCGCATGCCAGGGCAATCCATTGCCGAAGGCGTCCAGGGCCGCCCCGCCGAAGATCACCGGGGGCACGAACAGCGGCAGGACGATCACGGCGGTCAGCAGGCCGCCGCGCCGGGCCCCCAGGCTGAGCGCCGCCCCGATCCCGCCGGTGAAGGCGAAGGCCAGGCCCCCCACCAGGGCGCAGGCGAAGATCAGGGGGGCGAGCTCGGGCCGGGCGCCGAGCGCGATGGCCGCCACCGGGGCGGCGAGCGCCAGGGGCGCGCCCGTTGCGATCCACTGGCCCAGGCACTTCAGAGCGCAGACGATCTCCAGCGGCAAGGGCGACAGCACGATCAGGTCGAGCGCCCCGTCCTCGTAGTCGCGCTCGAACAGCCGCTCCAGGGAGAGCAGGGCCGCCAGGGCCAGGGCCACCCAGGCCATGCCGGTGGCGATGGCCGCCAGCCGGGCGGGTTCCGGGCCGGTGGCGAGCGGCAGCAGGGTCGCGGTCCCGGCGTAGAAGCCGAGCGAGACCAGCGGGCCGCCGCCCTTGCCCCAGGCCAGGGCCACCTCGCGCGACAGCAGGGCGCCGGCCCGGCTCACGCCCCGATCTCCAGGGCCTTGGCCGGGACGGGCAGGGGATCGTGCACGGCGGCGACGATCAGTCCGCCACCGGCCAGGTGGCCGGCCATGATCTGGCCGAATCGCTCGCGCCAGCCGGCGTCCAGCGGGCTCAGGGGCTCGTCCAGCAGCCACAGGGGCCGGGGAGCGGCGATGAGCCGCGCCAGGGCCAGGCGCCGCCTCTGGCCCGCCGACAGCCGCCGGACCTCCAGGTCCAGCAGGGTGGAAAGCTCCAGGGTCTTGATCGCGGTCTGGGTCGATTCCGGGGACCCGCCGGTCCAGGCGCTCCAGAAGGTGAGTTCCTCGCGGGCCGTGCGGGCGGGCTTGAGCCCGTCCAGGTGGCCGACCAGGTGCAGGCCCCGGGCCCGGGCCTCAGTGGGATCGAGGCCTCCGAAGCCCACCGTCCCGGCCTCGGTCTGGACCAGGCCGGCGATGGTGCGCAGCAGGCTGGTCTTGCCCGCGCCGTTTCGGCCGGTCAGGGCGGCGGCCTGGCCTGAGTCGAGGGTCAGGTTCAGGCCCTCGAAAAGCAGGCGCCCCCCCCGCCGCACGGCCAGGTTTTCGAGGCTCAGACGGGAGATCACGGGCGCGGGGTTCCCACTGCATGGACGTGGGCCAAGCCAGGGTCTATGACGCGCGCGGCCGACGCCGCCTTGGGGGGCGTACGCGGCGCGGGGGCGGACGCTGTGTGTCCGCCTCGAAAAGCGCGCGATCCCCGAAGCGGTGGTGAAGCGGCCGTGAACAGAGGAAGGATCCCTTATATGGCGTCGATCGACAGCCTGAAGACCCGCCGCGAACTGACGGTGGGCGACAAGACCTACGTCTACTACAGCCTTCCCGCCGCCGAGGAAGCCGGACTTTCGGGCGTTTCGCGCCTGCCGGCCTCCATGAAGGTGCTGCTGGAAAACCTGCTCCGTAACGAGGACGGCCTCTCGGTCGGCCCCGACGACCTCACGGCGCTCGCCGCCTGGCTGGTCAACAAGGGTTCCGTGGAGCACGAGATCAGCTTCCGCCCGGCCCGGGTCCTGATGCAGGACTTCACCGGCGTGCCCGCGGTCGTGGACCTGGCCGCCATGCGCGACGCCATGACCCACCTCGGCGCCAACCCCGAGAAGATCAACCCGCTGAACCCGGTCGACCTGGTCATCGACCACTCGGTGATGGTGGACCACTTCGGCACCGCCAAGGCCTTCGGCGAGAACGTCGAGCGCGAGTACGAGCGCAACATCGAGCGCTACCGCTTCCTGCGCTGGGGCTCCTCGGCCTTCAACAACTTCCGCGTCGTGCCCCCCGGCACCGGGATCTGCCACCAGGTGAACCTGGAATATCTCGCCCAGACCGTCTGGACCCTCGACGAGGCCGGCGAGACCACCGCCTATCCCGACACCGTCGTCGGCACCGACAGCCACACCACCATGGTCAACGGCCTGTCGGTCCTGGGCTGGGGCGTGGGCGGCATCGAGGCCGAGGCCGCCATGCTGGGCCAGCCGATCCCGATGCTGATCCCGGAAGTCATCGGCTTCCGCGTCACCGGCGCCATGCCGGAAGGCGCGACGGCCACCGACCTGGTGCTCACCGTCACCCAGATGCTGCGCAAGAAGGGCGTGGTGGGCAAGTTCGTGGAATTCTACGGTCC
>NZ_JAUSLW010000188.1 GCF_030645195.1 Phenylobacterium sp. | reverse complement strand
GGTTAAAACCCCCTCGGACCTGGTATACCAGGTGGGCGCCATATGCCCGGGCCCACGAGCCCGGACAGGGACAGCTCCCGTAGAGAGAATTAAGGTCTCTGGGATTTGTTGCCTTCGACGAGATCCGCAGCAGACCCGCCGGGACCTAAGGTAGGCCTCCGGCGGTCACTTCTCAAGGCCAGAGCGTGACAGCCTGTAAGTGGATCCCGGTTCAGGCGCCCGTCACGCTCCCATTCTTGATCTCGAGCCTCTATTTTGCGAGCCGCAGGTTGTCGATGGAGCCGGCGATGGCGTCGAAAGCCGCCGACAGGTCCGACACATCCTGCACGTCATAGAACTTGTCGGGGGTCGAGGCGCAGTTCTGCAGCAGGGTGGACGTGCCGCTCCTGACCTCCACGCGGACCGTATAAACGGTGATGTCCTTGCCCTTCACCGCCGTGCAGAGCAGGGCCAGGCGCGCGTCGATGGCGTCGGCCCGGGTGTTGCCGTTCGACGAGGTGGTGCCCAGCATGTTCTGCCAGATATAGCCCAGGCCGCCATAGAACGAGCCGTTCACCTCCCCGCTCCTGGAAGGGTTGTTCATGGTGTTCTCGCCGTCGGTCATCAGGATGATGATCTTGCGGACGTGGGGCGTGTTGTAGGGCGAGCCGTCGGCGAGAGGGCCGATGGGGGAGATGGCGTGCCAGCCCCAGACCATGCCCAGGGGGATGTTGGTCTCGCCCACCGCGGTCATGGCGGCGATGCCGGTCTTGATGCTGGCCGAACTGGTGGTGAGGGGGATGACGGGTTGCAGGGTGCAGCCGGCGTTGGGGCCGAGCGTGTAGGCGCCGTAGCCCGAACCGTCGAGGGTGAAGGCCCCGGTGCGGGTCTGGCTGCCGGCGTACTTGCCGGTGCGCCGCTCCTTCTGCAGCGTGGTCAGGCCCGAGCCGCCGTCGTTCATGTAGTTGTTGTAGTGGTTGCTGTCGGGCTCGTCGGGCCAGAAATAGGGGATGAACATCGAGGCCGGCGTGCCCGAACTCGCGGCGTCCTCCTTGATGTCATAGGGCTGGGCGCGCTGCTCGACGCAGCCGCTCCAGGACGAGCCGATGGCCTTCATCATGGCGAAGCGGTCGGTCTTGGCGCTCGAGCCGGGGGTGACCTCGAAGATGTCGTTGTTGGTGGTCCCGCTCCAGTGGGAGCTGCCCATGGGGTCGATCCAGGCCGGGATGCCCGCGCCCGTGTGGGTGGTGGTGTTGTAGGCGGCAAGCGACGTCGTGGTCTGCACCCGCACGGTCGTGGAGAAGGGCACCAGGGCGATCTTCAGGGGGTCGGTCTGGGTGCTGCGCTGGGCGGCCACCACCAGCTTGTCCACCAGGCTCGCGGCGGCGTCCTTCAAGGTGGTGAGCTTGGCGCCCTGCATGGAGCCGGTGTTGTCGAGGACCAGCGCGATCTCCAGCTTGTCCAGCGAGCGCACGACCTCGGAATTGGCCTTCACATTGCCGTGGGTGAACAGGCCCGGCGCCAGGGCCGGCGGGCTGACCTCGGCGTAGCCGACCACCTTGTCGCCCACGAGGGAGAAGTTGGAGGCCACCAGGGTCGAACCCGCGGGCAGGACCAGGTTGGCGGTCAGGGCGGCGTCGCCGACGGCGTCCACCGCGGCGCTCGTCGTGCCGGTCGAGCGGGCGGCGAACAGGGAGGCGGCGTCCAGGGCGTCCTGCAGGTTGTTGCGTTGGGTCGAGGCCAGGTAGATGTCGAACAGGCCCAGCGACAGCGGGGCCAGCAGGATCAGCGAGATGGCGAAGAACACCGCCGCGGCGCCGTTCTCATCCCGGGCTCCGGCCAGCAGCCGCCGCGCGAGCTTCGCCCGAAGGCTGGTCGGCCGGTTGATCTCGTCTTGCAGTTTCACGCGCACGGCACGCCCCCGATCGCAGGAATTCGGGGGAATTTCGCAGATCAGCGTAAACGAAAGAGGCGCACCGCAGGGTAAATGGCGCCGCAAGCATATCGGCCCGCGGCGCCGCCCCCGAAATCAGCCTACCAGCCGCAGTGCTCGCCCTTGTTCTGGGCGATCAGCCAGGTGTTCAGGGGCTTGAAGTATTCCGTCACCGCGCTGGCGTCGGTGCGGGTCTCGCCGGAATAGACCTTCAGGGTGTCCTGCCACGGCTGGGACTGGCCGAGCGCCAGCATGGCGTTCAGCTTCTCGCCCACGTCCTTGCGGCCATAGAGGGAGCAGCGGTGCAGCGGCCCCTTCCAGCCCATCTGCTTGCAGGCCGCGCGCTGGAACTGGAACTCGTAGTTGAAGGCCAGGAAGTAGCGCATGTAGGGCACGCTGGCGGCGATATGGTACTTGGCCGCCGGGTCGAAGGCGTCGGCCGGACGCGGACCGGGCGGGGTCAGGCCCTGGTACTGGCCGCGCAGCTTCCACCAGGCCTCGTTGTAGTGGGCCGGGTCCACCTTCCCCGCGAACACCTGCCAGCGCCACTTGTCGATCATCAGGCCGAAGGGCAGGAAGGCGATCTTGTCCAGCGCCATCTTCAGCAGGAAGGGGATGTCCTCCTCCGCGCCCGGGGCCTTTTCCAGCAGGCCGATCTGGGTGAGATAGGTCGGGGTGAGCGCCGACATGCCGGCCAGGTCGCCCACCGCCTCGTGGAAGCCGTCATTGGCCGAGCCCTTGAACAGGAAGGGCTGAGCCGAATAGGCCCGCTGGTAGTAGTTGTGCCCCAGCTCGTGGTGGACGGTGTAGAAGTCCTCGCCGTTGACCTTGAAACAGGCCTTGATGCGGATGTCGTCGCGGTCGTTCACGTCCCAGGCAGAGGCGTGGCAGGTGACCTCGCGGTCCCGGGGCCGCTCGAGCATGGAGCGCTCCCAGAAGGTCTTGGGCAGGGGCTCAAAGCCCAGGGACGAATAGAAGGCCTCGCCGGTCTGCGTCATCTTCACGGCTGAGTAGCCGTGCTTCACCAGCAGCTCGTCGAGATTGTAGCTGGAGGCGGCGGTCTTCGGGGCAACCACGTCATAGATGTTGCCCCAGGACTGGGCCCACATGTTGCCGGTCAGGTCGGCGCGGATGGGGCCGGTGCGGGGCTGGACCGCGTCGCCGTACCTGTCATTCAGCCGGGCCCGCACATAGCAGTGCAGGTTGCGGTAGAAGGGCTCCACCTGGGTCCACAGCCGGTCGGTCTCGGCGGCGAAGGCCTCGGGGTCCATGTCGTAGTTGGAGCGCCACAGGGCGCCGGTGTCGGGGAAGCCCAGGCCCTTGGCGCCCTCGTTGGTCAGGGTCACGGCCTTGGCGTAGTCGGCCTTCATCGGCGGGGCGATGGAATGCCAGCCCTCCCAGACCGCCTTCAGCTGCGCCGGATCGCGGCTCTTGGCCAGGATGTCCTCGGCGTCGTTCAGGGTCAGGGTCTTGCCCTGATAGGCGAACTTGCCGGTGGAATAGGTGGAATCCAGCCGCGACTGCAGGGCCGCCAGCTCGGCCGCCGCCCCGGGCCGATCCGGCGCCGGGGTCACCAGATAGAGCTTCAGCAGCTTCAGCTTGCGGGCGGTGACCGGGTCGACGGCGACGCCGTCATAGCGGGCCGCCTGCTTGGCGTAGCCGGTGGCCAGGGTGTTCTGCTCGGCGCTGGCCTTGGCCTCCAGCCACTGGGTGTCCTCGGTGATGTAGGTGGCCCGGACCCAGGAGGACTTGGCGGCGTATTCGTTGAAGGCGGCCAGGTCGGCCTCGGCCTTGTCGACGAAGGCCTTGGCCTCGGCGGGAGTCGGTTTGGCCCCTTGGGCCGCGGCCGGCCCGAAGGCCAGCAGGGCGACGGCCGTGGCCGCCAGAAGTTGGGATCGCATGCGAGGGAGGTCCTTGCGCGGGGGTGGGATGCGACGCGCCTGCGCCGCCATGACCGCGATGGGACGATCCCTGAAGGGCCTCGTCAAGGACTAGGGACGCATCTCCGAGGCGGCGCGACGGATGGTGTCCTCCACGGCGGCCTGGGCTTCGGACTGGCTGAGGTCGAGGCCGGTGGCGACGGTTTCGCCATCCTCATCATAGACAGACCACGACCAACCGCGCTCCGCATGGGCGAGCGAGTAGGCGAACGGCTGGTCGGTCATGGGCGGCCTCGCGTTGTGCGTTGCAGCAATACTGAACTATGACGACTCCAACGCGCCTTCCTGTCAAGCGGTTGCGCACGCCATGCACCGCAGCGTGAAGGTCAGCTGGCGGAGGATATGTCTGCCATCGGGTGGCCCCTCCAACCTTGACCTTGGTCAAGTCGGCGAGGGTGGCCCGTGGGCTCTGTAAAATCAGAGCTGAATGGGCCGCGAGACCGGCCTTCGCATTGACGCTGGCGCGGCTTTGCCCTCCCCTCATTCGACGACGAATGGTCATCCGGGGAGGGGGCGATGGCTCCGAGCGACGAGACGCCGATCGAGGGCGCGCCTGAGCCCGGACCCGAGCCGACCCCCGAACCCGCGCGGGGCCGCGTCCAGGCCTGGATCGACCGCGCCCGCGCCAGCCGCGTGCCGGGCCTGGTGGCCGCCGGCCTGCTGGTGGCCGCCTTCGGCGGCGGCTTCATCGCCGCCAAGGGCATGGAGGGCCTGTCCCTGTTCGGCGCCGGCAAGGCCGGTCCCGCCGCCAAGCTGGAGCCGGGCGCCCAGGGCTGGTCCCTGTTCGGCAAGCCCCGCAACGCCAGCGCCCCGCGCCGCGGCGTCCCCAAGCCCGAGGGCTTCGCGGTCTGGCGCTCGCGCATCGACACCTCCAAGCCCGAGCCCATGGCCTGCGTCGAGCTGACCAGACCGCTGGATCCGGCCAAGTCCTATGCCGACTACGTGCTGGTGGCGCCCGACATGGGGGGCAGCCCGGCCGTCTCGGTGAAGGGCTCGGAGCTCTGCGTGGCCGGGGTCGGCTTCACCGACCGCCGGATCACCCTGCTCAAGGGCCTGCCCGCCCGCGGCGGCGAGCTCCTGGCGGCCAACGCCGACGTCGACTTCACCTTCGGCGAAAAGCCCCCCTATGTCGGCTTCGCCGGTGAGGGCGTGATCCTGCCCCGCGAGGACGCCGACGGCATCGGCATCGAGACCGTGAACGTGTCACGCCTCTACGTGGAGGTCTGGCGCGTGGTGGACCGCAACCTGGTGCGCAAGTCGATCAGCGCGCCCGATCCCACCGCCGAGGGCCAGTATTCCGACGACTACGGCTCCGACAGCCCCGACGACGAGGGCCGCATCGTCTGGAAGGGCGAGGTGGCGGTGAACGTCCAGAACGTCGGCGACCGCACCACCACCGTCTTCCCCCTGGGCGCCGTGCTCAAGGAGATGAAGCCCGGCGGCTATGTCATCAAGGCCCGCGACGCCTCCGGCGGCCGGGCCATCAAGGGCGACGACGGCGAGAGCCTCGACCCCAATCCCCCGGCCCAGGCCCGTCGCTGGGTGATGTTCACCGACATGGCGCTCTCGGCCTATGACGGCTCCGAGGCCCTGGACGTGGTGGTCCGCTCGCTGAAGACCGCCAAGGTGCTGCCGGGCGTGAAGGTGACCCTGGTGGCCCGCAACGGCGAGGACCTGGCGGTGGCCAACGCCGACGCCTCCGGCCGGGTCCGCTTTGACCATGCCCTGCTGGAGGGCGAAGGCCCCGCCGACGCCAAGATGGTGATGGCCTATGGCCAGGCCGGCGACCTGGCGGTGCTGGACCTCGACCGCGCCCCCGTCGACCTGTCCAAGCAGGGGATCGGCGGCCGCACATCGGAAAGCCCCGAGGGCGGCACAGCCGGCCGCGCTGTCTCCACCGCCGTCGACGCCTATATCTATGGCGACCGCGGCATCTATCGCCCCGGCGAGACCGTGCATCTGAACGCCCTGCTCCGCGACCGCGAGGTCAGGGCGGTGAAGGACCGCAAGGGCGCCATCGTCATCCGCCGGCCGTCGGGGGTGGAGTTCAAGCGCTACGCCTTCGACGGCGCCCCACAGGGCGCGGTGGGCGCCGACGTGGCGCTGCCCAAGAGCGCGCCCCGCGGCCGCTGGAGCGCCAAGGTCGAGATCGACGGCCTGGACAAGCCCGCCGGGTCCCTGAGCTTCTCGGTGGAGGACTTCGCCCCGCAGCGGCTGGCGGTGACCACCGTCGGCCAGGAGTCCGTGCCGTTGAAGACGGCCGAGGTGCGCAATGTCGAGATCTCCGCCCGCTTCCTCTATGGCGCGGCCGGCGCCGGCCTGCAGGTGCAGGGCGAGGCCCGGCTGAAGGTCGACCCCAATCCCTTCCCGCAGTTCGACGGCTATTCGTGGGGCGACCAGGTCAGCCCCTTCGAGGAGAAGTATCTCGAGCTTGGCCAGACCGTCACCGACGGCGAGGGCCGGGCGGTCCTGAAGCTGTCGGCCGCCGAGGCCGGGGACACCTCCCAGCCGCTGGCCGCCGTGATGACCGCCAGCGTCTTCGAGCCCGGCGGCCGCCCGGTGCGCGAGGGCCTGAACCTGAAGGTCCGCACCAAACCCCTCTATCTGGGGGTCAAGGTCGACCAGGGCGACACCGGTGGCAATGGCGACCCCACCATCGCCATGAACGTCATCGCCGCCGACGCGGCCGGCAAGCGCATCGCCGCGACCGGCGTCGCCTACAGCCTGATCGCCGAGAACTGGGACTATGACTGGTTCCAGCAGGACGGCCGCTGGCAATGGCGCCGCACCAGCCGCGACGTGGTGGTGCAGAAGGGCGCGCTGAACATCGCCGCCGCCGCGCCGGCCCGCATCGCGCGGCGCCTGGGCTGGGGCGACTATCGCCTGGAGCTCACCGGGCCCGGCGGCGCGAAAAGCGTCATCCGCTTCGCCTCGGGCTGGGGCGCGCCGGCCAAGGACGTGGAGGCCCCCGACTTCGTGCGCGTCAGCGCCGGAACCAAGGCCTACGTCCAGGGCGACACCGTCGAGATCACCCTGAAGCCCCCCTATGCCGGGGAGGCTCAGATCGCGGTGGCCACCGACCGGCTGATCGACTTCAAGACCGTCACCGTCGGCAAGGACGGCGCCACCGTGCGCCTGAAGACCAACGGCGCCTGGGGCGGCGGGGCCTATGTCCTGGTGAGCGTGGTGCAGCCCCGCGATCCGGTGGCCGCCCCCAAGCCGCGCCGGGCCCTGGGGCTGGTCTATGTCCCCCTCGATCCCAAGAACCGCAAGCTGACCGTGGAGCTCGCCACCCCGGTCAAGGCGGACTCCAAGGCTAGGCTGAGTGTTCCAATAACCATCAAGGGCGCCGGGTTCGGCGGCCGGGCCCACGTGACCCTGGCGGCTGTGGACGAGGGCATCCTGCGGCTGACCAAGTTCGACAGTCCCGATCCGGTGAAGTGGTACTTCGGCAAGAAGGCGCTCACCCTGGACTATCGCGACGACTATGGCCGCCTGCTGGACCCCAACCTGGGGGCCCCGGCCAACGTCAACTTCGGCGGCGACGAGATCGGCGGCGAGGGCCTGACGGTCACCCCGATCAAGACAGTGGCCCTGTGGTCGGGCGTGGTGGAGACCGGCCTGGACGGCAAGGCCGTGATCAAGTTCCCCGCCCCGGACTTCAACGGCGAGCTGCGGCTGATGGCCGTGGCCTGGACCGACACCGCCGTGGGCTCGGCCTCCAAGCCGCTCACCGTGCGCGAGCCGGTGGTGGCCGACCTGGCCTTGCCGCGCTTCCTGGCGCCCGGGGACAAGGCCTTCGCGACCCTGGAGCTGCACAATCTGGAGGGCAAGGTCGGCGAGTACATCGCCGAGCTCACCTCCCAGGGCGGAATCCTGGCGCCGTTCAAGAAGGCCTATCAGCTGGCGCTCGGCCAGAGGGTCGCCGAGCGGATCGCCTTCGACGCCCCCACCCGCGCCGGCATCGGCAAGGTCGGGTTCACGGTCTCGGGGCCCGGCTTCACGACGGCGCGGGACTATCCGATCCAGACCCGCCTGGGCTGGAGCCCGATCACCCGGACCACCATCGAGCTGCAACGCCCCGGGACCAGCTACACCCCGACTGCGAACCTGCTCGCGGGGTTGGCGGCCGGGGATGCGACGCTGCAGGTCAGCTACTCGCCGTTCCGCGGTTTCGACCCCGGCCCGATCGCCGTGGCCCTGTCGCGCTACCCCTATGGCTGCACCGAGCAGACCATCTCGGCGGCCTATCCCCTGCTCTACGCCCAGGAGGTCACCAGCGATCCCAAGGTGAAGCGGTCGTCGGCGGCGCTGGCCGGCGCCGTGGGGCGGCTGCTGGACCGCCAGACCCTCGACGGGGCCTTCGGCCTCTGGCGGGTGGGCGACGGGGAGGCCGACGCTTGGCTCGGCGCCTACGCCACCGACTTCCTGATCGAGGCCCAGCGCGCCGGCGTGCCGGTGCCGCAACAGGCCGTCGACCGGGCGCTGTCGGCCATGCGCCAGATCTCCCAGCCCACCGGCTGGGTCTCCATCTCCTACCGCACGGAATATCCCGAGTGGTGGGCGGGGTCCCCCGAGGCCTCCAAGAAGGCCACGGCCACCATGCGCAGCCGCGCCTCGGCCTACGCCCTCTACGTCCTGGCCAAGGGCGGACGGGGCGATCTGGGCCGCCTGCGCTGGTGGCACGACGTGCAGATGAAGTCCGAAAGCTCGCCGCTGGCCAAGGCCCAGGTGGGGGCGGGCCTGGCCCTGATGGGCGACCACGCCCGGGCCCGCTCGGCCCTGCGTCAGGCGATCGCCAGCCTGGGCTATCGCGAGGACAGCGACTGGTACCAGAGTCCCTTGAGGGACCTGGCCGGGGTCATCGCGCTGGCCTACGAGGCCGGGGAAAGCGGCATGGCGCGCGGCCTGCAGGGCCGGCTCGAGAACGCCGTGAAGGACCCCGACAGCCTCAACACCCAGGAACAGGCCCGCCTGCTGCAGGCCGCCCACTTCATGCTGAAGGCGGCGGGCCCGATGAAGGTGACCGCCGCCGGCGCCATCCCGCTGGGTCCGGCGGGCGGCGCGCCGCGCTGGGCGGTGGGCAGGCTGGCGTCCGCCAGCTTCGTCAACGGCGGCGCCGCCCTGTGGCGGACGGTGACGGTGACCGGCACGCCGATCAGCGCCCCGCCGGCCAGCGAGAGCGGCATCAGCCTCTCCAAGCGGCTGGTGGGCTTCACCGGCGGCGCGGTCAATGCGCGGAGCCTTCGCCAGGGCGACCGGGTGATCGTGGTGGTGTCCGGGCGTTCCAGCCAGGCCCGCACCATGTCCCTGGTCATCGACGATCCCCTGCCCGCCGGCTTCGAGATCGAGACGGTGCTGGGACCCGACGACGCCCAGAACGGCCCGTTCCGGTTCCTCGGGACCCTGTCGGCCGCCGACGTCCAGGAAAGCCGCGACGACCGCTATGTCGCGGCCATGGACCTGGCGGGCAAGGCGAGCTTCAGCTTCGCCTATGTGGCCCGCGCGGTGACCGCCGGCGACTTCCTGCTTCCCGGCGCCCAGGCTCGCGACATGTACCGTCCGGCGTTGAACGCCCGGACGGCGGCGGACCGGACGACGATCTCACCGGGGCCGTAGTGACTGAAATGGGTAGCGTAGACCCTCTCCCCTTGCGGGCTACCGCATTCACACATCTGCATTTGAGGGTGTTGTGGAAGTCTGATTCCCTGAGTTGGTCATGATGGGAGCAGGCGATGTTGGATGTGACGCTGGGGCGGTTTGGCGACCGCCGCCTGGAAAAAGGGGGGCCTTCTT
>NZ_JAUSLW010000144.1 GCF_030645195.1 Phenylobacterium sp. | reverse complement strand
AACGAACAGATGAAGGCGATCCAGCGCGAGCTGGGCGAGCAGGACGACAGCCGCGACGAGTTGATCGAGCTTGAGAAGCGCATCAAGAAGACCAAGCTCTCCAAGGAGGCCCGCACCAAGGCCGACGCCGAGCTGAAGAAGCTGCGCAACATGAGCCCGATGTCGGCGGAATCCACCGTCGTGCGGAACTATCTCGACTGGCTGCTGTCCATTCCGTGGGGCAAGGCCAAGACCAAGCCGATCGACCTGGTGAAGGCCGAGGCCGTCCTGGAGCACGACCACTACGGTCTTGAGAAGGTCAAGGAACGCATCCTCGAATACCTGGCCGTCCAGGCCCGGACCGGCGCCCTGAAGGGTCCGATCCTCTGCCTGGTGGGACCGCCCGGCGTGGGCAAGACCTCGCTGGGCAAGTCCATCGCCGAGGCGACGGGCCGCGAGTTCGTGCGTGTGTCCCTGGGCGGGGTGCGTGACGAGGCCGAGATCCGCGGTCACCGTCGGACCTATATCGGCTCCATGCCCGGCAAGATCATCCAGTCGATGAAGAAGGCCAAGTCCACCAACGCCTTCTTCCTGCTCGACGAGATCGACAAGATGGGCTCCGACTATCGCGGCGACCCGTCCTCGGCCCTGCTCGAGGTCCTCGACCCGGCCCAGAACTCCACCTTCGCCGACCACTATCTGGAGGTGGACTACGACCTGTCGCCGGTGATGTTCGTCACCACGGCCAACAGCCTGAACATGCCCCAGCCGCTGCTGGACCGCATGGAGATCATCCGCATCCCCGGCTACACCGAGGACGAGAAGCTGGAGATCGCCAAGCGGCACCTGCTGCCCAAGCTGACCAAGGACCACGGCCTGTCGCCGCAAGAGTTCATCGTCCCCGACGAGGCGATCCGCGACCTGATCCGCTACTACACCCGGGAAGCCGGCGTGCGGTCGCTGGAGCGGGAGTTGGGGAATCTGGCGCGGAAGACGGTGCGCGACCTGGGTCGTGAGAAGATCACCTCGATCACCATCGATGAGGCGCGTCTGGCCAAGTACGCCGGGGTCAAGAAGTACCACCACGGCGAGACCGACGAAGAGGATCAGGTCGGCATCATCACTGGCCTGGCCTACACCGACTTCGGCGGCGACATCCTGACCATCGAAGCGATCAAGATGCCGGGCAAGGGCCGCATGTCCATCACGGGCAACCTGAAGGACGTGATGAAGGAGTCGATCACGGCGGCGGCCAGCTACGTCCGCAGCCGCGCGACCGCCTTCGGCCTGGAACCGCCGATGTTCGACAAGACCGACGTGCACGTGCACGTGCCCGAGGGCGCCACGCCCAAGGACGGTCCGTCGGCCGGTGTCGCCATGGCCGTGGCCATGGTCTCGGTGCTGACCGGCATCCCGATCCGTAAGGATATCGCCATGACCGGCGAGATCACCCTGCGGGGCCGGGTGCTGCCGATCGGCGGCCTGAAGGAGAAGCTGCTCGCGGCCCTGCGCTCCGGCGTCAAGACCGTGCTGATCCCTCAGGAGAACGTGAAGGACCTGGCCGATATTCCCGACAACGTGAAGTCGGCCATCGAGATCATCCCCGTGAAGATGGTCGATGAGGTCCTGGCGCTCGCCCTGACCAAGCCGTTGGTGCCCATCGAGTGGAAGGAACCGGCGACGCCGGCCCTTCCCCTCGCGGTCGATGATGGCGATCCCGAGGCTGTTTTGACGCACTGAATCCCAGGTTAACCGCAAAGAATGGCGGATTAACTGCAAATAAGTGGGCGGCGCGGGGTGTTCCCGCGCCGCCTTCGTTTGACGCCTGACGCGAGACCGCCATAATCGCGTCACGCGAAGCAGCCTCGCGAACACCGCGGGGGGTCCGCGGACCTATAACGGGCTGGGAGAGACACCAAATGACCAAGGCCGAACTCGTCACGGCGATCGCCGAAAAGGCGGGCCTCAACAAGGCGCAGGCGAAAGACGCGCTGGAAGCCTTCATCGACTCCGTCACGGCCTCTCTGAAGGCCAGTGAAGAAGTCCGGCTCGTCGGTTTCGGCAGTTTCGTGCCGGTGAACCGGGCGGCCGGCACCGCGCGAAATCCGCGCACCGGCGAAACCGTGAAGCGGCCCGCGTCCAAGACCGCGCGCTTCCGGGTCGGCGAGGGCCTGAAGAGCGCGCTGAACTAAGCGCGCCTCAAGCAAGCAACAATTGGAACGGGGCGGTCGCCGGGGAGGTGGCCGCCCCTTTTCTATGGAGGCCTTTGCGGGGCTTCCGGACCGGGGGTAGAACCCGGCTCCGAAGGGCGGCTAGCTCAGCTGGTCAGAGCACCTGGTTTACACCCAGGGGGTCGGGGGTTCGAACCCCTCGCCGCCCACCATCCTGCTTCGCTCTGCGAGCTTCGCAGGACAGGTCCTTCCCTAGAATTCGAAGCAGGATGCCCTGCGGAGACTGACGGTCCCATGCACTATCGCCCCCTCGGCAAGACCGGCCTGACCGTCTCGGAGATCGGCCTGGGCTGCGCCAGCTGGTGGGGGCAGAGGGCCTTCGACGAGGGCGAGGCGATCGCCCTGGTCCACGCCGCCCTCGACCGCGGCGTCACCTTCCTCGACACCGGCGCCAGCTATTCCGGCGGGAACGCCGAACACCGCCTGGGCCGCGCCCTGCGGGGACGGGATCTGTCGGGGCTGGTGATCGCCACCAAGGCCGGGACCCGGCATGACGGCCGGCGCGTGGTCCGCGACATGTCGCCGACGGCGGTGGAGGCCAGCGTCCTGCGTAGCCTGGGCAATCTCGGCCTGGAGACCCTGCCGCTGCTGCAGCTGCATGGACCGGCGATCGCCGAGCTGACCGACGACCTGCGTAGGGTCCTGGGGGGCCTGAAGACCCGCGGCCTGATCCAGGCCCTGGGGGTCAACAGCTTCGACCCCCAGGTCATCGACCACGTGATCGGTCTGCCGGACTTCGACGTGGTGATGGTGGACTACAATGTCCTGCGCCCGGAGCGGGGCCCGCTGATCGCGCGGGCCGCCGCGGCGGGGAAGGGGGTGCTTGCGGGTATGCCTCTGGCCATGGGCCACACTGGCGGCCAGGTCCTGAAGCTGCGCGCGCCGCGCGACATCTGGTACGCCCTGCGGGCCGCCAGGAACCACCGGGCCGAGGTGCTCGCCGGCCGGCGGTTCGGCTTCCTGCACCGCCAGCCCGGCATGACCGGTCCCCAGGCGGCGCTTTCCTATGTCCTGGCCCATCCCGGCGTCGCCAGCGCGGTGTTCGGCACGACCCGGATGGGGCACCTGGAGGAGAACCTGGCCGCGTCCGGCAGGGCTCTCCCATCGGATCTGGCCGCCCGCATCGCCGCCGCGCAAGGCCTTGGGGGGTGACGTTGGGGCGCCCTTTCGCGTGACGCCAAGAGGCGTATTCTGCCCGCAAGAACAACGATAAATCAGGGCAGGACACGATGGCGAAGCTCGATCTGGGTGGTCTCGATCAGGCGCTGGAGGCCGCGCATCAGCCGGCCCTGGCCGCCGCCCTGGTGCAGCTCACCGGCGACATCAACTGGCTGCGCAAGGAGTGGACGCCCACCTATACGCCGCTCTCCCGCGGCGACACCGGGGTGCCCGAGGCCGAGCAGGCCAAGTTCCGCAACCAGGCCAAGGCCGCCATCCTCGACTGGGTCGCCAAGGGCTCGCCCGCGCCGATCACGCCCGACCCCGACGCCCTGCGCCGGATGATGAGCTTCGTGGCCGGGGCCGACATCCCCGAGGACTATGCCGACTTCCTCAATGACGAGCTGGCCATCGGCGGCCAGTCCAGCAAGGACCCGCAGTGGGCCACCCCGGTCCTGAAGGACTCCGCGCGGCGCATGCACGTCCTGGTGATCGGGGCCGGCATGTCGGGCCTGCTCACCGGCATCCGCCTGACCCAGGCCGGGGTCGATTTCGAGATCGTCGAGAAGAACGCCGATGTCGGCGGCACCTGGCTGGAGAACACCTATCCCGGCTGCCGCGTGGACTCATCCAACCACATCTATTCCTACTCCTTCGAGCCCAACCACAACTGGCCCCAGCACTTCTCAACCCAACCGGTCCTGCTCGACTATTTCCGTGGCGTCGCCGACCGCTACGACCTGCGCAAAAAGGTCCGCTTCGAAACCAGCGTCGAGCAGATGATCTGGGACGAGACCCGCGCCGTCTGGAAGGTGACCCTGAAGACTTCCAAGGGGACCGAGCAGGTGGAGGCCAACGCCGTCATCACCGCCGTGGGCCAGCTCAACCGTCCGCGCCTGCCCGACGTGAAGGGCCGCGAGCGCTTCAAGGGCCCGGCCTTCCACTCCGCCCAGTGGCGCCACGACGTGGACCTCACCGGCAAGCGGGTGGCGGTGATCGGCACCGGGGCCAGCGCCTTCCAGTTCGTGCCGGAGATCGCCGGCAAGGTGGCCAGCCTGACCGTCTTCCAGCGTACCCCGCCCTGGTGCTTCCCCACCCCGCACTATCATGAGGATGTGCCGGCCGGGATGAACTGGCTGCTGGAGCACATCCCCAATTACGACAAGTGGTACCGCTTCTTCCTGTTCTGGATGGTCACAGACGGCCTGCTGGCCGGCGTCCGCGCCGACCCCGACTGGAAGGGGGATCCGGGCGCGGTCAGCGAGGCCAACGCCATGTTCCGCGCCATGGTGGCCGAGGCCCTGCGGATGCAGGCGGCCGACCGGCCCGATCTCGCCGAGAAGGTGATCCCCAACTATCCGGTCGGCGGCAAGCGCGCCTTGCTGGACAACGGCGTCTGGATCGAGGCCCTGAAGCGCCCCAATGTCGAGCTGGTCACCGAGCCCCTCGCCGAGATCACCGAGACCGGTATCGTCACCGCCGACGGAACGGCGCGCGAGTTCGACGTGATCATCTACGGCACCGGTTTCTACGCCAGCCGCTTCCTGCAGCCGATGAAGATCCAGGGCCGCGGCGGGGCCGACCTGCACGCCACCTGGGACGGCGACGCGCGCGCCTATCTGGGCATGACCACACCCGGTTTCCCCAACCTTTTCATGATCTACGGGCCCAACACCAATATCGTCGTCAACGGCTCGATCATCTTCTTCTCCGAGTGCAGCGTCCGCTACATCCTCGGCTGCCTCAAGCTGCTGGCCGAGACCGGCGCCCGGGCCCTGGAGCCCAAGGCGCAGGTGCATGACGCCTTCAACATCCGGGTCGACGAGGGCAACAGGCTGATGGCCTGGGGGGCCCCGCAGGTCACCAGCTGGTACAAGAACGAGAAGGGCCGGGTCAGCCAGAACTGGCCTTTCGCCTTGGTGGACTACTGGCGCGCCACCCTGGCCCCCAATCCCGATGACTTTGTCTTGACCAAGGAACGCCAGATGGCGGGGTAGGGGCCTCGGGGCCTATACACCGGGGCACGCGTCCCCGGAGGTCTCATGCCGCTCAAGCTCCACACCATCATCTGCAGCACCCGGCCGACCCGGCAGGGACCGAAGATCGGCGCCTGGTTCCACCAGGTCGCCCAGGCCCATGCCGGCTTCGAGGCGCTGCTGGTGGACCTGGCCGACTTCAACCTGCCGGTCTTCGACGAGCCCAAGCATCCGCGCCTGCGCGACTACGCCCACGACCACACCAAGGCCTGGAGCGCCAGCGTCGAGGCCGCCGACGCCTTCGTCTTCGTGACGCCGGAGTACAATTACGGCCCGCCGCCCTCCTTCACAAACGCGGTGAACTACCTGGTCCATGAGTGGGCCTATAAGCCCGCCGCCTTCGTCAGCTATGGCGGGGCGTCCGGGGGCCTGCGGTCGGTGCAGATGGAGAAGCTGCTGCTGACCAGCGTGAAGGTCATGCCGATCCCCGAGGGCGTGGCCCTGCCGATGTTCAACCAGCATCTCGGCGAGGACGGCTTCAAGCCGCCGGAACTGCAGGACAAGGCCGCCGTGGCCATGCTCACCGAGCTGGCCCGGTGGGGCGAGGCGCTGAGGGGGCTGCGCGCGCCAGGCTAGGCCATTGCCACGCGCGCCGGCCCGCTGTTCAACTATGTGTTGAGGGATCAGGGAGCAGGGCGATGACGGCGGGCGTGGTGGCGGTGAAGAGCCTCAATCTGCGGGACGCGCCCAGCGGCGCCTTGGTGGGCAGCCTGGACAAGGGCGACGGCGTCGAAATGTTCGAGTCCAAGGCCGGCTGGACGCGGATCGCCACCCTGAAGGCGCCGGTGCGCACGGGCTGGGTGGCCAGCCAGTATCTCAGTCAGACGGTGGCCGCCCCGACCCCGGCCGCGCCGCCGCCCGCCGCCCCGCCCATGCCCGACGACCCGGCCCATCCGGTCACCGTGGCGGGCGGCAAGGCTATCACCCCGGACGGACGGGCCTTCGCCTCGGCCAGCAAGGGCGGCTTCTACACCATTGGCCGGACCTCTCTGGCCGGCTGGCTGGCGGGCAATCCGCCGCCGGCCGACCTCAAGCCCTCGGCGGTGCGCGTCGTCCGGGCCATCTCCGCCAACGAGGGCCTGCTGGAGGCCGTCAATTCCTACGACAACAGCTACATGTCCTTTGGCCTCTTCCAGTGGACCTGCGGCCCGGCCGGCGACCCCGGTGAGCTGCCGGCGCTCCTGGCTCGGCTGAAGGCTGCGTCGCCGGCCGCCTTCCAGGACTGCTTCGGCCGCCATGGCCTGGACGTGCGGGTCTCGGGCCCCACGGCTGTCACCGGCTACCTGGTGCTGAATGGGGTGGTCCTGAACACTGCGGCGCGGAAGGTCCAGCTACGCGGCGCCGCCTGGGCCTATCGGTTCTGGCGGGCTGGCCACCACCACGACATGCGCGCCTGCGAGCTCAGCTTCGCCGCCAGCCGCATGGCCCGCTTCCTCGACGCCAAGGCCGCCGGGATTCCCGTCCGCCGCTGGCTCACCTCGGAGCAGGGGGTGGCCCTGGTGTTGGACGAGCACGTCAACCGGCCGGGCCACGTGCCGGGCACCCTGCAGGCGGCCATCGCCAAGCTCGGCGCCCACGATCCGGTCAACTGGACCACGGTCGACGAGGCCCGGCTGATCGCCGCCTATGTCCTGGCCCGCAAGGCCACCAACATGACCGACCCGCTCAGGCGCGCCGAGCGGATCGCCGAGGCCGTCCACCAGGGGACGCTTTCCGACGACCGGGGCTCCTTCCAGGCCTGAGTGGCGGGCGTCGCGACTCAGGTCTAACTTCGGGGGCCGGGGGACCGAAGAGACAGACGGAGCTGCGAGATGGCCTACAAGTTCGAGATCTACAAGGACAAGGCGGGCGAGTTCCGCGTGCGCTTCAAGGCCCCCAACGGCGAGGTGATGTTCTCCACCGAGGGCTATTCCTCGAAGGCGTCGGCCAAGAACGCCATCGAGTCGATGAAGAAGAACGGTCCAGGCGCCGAGACCGACGACACCACCGACTGATCTGTCGCCGCCCTTCCTCGCCCGGCGGGGGAGGGCGCACGGCCGCGCCAGCGCCCTGCGCGCGTCAAACCAGCGATGTCTGGGGAAAGTGGCGCGAATGACGGGACTCGAACCCGCGACCTCCGGCGTGACAGGCCGGCGCTCTAACCAACTGAGCTACATCCGCATGTGGGCCATGTGGGCCCGCGAGGGGCGTCTGATAGGTTGCGACCGGAATCGTGTCAACGGGCGAGTTGAATTCGTCGCACAAGGGCCTGTGAATAGATGTGGGTCGCGCGGCCTCCTGCGAGGCGTTCGCAGGCCGAACGCGGGTCTTTTTGGCGGGTGCGACATCAGCGTCACCGCGCCGTTTGAAACGGTTCCATTCGTGGTCTAGAAGGGCGCGACTCCTTCGAGGATTCCATGAACGCGTTCCTTCTTCAGTACCTCCCCATCGTGATCTTCCTTGGGATCGCGGCGGCCCTGGGGGTCGTCTTCATCCTCGCCTCGGCGATTCTCGCCCCCTCGGCGCCGGACCCCGAAAAGCTCTCGTCCTACGAGTGCGGCTTCAACGCCTTCGATGATGCGCGGATGAAGTTCGATGTCAGGTTCTACCTGGTCTCGATCCTCTTCATCATCTTCGACCTGGAAGTGGCCTTCCTGTTCCCGTGGGCGGTCTCGCTCATGAAACTGCCGCAGGAGCTGGGCCAGTTCTCCTTCTGGTCGATGATGACCTTCCTGGGCGTTCTGACCGTCGGCTTCATCTATGAATGGAAGAAGGGCGCCCTGGAATGGGAGTGATCGTCCCCCCGGGCTCCGCGCCTGCGCTTTCGGCCGGTCGCTCGACCGTCGAAGGCTATAATCCCAAGCTTCACGACCCCTTCTTCGACGGCGTCTCCACCGAGCTCGCCGACAAGGGCTTCATCACGGCCGCCGCCGACGACCTGATCACCTGGGCGCGCACCGGCTCGCTGATGTGGATGACCTTCGGCCTGGCCTGCTGCGCCGTCGAGATGATGCACGCCTCGATGCCGCGCTACGACCTTGAGCGCTACGGCTTCGCCCCGCGCGCCAGCCCGCGCCAGTCCGACGTGATGATCGTCGCCGGAACCCTGTGCAACAAGATGGCCCCGGCCCTGCGCAAGGTCTACGACCAGATGCCGGAGCCCCGCTACGTCATCTCCATGGGCTCCTGCGCCAATGGCGGCGGCTACTACTATTTCAGCTATTCCGTGGTGCGCGGCTGCGACCGGATCGTTCCGGTGGACATCTACGTTCCCGGCTGCCCGCCCACCGCCGAGGCCCTGGTCTACGGCGTGCTGCAGCTGCAGAAGAAGATCCGCCGGACGGGGACCATCGAAAGATGAGCTGGCCCGTCACGACCCAAACCCTTGAGACCCTGGGCCAGCAGGCCCTCGCCGACAGCGCCGGCGCGGTGGCCAGTTACTCCATCGCCTTTGACGAGCTGACCCTGACGGCCCCGGCCGGCCGCGTGGCCCAGGCGCTCACCCTGTTGCGCGACAAGTTCGGCTTCGCCCAGCTCATCGACCTCTGCGGCGTCGACTATCCGGAGCGCCCGCTGCGCTTCGACGTGGTCTACCACCTGCTGTCGATGACCAAGAACCAGCGCGTCCGCCTGAAGGTCCAGACCGACGAGGACACCGCCGTCCCCACCGCCACGGGGGTCTTCCCCTGCGCCGACTGGTACGAGCGCGAGGCCTTCGACATGTACGGGATCTTCTTCGAGGGCCACCCCGACCTGCGCCGCATCCTCACCGACTACGGCTTCCACGGGCATCCGCTGCGCAAGGACTTCCCGATGACCGGCTATGTCGAGCTGCGCTACGACGACGAACTCAAGCGCGTGGTCTACGAGCCGGTGAAGTCCGTCGAGTACCGCAACTGGGACTTCCTCTCCCCGTGGGAGGGCGCCGATTACGTCCTGCCGGGCGACGAAAAGGTGGAGGCCAAGTGATGGCGGACGACGCCTCCCTGAAGCCGCTCTCGGAAAACGAGACTCCGGTCCGCAAATTCAACATCAACTTCGGCCCGCAGCATCCCGCGGCCCACGGTGTCCTGCGCCTGGTCCTGGAGCTGGACGGCGAGGTCGTGGAGCGGGTCGACCCGCACATCGGCCTGCTGCATCGCGGCACCGAGAAGCTGATGGAGTACCGCACCTACCTCCAGAACATCCCGTACTTCGACCGCCTCGACTATGTGGCGCCGATGAACCAGGAACACGCCTTCTGCCTGGCCATCGAGAAGCTGCTGGGCCTGGAGGTTCCGATCCGCGGCAGCCTGATCCGGGTGATGTATTCGGAAATCGGCCGCGTCCTGAACCACCTGCTCAACGTCACGACCCAGGCCATGGACGTCGGCGCGCTCACCCCGCCTCTGTGGGGCTTCGAAGAGCGCGAGAAGCTGATGGTCTTCTATGAGCGGGCCTGCGGCGCGCGCCTGCACGCCAACTACTTCCGCCCCGGCGGCGTCCACCAGGACCTGCCCGAGGCCCTGATCAACGACATCGACGATTGGGCCGTGGCCTTCGCCCGCCCGCTCAGCGACATCGACAAGCTGATCACCGGCAACCGCATCTTCAAGCAGCGTAACGTCAATATCGGCGTGGTGACCCGCCAGGAGGCCAGAGATTGGGGCTTCTCCGGCGTCATGGTGCGCGGCTCGGGCATCGCCTGGGACCTGCGCCGCAACCAGCCCTACGAGTGCTACGACGATTTCGACTTCGAGATTCCGCTGGGCCTGAACGGCGACTGCTACGACCGTTATCTCTGCCGCATGCAGGAGATGCGGGAATCGGTGAAGATCATTCGCCAGTGCGTTGAACGACTTCGGAAAACGCCGGGTCCGGTGATGACCGAGGACAACAAGTTCGCGCCGCCGCGCCGGGGCGAGATGAAGCGCTCCATGGAAGCCCTGATCCACCACTTCAAGCTCTATACCGAGGGCTTCCGCACCCCGGAGGGCGAGGTCTACGCCGCCGTCGAGGCGCCCAAGGGCGAGTTCGGCGTCTTCCTGGTGAGCGACGGGACCAACAAACCCTATCGCTGCAAGATCCGCGCGCCGGGCTATCCGCACCTGGCGGCCATGGACTGGATGGCCAAGGGCCACATGCTGGCCGACGTCTCGGCGATCATCGGGTCGCTGGATATCGTCTTCGGGGAGGTGGACCGGTGAGCGCGCCCGCCTGCATCACCCCCTTCGACGTCGCCGAGGCCCAGCTGGACGCCTACAACGCCCAGGACCTTGAGGCCTATTGCTCCTTCTTCACCGACGACCTGATCGTCGCCGACCTCAACGGCGCGGTGACCATCTCGGGCATCGACGCCTTCCGCGCCAAGTACGCCCAGGTGTTCGCCGACTTCCCGGAGAACAAGGTCGAGCTGCTGGGCCGCATGACGATCGGCAATACGGTGATCGACCACGAACTGGTCATTCGCAAGCCCGGCGGCGACCAGTTCGAGGTCGCGGCCATCTACACCATCGCGGACGCCAAGATCGTCCGCATAGACTTCGTGAAGTGAGGCTCTGACCGTGAGCGTTCGACGCCTTTCCCCGAACCAGCCCGCCAGCTTCGCCTTCACGGCGGAGACGATGAAGCAGGCCCAGTGGTGGATCTCGAAATATCCGGACGGCCGCCAGCAGTCGGCGGTGATCCCGGTCCTGTGGCTGGTGCAGAAGCAGGAGGGCTGGGTCTCCGAACCCGCCATCCGCGCCGTCGCCGAGCTGCTGAAGATGGCCACCATCCGTGTCTACGAGGTCGCCACCTTCTACACCATGTTCATGCTGGAGCCGGTCGGCACCCACGCCATCGTCCAGGTCTGCGGCACCACGGCCTGCCAGTCGCGCGGCTCGGAGGGCCTGCTGGAGGTTTGCCGCAAGCGTTTCGGTCCCGACAGCCACCGCTCGGCCGACGGCAAGTTCTACTGGCAGGAGGTCGAGTGCCTGGGCGCCTGCTCCAACGCGCCGATGGCCGCCATCAACGACCGCTATTACGAAGACCTGACGGTCGAGGGCTTCGAGAGGATTCTCGACGAATTCGCCGCCGGGCGCACGCCGCCTCCGGGCTCTGAGATCGGCCGTCAAGGCAGCGCCGTCCTGGGCGGCAACACCACGCTCAACGAGCCCAAGCTCTATGACGGGTCGGCCGCCAAGCCGATCAAGAAGCTGCCGAACGCCGCCCCCAAGGGCAAGGCGCCCGTCGCATGACCGAGGTGGAGATCGCCAAGCGCCGGTTCACGATCATGGTCGCGGTCTCCGCGGCTAGCGTCTTCGTGGCCATCGCCTCGATCGTCTGCGCCTTTCGATTCAGCCAGACCTGGCTGCTGTACGTCTTCGCCGTCGCGCTCCTGATCGGGTTCGGCGCGCAGATCTGGTTCATCGCGGGCTTCCGGTCCGCGAAAAAGGGAGTGTAGGGGGTCTTGGTCGGCATCCTGGAAGACAAGGACCGCATCTTCACCAACATCTACGGGCTCCAAGACTGGGGCCTGGAAGGTGCGAAGGCGCGCGGCTGCTGGAACGCGACGCGCGAGATGCTGGAACAGAGCCACGAATGGGTCTGCGAGCAGATCCGTGAATCCGGCCTGCGGGGCCGGGGCGGCGGCGGTTTCGTCACCGGCTTCAAGTGGACCCTGATGCCGCAGCAGCTCAGCGAGCGGCCCCACTACCTGGTGGTCAACGCCGACGAGTCCGAGCCCGGCGCCTGCAAGGACCGCGAGATCATCCGCAACGATCCGCACCTGCTGATCGAGGGCTGCATGATCGCCAGCTACGCGATCCGCGCCCACACCGCCTACATCTACATCCGCGGCGAGTACGTGGCCGAGCGCGAGCGCCTGGAGGCGGCGATCAAGCAGGCCTATGCGGCCAAGCTGATCGGCAAGAACAACGTCAACGGCTGGGACTTCGACCTCCACGTCACCCATGGGGGCGGCGCCTATATCTGCGGCGACGAGACCGCGCTGATGGAGAGCCTGGAGGGCAAGAAGGGCCAGCCGCGCCTGAAGCCGCCGTTCCCGGCCGGCGCCGGCATCTATGGCTGCCCCACCACCATCAACAACGTCGAGTCCATCGCCGTCGTCGGCACCATCCTGCGCCGTGGCGCGGGCTGGTTCTCGAGCTTCGGCCGTCCGAAGAACGCCGGCACCAAGCTGATGGCGGCCTCGGGCCACGTGAACAAGCCCAGCGTGGTCGAAGAGGCCATGTCCATCCCCATGCGCCAGTTGATCGAAGAGCACTTCGGCGGCGTGCGCGGCGGCTGGGGCAAGCTCAAGGCGGTGATCCCCGGCGGGGTCTCCATGCCGATGATCACCCGCGAACAGGCCGAGACCGTCCTCATGGACTTCGACGACCTGCCCCGCGTGCAGTCGCGCCTGGGCACGGCCACCATGATCCTCTTCGACGAGGACACCGACCTGATCCGCGTGATCGCCCGGGTCTCCCGCTTCTTCAAGCATGAGAGCTGCGGCCAGTGCACCCCGTGCCGCGAAGGCACCGGCTGGATGTGGCGGGTGATGGAGCGGATGGTCACCGGCGAGGCCGAGATGCGCGAGATCGACCTGCTGCTCGACGTCGCCTCCCAGGTCGAGGGCCATACCATCTGCGGCCTCGGCGACGCCGCGGCCTGGCCCATCCAGGGTCTGTTCCGCAACTTCCGCCACGAGGTCGAAGAGCGGATCACCAGTTATCGCGCGGGCAAGCCGCATGTTCAGGGCCACGCCCTGCACGCGGCGGAGTGAGCTAGATGCCTAAAGCCAAGGTCAACGGTGTCGAGGTCGAGTTCGAACCCGGCATGACGGTTCTGCAGGTGGCGGAGCTGGCCGGGGAGGAGATCCCGCGCTTCTGCTATCACGAGCGGCTGAGCATCGCCGGCAACTGCCGCATGTGCCTGGTCGAGGTGAAGCCCGGTCCGCCCAAGCCGCAGGCCTCCTGCGCCCTGCCGGCCTCCGACGGCCAGGAGATCATCACCAACTCGCCGATGGTCAAGAAGGCCCGCGAAGGGGTGATGGAGTTCCTGCTCATCAATCACCCGCTGGATTGCCCGATCTGCGACCAGGGCGGCGAGTGCGACCTGCAGGACCAGGCCATGGGCTATGGCCGCGACGACAGCCGCTATGGCGAGAACAAGCGCGCGGTCGAAGAGAAGTTCATGGGGCCGTTGATCAAGACGGTCATGACCCGCTGCATCCAGTGCACCCGCTGCGTCCGCTTCATCACCGAAGTGGCCGGCGTGCCGGACATCGGTCTCATCTCCCGCGGCGAAGACGTTGAAATCACGACCTATCTCGACAAGGCCGTGGCCAGCGAACTGTCGGCCAACGTCATCGACCT
>NZ_JAUSLW010000143.1 GCF_030645195.1 Phenylobacterium sp. | reverse complement strand
CTTCCAGCGCCAGCGGACCAGGAACTCCGGCTTCTGGATGTGCTCGAACAGCATGTTCAGGATGGCGTCGCTCTCCTTGCGGCGCAGGCCCTTGATGCGGTCGGTGAAGCCGTAGTTGATGAACAGGCCGTCCTCGCCGGTTTCCGGATGGGTGCGCACCACCGGGTGCAGGACCGGGGGATTGGCGGCGAGCGCCTTGGCGTGCTTCTCGGCGCCGGCGCCGGCCGCCACGATGCCCTGCTGCGGGAAGCCGCGGGCGAAGTCATGGACCGCGTCCAGGGTCGACAGGAACTCCCGGAAGGTGGGCGACAGGGCCTGATAGGCCGCCCTCATGTTCGACCAGATGGTGTCGCCGCCGCTGGGGGGCAGGTGCTTGGCGTAGAGGATCGAGGCCATGGGCGGGGTCTCGATGAAGGTGACGTCGGTGTGCCAGCTGTCGTTGTCGGTGGGGTTGTCCTTGTGGTTGTCCAGGATGAACAGCTCCGGCGCCTCCGGCACGCCCGGATAGAGCGGGTGGGTATGGAGCGCCCCAAACCGCGCGGCGAAGTCGCGGTGCTGCGCCGGGGTGATGTGCTGGTCCTCGAAGAAAATCACCTGGTGGGCCAGCAGGGCGGCGCGGACCTGCGCAAGTTCCTCGTCGTCGAGCCGGCGCGACAGGTCGATTCCCTCGACCACCGCGCCGATGGTGGGGGTGAGCGGCGTCACCTGGAACTTGGCCATCCTTGATCTCCCTTGCGCCGGCATCTAACCGCGCCTCGCCCCGGCTTGCCAGGGGTCGAGGGCGGGGAATCATGCGAGTTTGCCGCCATGTCCAGCCCGCCCGGCCTTCCCGAGTTCGATCTGCCGATGATCTTCGCCGACAAGGTCGCGGGCCTGGGCTTCCAGTCCGGGGTCTTCCGGGTGGCCCTGGCGGCCAGCGTGGCGGGCGTCACCGGCGAGACCGAGATCATCAAGTCCGGCTACCTGATCCTCAGCCCCGAGGGCATGCTGGAACTGCGCAGCCAGGTCGATCAGCTGCTCGGCGAGTTGGAGCGCCGTGGGCTGATGAACCTGAAGCCCGCCAAGCTGGACGGCTGATCGCCGACGCTGCGACAAACTGTCGTCGCGCCGGACCGATCGGGTAAAGACGCCATTAAGCAGACTCGCCGAACCTGATCGCCGGACGCCCTATGTGCGGACGTCGGGCGGGGTGATCATGGCCATTTCGATCAGACGAGGCAGGGCGACCGCGGCGGCCGGGCCGGGTTCGCGTCCACGAGCCCTTAACCCTGTCACCTTACCCAGGATTGCGATCTCAGGCCGACGCCCGGCTCAAGGACCTATTTGATGAGCTTCATTTCCAACCTTCGCATTCCCGGCAAGATTCTGCTGATCGTGGGGATGCTACTGTCCCTCACCGCGGCCATGACCGCCTTTGCGGTGTTCAAGGCCAACGAGATGGCGGCGGCCACCTCGAACCTGGTCAATGACCCGGTGAAGGGCAATTCCCTGGCCGCCCGCGCCGACGTCGCCTTCGTCCGCATGCACCAGATCGCCTACCAGACGGTCGTGGAGACCGACGACGCGGCGCTGGAGGGCCTGAACACCGCATTCGACGCCCAGGTGGCCGAGGCCCGCGCCGCCCTGGCCGAGATGAAACCCCTGATCGACGGCGAACATGTCGCCCCCTACAACGCCCTGCTGCAGAACCTCGACGCCTATGTCGCCCTGGACAAGCAACTGCGCGATGAGCGGATGATCCACCTGTTGTTCGACTGCGAGAGCACCCTGAATGACAAGATGACTCCGGTGTTCGACAAGGCCAATGCCGCCGTCACCCTGCTCACCAAGCAGCAGCAGAAGGACATCGACCAGTCTGCCATAGACGCCGAGGCCGACAAGCAGGCGGTGCTCTGGTGGCTGGTGGGCGCCGGCGCTCTCGGCGGCCTGCTGCTTGGCGCCCTGTCGCTCTACATCTCCCGCAAGG
The DNA here is from genome assembly GCF_030645195.1 of Phenylobacterium sp. Taxonomy (GTDB): domain Bacteria; phylum Pseudomonadota; class Alphaproteobacteria; order Caulobacterales; family Caulobacteraceae; genus Phenylobacterium. Next base: position 26,285 of record NZ_JAUSLW010000143.1, on the reverse strand, counting down.
AGATCGCCGGGCCCATCGCCGGCATGACCGACGCCATGGAGCGGCTAGCCGGCGGAGACCTCACCGTCCACGTGTCCGGCAAGGAGCGCCGCGACGAGATCGGCGCCATGGCCCGCGCCGTCCAGGTGTTCAAGGAAAACGGCCTGGCGCTCACCACAGCCGAGGCCGAGAAGGTCCGGCTGGAGGCCGAGACCGCCCAGGAGCGCCAGCAGGCCGAGGCCGAGCGCGCCGCGCTCGCCACCGAGCAGGCCCATGTGGTGGCCTCGGTGGGGGAAGGGCTGTCGCGCCTCTCCGACGGGGACCTGCTGCACCGCCTGCCCGACGACTTCCCCGCGGCCTATGTGAAGCTGCGCGACGACTTCAACCGCGCCATGAGCGGCCTGGAGGAGGCCATGCTGGTGATCGCGGCCAATGCGTCGAGCATGCAGAATGGCGCGGGCGAAATCTCCGGCGCCGCCGATGACCTGTCGCGCCGCACCGAGCAGCAGGCCGCCTCCCTGGAGGAGACCGCCGCGGCCCTCGACGAGATCACCGTGACGGTGAAGAAGTCCGCCGCCGGCGCCGAGCAGGCCAACGCGGTGGTCAACGCCGCCCGCGGCGACGCCGAGCGCTCCGGCGCGGTGGTGAGCGAGGCGGTGGCCGCCATGGGCGAGATCGCCTCGTCCTCGACCCAGATCAGCCAGATCATCGGGGTGATCGACGAGATCGCCTTCCAGACCAACCTGCTGGCCCTGAACGCCGGGGTAGAAGCCGCTCGGGCCGGGGACGCCGGGCGCGGCTTCGCCGTGGTCGCCTCCGAGGTGCGGGCGCTGGCCCAGCGCTCGGCCGAGGCGGCCAAGGAGATCAAGACTCTCATCGCGGCCTCCACCCGTCAGGTGGAGAGCGGCGTGCGCCTGGTGGGCGAGACCGGCCAGGCCCTGTCGGGGATCGTCGACAAGGTCAGCGAGATCTCCGGCCTGGTCTCGGAGATCGCCGCCTCGTCCCAGGAGCAGGCCACCGGCCTCAACGAGGTGAACGCCGCCGTCAACCAGATGGACCAGGTGACCCAGCAGAACGCGGCCATGGTGGAGCAGTCCACCGCCGCCAGCCACAGCCTGGCCCAGGAAGCCCAGGAGCTGAACCGCCTGGTGGCCCGCTTCAAGACCGGCGGCGCGGCCGCCGCGCCGCGTTCGGCCCGCCGCCCGCCGCCCGCCGCCGCCCACGCTCCGCGGCCCCAGATGCGCGCCACCGCCCAGGTGGCCCAGCGTCCGGCCGACGACAGCTGGGAAGAGTTCTAGACGCGAGATTCGACCCGCAACCTCCTCCTTCGCGGTTCGTCAGTAAGGCCCTTCCCCTCCCCGGGGGGAGGGTTTTTTCTTGCGCTGCCGGGCCCGGGACTGCGGCGCCGGCGCCACGGTCGGCCCATGGCGAAGCTCGGGTTCAGCGAGCCGCTTGCGCGCATTTAGTTTGTCGAACATACTAATTGTCAGAACAACGGTTGAGCGATAGCTCCATCGGCCCGCAGCTTAGACGGGACAACTCGCCACGGGAGGGCGTCATGGGTATGAAGCGGCCAGTTTCACTGCGTCTCGGCGCGTCGGTCATCGCTCTGGCGGCGGGTCTCGCCAGCCAGGCCTGGGCCCAGGACGCCAGCGAAGTCTCCGAAATCGTCGTCACCGGCACCTCGATCCGCGGCGTCGCGGCCACCGGCTCGCCGGTCACCGGCGTCGATCAGGAACAGCTCAAGGCCTCGGGCGTGGCCTCGGCCAGCGAGGTCACCAAGCTGCTGCCGGTGGTGCTGAACCTCGGCGCCGACGAGGCGCGCAACTCCTTCACCGGCGGCGCCCAGGACGCGGCGGCCAACGGCACGGCGGTGCGCACCGTCAATCTGCGGGGCATCGGGCCGGAAGCCACCCTGCTGCTGTTCAACGGTCGCCGCCTGGCGCCCAACGGGGTGATCAAGGCGCTCTCCGACATCGACCAGATCCCCGCCGTGGCCCTGGCCCGCATCGAGGTGGTGGCCGACGGCGCCTCGGCCATCTACGGCTCCGACGCCGTGGCGGGCGTGGTCAACCTGATCACGCGGAAGAACTTCGACGGGGCCGAGACCGCCTATCGCTACGGGGCGGCCGACGACCTCTATCAGCGGGTCTATTCCCAGACCTTCGGCAAGACCTGGGACGGCGGCAGCGCCTTCTTCGCCTACGAGCACAACGAGCGCAGCCACCTGTCGGGCGCCGATCGCCCCTGGGCCAGCCAGGATCGCCGCGCCCGCGGCGGCTCCGACGCCCGGCCCTTCACCGCGGCGCCCGGCAATATCGTCATCTCCGGCGTCCGCTACGCCCTGCCCAACACCAACGGGGTGGGCGTCAGCCCGGCCGCCCTCGTCGCCGGCGCGGCCAACCGCTACGACGAGGCCGCCGCCGCCGACCTGCTGCCGGCGCAGGAGCGCGATACCCTCCTGTTCAACCTCCACCACAAGGTCGATGACCGGCTGGAGCTCTGGTACGAGGGCTTCTATTCTCGCCGCAAGTTCGACCTGGCCGCCCCGCCGGCCCTGTTCAGCCTGGCGGTCCCCAACACCAATCCTTGGTTCGTGGCCCCGGCCGGGGTGACCCCGACGCCGACCTCCGAGACGGTGGAGTACCGCTTCGTCGACGACCTCAATCCCAACTCCACCGGCTGGGAGAACTCCCAGCAGAACGCCGTCGGCTTCGTCTTCGACGTCACCGACGACTGGCAGATGCAGGGGTCCTTCGACCACGGCGTGGACCGCGGCTTCCAATCGCGTCAGAGCGTGCTGAACAATGTCGTGCTGGGGGCGGCCCTGCGCTCGTCCAATCCCGCGACGGCCTTCAACCCCTTCGGAAACGGGACCTTCAACCGCGCCAACAACCTGGCCCTGCTCAACCTGATCGACGGCGAGCGCGACCAGTACGGGACGGCGATCAACAAGGACTTCCAGCTCAAGGCCGACGGCCCGCTGATGAGCCTGCCGGCCGGCCAGGTGCGGCTGGCGATCGGCGCCGACTATCACAACAACAGCTTCCGCCAGTCCCTGTTCGCCACCAATGTCGCCGCCGACGGCAGCGTCACCGCCAAGCTGGTGGTCAACCGCCGCAATGTGCGCGGCGTGTTCGGGGAACTGTTCATCCCCCTGGTGGGCGGGGAGAACGCCATGCCGGGCATCGAGCGCCTGGACCTGTCCCTGGCCGGCCGGGTGGAGAAGTATTCCGACTTCGGCCGCACCTCGAACCCCAAGGTGGGCCTGGTCTATTCGCCCTTCGCGGGGCTGAGCCTGCGGGCCACCTACGGGACCTCTTTCCGCGCCCCCTCCCTGGTGGACGGCGCCGACCAGATCCTCAACATCTTCATCCAGAACCTGACCGATCCCACGTCGGGCTCAGGCACGACGCGGGGCATCTTCTACAACGGCGGCAACTCCAGGCTCGGCCCGGAGGAGGCCACCACCTGGTCCTACGGCCTGGACTGGAACCCCTCGTTCCTGAGCGGCCTGCGGGTCTCGGCCACCTATTACAAAATCGACTACACCAACCGCATCGACGTGGTGCCCAACAGCGCGCTGACCAACGCCGCGGTCTACGGGGCCTACGCCCTGCGCCGGCCGCCGGCCTCGGACGTGGCCGGCAATGCGGCCTTCGACGCCCGGGTGGCCACCTTCATGACCAGCCCGGACCTGCAGAACCCGGTCGAGGCGGTGACCAATATCAGGGCCATCATCGACGGCCGCCGCCAGAACCTGGGTAGCCTCAAGCAGGACGGCCTGGACGTGAATGTCGGCTACCGGATGGAGACCGGGATCGGCGAGTGGAGCGCCTCGGTGGACGTGGCCAAGATCTTCAACGTCAAGCGGCGCACCGCCGCCGGCGCGCCGGAGATCGACGTCAACGACACCTTCGGCAACCCGGTGGACCTGCGGGTCCGCTACGCCCTGGGCTGGCGCCTGGCGGGCTGGAGCGCCAACGCCTTCGCCAACTATGTCGACAGCTTCAGGAACACGGCGATCACCCCCAATGTCGAGGCGCCGAGCCAGACCACCTATGACGCCACGGTCTCCTACGCCTTCCCGGAGAGCGCCCCCTTCCACCTGGACGGCGTGCGCCTGACGCTCTCGGCCCAGAACCTCACCGACGAGGATCCGCCCATCGTGCTCAACGGCACGGTGAGTTGGGACAGCCAGACGGCCTCGCCCATCGGCCGCATGGTGGCCTTCGAGATCAGCAAGAGCTGGTAGCCTGTCGCCTGGCGGCGCGGTTGTCCCCACGGCCGCGCCGCCGTCTTTCCCTTCCGCGGAGTTCGCGATGCGCCTTTCAGCCCCATTGGCCTGGCTGGCCGCCGCCGCCCTCCTGGTCCTGGGCTCGCCCGCCGCCGCCGCGGAGTTCGGCGCCTATCACCCGGCGCCGCGGTATGACGAGGAGGTAGTCACCTCCTTCTACCTGCCCATGCGGGACGGCACGCGCATCGCCGTCTCCCTGCATCGTCCGTCCAGGGACGGTAAGCCCGTCGAGGCCCGCCTGCCGGTGATCTGGCACAATGCGCTGGCCATCGACGCGGCCGGGACCGGCAAGCCTGCGCCGGGCCTGGCGAGCCTCACCCGCCAGGGCTATGTCGTCGCCGTCGTCGCCCGGCGCGGCAACGGCGCCTCCTTCGGGACCCGCCGGGGGTATGAGGACTTCACCGAGGGCTTCGACGCCTATGAGGTCACCGAGTGGCTGGCCGCCCAGCCCTGGTCGGACGGCAAGGTGGGCATGTTCGGCTGCTCCAACACCGGCGAGGCGGTGATGCACGCGATCAGTGCGCGGCCGCCGCACCTGGCCGCGGCCTGGGCCGGCTGCTTCGCCTGGGACCGCTTCGACGGCCACACCCGCGGCGGGATCATCGCCCAGTTCGGCACGGGGCCCAGCCGCACCGTGGAGCAGGACCTGCAGACCAATCCCGTGCAGGGCGACGAGTCCAAGGTGTTGCTGCGCCAAGCGGCCGAGGAGCACCTGCTCTCCACCAACCTGCTGGAGCTGATGAAGGGCATGCCCTATCGCGATAGCTACTCCACCCTGGTGATGAGCCGCTTCTGGTACGAGGTCAGTCTTGGGGCCGTGGCCGACCAGGTGAAGCGGGCCAATGTGCCGCTCTATGTCCAGGGCGGCTGGCGGGACGACTTCCGCACCCAGGGTCTGGTGACCATGGCCAACCTGCCCGGGACCCGCATGCTGATCGGCCCCTGGCGGCACTGCCGCAATGAGGGCTTCGACCTGCAGTCCGAGCAGCTGCGCTTCTTCGACCATCATCTGAAGGGGATCGACACCGGCATCGCCGGCGACGCCCCGCTCCACTACTTCACCATGCGGGGACCCAAGGACGGGGAATGGCGCGCGACCCGCCAGTGGCCGCTGCCGACGGCCAAGGCCACGCCGGTCTTCCTCGACGGCGGCAAGCTCGCGGCCAGGGCCGGCAGGACGGCCACCAGCTTCACCGTCACCTACGACACTCCGTGCCCGGCCGAGCCGGTGGGCGCCTTCTCGGTCTCCTGCCATCCGGTGGGTGGGGTGAGCTTCGCCCAGGCGCCGCTCAAGGCCGACACCGAGGTCACCGGCCACCCCATCGCCGACCTGTGGATCACCTTGAGCGCGCCCGACGCCAACCTCTATGTCTTCCTGGAGGACGTGGCGCCGGACGGCACGGTCACCGTGGTCACCGACGGCCGCCAGAAGGCCTCGCTGCGCAAGCTCAACCCCGCGCCCTGGCCGCTGCTCGATCTGCCCTGGCATCGTAGCTGGAAGGAGGACGCGGCCGATCTGAAGCCCGGCGAACCGGCCCAGGTCACCTTCGACCTGCTGGCGGCCTCCTATGTCTTCAAGGCCGGCCACCGTATCCAGATCACCGTGGCCGGCGCCGACTACCGCGAACGCGCCCAGCCGCGGCTCACGCCCGCCCCGACTCTGACGGTGCTGGCGAAGTCGTCGGTGAGCCTGCCCATCGTGAAGTAATCCCCAGTTTCGTCATCCCCGGGCTTGTCCCACGGCTGTCCGGTTCAGGGTGCTAAGTGATTCAAAAGACTCAAGTTGGCAGTCCCAAGTCCTGGGCGCCAAAGAGTGCAAAAATCGCGATCTATTTCAATGCGTTGAATTGGTTCATGTATTTCTAAACCGGACAGCCGTGGGCTTGTCCCGGCCATGACGATCAAAGGGGAGGGTTGCAGGCTTGACCCACCCGCCGCGTCCGTAAATAGTATGTAGAACATACAAACAGACTTCTCGACCTATCCAGGGAGCCCCGCGCCATGTTCATCCGCAATCGCTGGTACGTGGCCGCCTGGGACAAGGAGGTCGGGGGCAAGCCACTGGCCCGCACGATCTGCGGTGAGAAGGTGGTGCTGTACCGCCGGGCCGACGGCTCGGCCGCGGCCCTGGCCGACTTCTGTCCGCACCGCCTGGCGCCCCTGTCGCTGGGGACCGTGGAGGGCGACACCCTGCGCTGCGTCTATCACGGCCTGGTGGTGGACGGGTCCGGCGCCTGCGTGGAGATGCCGGGCCAGGACGCGCCGCCGCGGCTCTCGACCCGGGCCTATCGCCTGGTGGAGCGCTACCGCTTCGTCTGGATCTGGATCGGCGAGCCCGCCGCCGCCGACCCGGCCCTGATCCCCCACTTCTGGTTCTGCGAACACCCCGACTGGACCTTCGAGGGCGACGTCTACGCCGTGGGCTGCGACTACCGCCTGCTGGTGGACAACCTGATGGACCTCAGCCACGAGACCTATGTCCACCCGTCCTCCATCGGCCAGAAGGAGATCGTCGACGCCCCCATCGACACGCGCCTTGAGGGCGAAAACGTCGTCGTCGAGCGCTGGATGAAGGGTATCGACGCCCCGCCCTTCTGGCGCACCTTCCTGAAGAAGGAGGGCCTGGTGGACCGCTGGCAGATCTGCCACTTCGCCCTGCCGTCGGCGGTGACCATCGAGGTGGGCGTGGCGCCGGTCGGAACGGGCGCGCCGGAGGGCGACCGCTCCCAGGGCGTCGAGGGGGTGGTGGTCAACTTCATGACCCCGGAGACCGAGACCAGTTGCCGCTACTACTGGGGCATGGCGCGATCCTTCGACATCGGCGACGCCGGACTCACCGAGCGCATGCGCCAGAGCCAGGCCGGCGTCTTCGACGAGGACGTGGTGGTGCTGGAGGCCCAGCAGCGCAACATCGACCTGCGCCCCGAAATGCGGCTGGTGACGCTGGCCATCGACGCCGGCGGCGCCCATGCCCGGCGGCTGATGGAACGGGCGGCCCTGGAGTCGGCGCCGGCCGAGGCCTAGGCTGGGGTAATGACCCTGAGACTGATGCTGGTGGGCGACCTGGTCCTGGACGAGCCCAAGGCCGACTTCTTCTTCGACCTCTCCCGGGACGCGCTGGCCCAGGCCGATATCCTGGTGGGCCATGTGGAGGTGCCGCATACCGATCGTGGGACGGAGTCGGTGGGCGACATCCCCGCCCCCGGCGCGCCGCCGGAAAACCTGGCCGCCCTCGGCCGGGCCGGATTCCACATCGCCACCCTGGCCGGCAACCACATCCACGACCGGGGCGGGGAGGGGATCGCCGACACCATCGACGGCCTGCGCGCCCTGGGGATCGAGACGACCGGCGCGGGCGCCAACCTGGCCGCCGCCCGCGCGCCGGCCATCGTCGCGCGCGGCGGCCTGAAGGTCGGCGTGCTCTCCTACAACTGCGTGGGGCCGCGCGAGGGCTGGGCGGCCGAGCGGCGGGCCGGCTGCGCCTATATCAAGATCATCAGCCACTATGAGCCGGAGGGCGCCAATCCCGGCGGCCCGGCCAAGGTCTACACCTTCGCCGATCCCGACACCGTCGAGGCCATGGCGGCCGACATCGCCGCCCTGCGGCCCCGGGTCGACGTCCTGGTGGTCGCCTTCCACAAGGGGGTGGTCCACACGCCGTCGCACCTGGCCATGTACGAGCGCGCCGTGGCCAGAGCCGCCATCGAGGCCGGGGCCGACATCGTCACCGGCTCCCACGGTCACCTCATCCAGGGGGTGGAGACCTATCGCGGCAAGCCGATCTTCCACGGCCTGGGCAACTTCGTGGTGGTCACCAAGGCCCTGTCGGTGGAGGGCAATGAGAGCCCCGAGCGGAAGGCCTGGGCCATCAAGCGCAGGGCCTTGTTCGGCTTCGAGCCGGACCCGGACTATCCCCTCTATCCCTTCCATCCGGAGGCCAAGAACCTGATCCTGGCCGACTGCGCGATCGGGGCGGACGGGTCGGTCAGCGCCGGCTTCCGGCCCGGCTGGATGACGCCGGCCGGCCAGCCGGAGGTGCTGGGGAACGACGCGCGCGGCCAGGCGGTGGCTGACTATGTGGCGAAGATCAGCGCGGCGGTCGGCTTGAAGACGAGCTTCGCCTGGGACGGAGACCGGGTGACTTTTTCCTGACGTTGACAGGACCCGCCGAAAACCGTTTACTCCACAAACGATATAACAAACAAACGAATTGGGGGTTGGCGCGTGGCGGAGGTTAAGGACAGGCTCGGCCGTCCGGCGGCGGTCTGCTTCGCCATCGGCGGCGTCGGCCTGTTCGCGGCCATGGCCGTGGACTTCCTCAGCGTCGTGGGCCGCCATTCGGGACTGCCCTTCGCGGGCAGCATCGAGATCGTCCAGGTCTGCGTGGTGATCGCCACCTCGGCGGCGCTCGTCGGCGCGACCTTGGCCGGGACCCACGCCGCCGTCCACGTGATCACCGAGCGCCTGCCGCCGGGGCCCCGCCGGGTGCTGGCGCGGTTCGCGGCCCTGCTCTCGACCCTGTTCTTCGCTAGTCTCGCGGTGGGCGGCTTCTGGCTGCTCTCCGACACCCTGCCCGGCGACGAACGCACCGACCTGCTGCACCTGCCCCTGGCGCCGCTTCGCGTCCTCTGGTGCTCCGCCTGCGCCGCCGCCGCCCTGCTGTTCCTGATCCAGGTGTTCCGGCCCAAGCTTGCGGAGGCTCCCCTTGAGCCCTGACATGATCGGCGTCGCCGGCGTCGTCGCCCTCCTGGTCCTGCTGGCGCTCGGCGCCCCCATCGCGGTGTCGCTGGGGATCGTCGGCATTGCGGGTCTGGCCGTGCTGATCTCGCCGGAGGCCGCCCTGATCAAGGCCGGGGTCGTGGCCTTCGACATGGTCTCCAAGTACGAGCTGGGGGTCCTGCCGCTGTTCCTGCTGATGGCCCACCTGTGCTTCGCCGCGGGCGCCAGCCAGAACTTCTACGACTCGGCGGCCAAGTTCATCGGCCACAAGCCCGGCGGCCTGGCGCTGGCCTCCATCGTCGGCTGCGCGGGCTTCGGCGCCATCTCCGGCTCCAGCCTGGCCACCGTGGCCACCATGGGGCTGGTGGCCCTGCCCGAAATGCGGAAACGAAGTTACTCGCCGGCCCTGGCCACCGGGGCCCTGGCGGCCGGCGGCACCATCGGCTCGCTCACCCCGCCCAGCGCCGCCCTGATCGTCTACGGCATCCTCGCCGAGCAATCGATCGGCAAGCTGTTCACCGCCGCCATCGTGCCCGCGGTGACCCAGGCCCTGTTCTACATGGCCGTGATCTGGATGCTCTGCAAATGGCGGCCTGCCCTGGGGCCCCCCAGCGAGCGGGTTGCGTGGGGCGAACGCCTCGCCTCCCTGAAGGGCCTGATCGACGTGGGCCTGCTGGTCCTGCTGGTGATCGGCGGCATCGCGGCGGGCTGGTTCTCGCCGACCGAGGCCGCCAGCATCGGAGCCGTCGGCGCGCTGGCCATCTGCGCCTGGCGCCGCCGCCTGACCCTGCCGGCGCTCTCCAAGGCGGTGGGCGACACCCTGCGCACCACCGGCATGATCTACGCCATCATCATCGCCGCCATCATCTTCTCCACCTTCATCAGCGCCACCGGCTTCGGGGAGCTGATCAGCGGCGCCATCGTCGACGCGGGCCTGTCGAAGCTCGGCGTCATCATCGCCTTCGTCATCCTGCTGCTGGCGCTCGGCATGTTCCTCGACGGCCTGGCCATGATGACCCTGGTCATTCCGATCTTCCTGCCCATCACCCACCAGATGGGCATAGATCCGATCTGGTTCGGCATCCTGATGGTGCGGACCATGGAGATCGGCTTCGTCCACCCGCCGGTGGGGATGAACGTCTACGTCATCCACAACCTGGCCCGCGACATCCCCCTGATGACCATCTTCAAGGGCATCGTGCCGTTCCTGATCTCAGACCTGGCCCATGTGGCCCTGATCGTCGCGGTCCCGGGCATGGCGCTGTTCCTGCCCAAGCTGCTCGGAGCCTGATGATGGCCGATGTCTTTGCGCCTTTCGTCGACGCGCTCAAGGATCGCGAGGCCGCCGCCCGCGCCCACAAGGCCCGGGGCGGCAAGGTGGTGGGCTGGCTCACCAACACCAGCCCCACCGAACTGATCGCCGCGGCCGGCGCCTTTCCCCTGCAACTGGCGGCCGGGGCGGAGGCCACGCCGCTCGCCGACCGCTACATGGAGGACCTGTTCGACCCCATTGTCCGCGCCGTCTTCGAGGGCCTGCTGGCCGGGCGCTACGACTTCGTCGACGCCGTGGTCCTGCCCCGCACCTCGGACTCAGTGCAGCGCCTCTACTACTATCTCTGCGAGGTCCGCCGCATGGGGGAGGCCCGCGTTCCCGAGCCCCTGCTCTTCGACCTGCTGCACACCCCCTGGTACTCCAGCGCCGAGTACAATTTCGCACGCATCGGCGAGCTGAAGGCCGCCCTTGAACGGGTCACCGGGACCCCGGTCACGGACGCCAACCTCAGCGCCGCCATCTCGGACTCCAACGCCCGCCGCGCGGCGATGCGCGATCTCGTGGCCCTGCGCCGAGAGGGTAGGGTGAGCGGCGTCCAGGCCAATTCGGTCTTCGCCGCCAAGGGCGCCATGGCCGGCCCCGCCTTCGACGCCGCCCTGGCTGCGGTCCTGGCCAACCCCGGCCCGGTCTCTGAGGCCCCCCGCATCGTCATCGCCGGCAGCCCTCTGGACACCTCCGCCCTGCACGCCCTCGTCGAGGCGGCCGGTGGCCGGGTGACAGGCGACTTCCACGAGTTCGGCGAGCCGATGATCGGCCCGGACGTCGAGCCCGGCCCCGACCCCCTGCGGGCGCTGGCGACCCACTATCACCGCGACGTCGCCTCCAGCCGCACCTTCCCCCAGTCGCCGAGGCCGCTCGCCGACTTCGCCCAGGCCTGCGGGGCGGCCGGGGTGATCTTCAACTTCTATGCGGAGGAGGAGGCGCTGACCTGGGAGTACCCCGCCCAGCGCCGCGCCCTGGAGGCCGCGGGCGTCGCCACGATCTGCTTCGAGGGCCAGCCGCACCGTCCTGACGCCGCCGCCCTCGCGCCCCTATTGGCCAATTTCATCAGTGGGCTGACGGCCCGCGTGCCAGCATGAGCGCGGCCCTGCTCTCCGGCTATCGCGTCCTCGACCTGGGCGGGGCGCTCGGCGCCGCCTGCGGCCGGTTCCTGGCCACCCTGGGCGCCGAGGTGGTGAAGGTGGAGCCTCCAGGCGGCGACCCCGCCCGCATCGACGCCCACGGCCGTTCCGACCCCGCCTGGATCGCCCGCAATCTCGGCAAGTGCTCGGTGGTGCTCGACCTGGACAGCCCCGACCTCAAGGCGCTCGCCGCCAAGGCCGACATCCTCATCGACGCCCTGCCGGCTTCGCGCCGCGCGGCCCTGGGTCTCGACCACGAAACGCTCGCGAAGACCAATCCCGGCCTGATCGGCGTCTCCATCACCCCCTTCGGCTCGGCCGGCCCCTATGCCGACTGGGCGGGCGGCGAGCTGGTCTGCTCGGCGCTCGGCGGGACGCTGGCGGTCACCGGCTATCCCGACCGCGCCCCGGTGAAGGAGGCCGCCGACGCCTGCGTCTTCCACGCCAATGGCTCGGCCGCCGCCGGCGCCCTGTTCGCGCTGGTCGAACGGGCGAGCTCGGGCCTCGGTCAGCACGTCGACGTCTCGGTCCAGGAGGTGGCGGCCAGCCGCAACACCAACGGCGTCCTGGCCTGGCAGTTCGATCAGAAGCTCCTGCCCCGCACCGGGGTCCAGATCGCCTATGGCATGGCCAAGATCCGCTGCATCTGGCAGCTGGCCGACGGCTACGCCTTCCACAGTCTCGCCTCCGGCCGCGCCGGCGCCGGCCCCAACGCCGCCCTCTGCGCCTGGATGATCGAGGCCGGGTTCGACTGCCCAATGGCTGAGGTCGACTGGCCGACCTACAACCGCTCCACCGTGCCGGCCGAGACCCGCGCGGAATGGGAGGCGGCCATGGACGCCTTCTTCCAGACCCGCACCAAGGCTCAGGTCGCCGCCCGGCGCGAAATCAACGCCACCGTCGCCAACGAACCCGGCGACGTCCTGGCCGACCCCCACCTCCTCGCCCGCCAGCTGTTCGCCAAGGTCGGGGACGTGGTGGCGCCCAAGGCCTTCATCCGGGCCGGAGACCTCTCGGTCGGAACCGCGCCGCAGATCGGCGAGCACACGGACGCGGTTCTGGCCGAATGGCTCGCCGCCCCCGTCGCCCCCGCTCTCGCCAAGCCCAGCCATGAGCCGCCCCTGAAGGGCCTCAAGGTCCTCGACTTTTCCTGGGCCCTGGTGGGCTCGGTCACCACCAAGAACCTGGCCGACTACGGGGCCACGGTGATCAAGGTGGAGTCCTCGACCCGCCCCTGCCTGTCGCGGATCGATGTCCAGGTGGCGGCGTCGCGGCCCGGCCAGTTCGACGACAAGCCCTGGTTCATCCACATGAACACGTCGAAGCAGGGCCTGCGGATCAACATGAAGCACCCCCGCCGGCGGGAGGTGATCGACCCGCTGATCGCCTGGGCCGACGTGGTGGTGGAGAACTTCTCGCCCGGCGCCATGGCCTCCCTGGGCCTCGACTACGCGACCCTCAAGGCGCGGCGCCCTGACCTGATCATGCTGAGCGGCTCCATCTACGGCCAGACGGGCCCGCTCGCCCGCACCCCCGGCGTCGACGGCACCGGGGCGGCGCTCTCGGGGCGCCTTTTCATGACCGGCTGGCCCGACCGTGCGCCGGTGACGCCGAGCGCGGCGCCCTATGGCGACCTGCTGCTGCCGCCCTACATGGCCGCCGCCCTGGCCGCCGCCGTGGATCATCGCCGCCGGACGGGGGAGGGCTGTCACATCGATGCGTCGATGTACGAGATCTGCGTCCAGCAGATGGCCGGCGCCATGCTGGAGGCCCAGATCGACGGCCCGCCCCAGCGCACCGGCAACGCCGACCGCACGGTGCTGTTGCAAGGGGTCTATCCCACCGCCGGCGACGACCGCTGGATCGCCATCACCGCCGAAGATGAGGCCGCCGTCGCAAGGCTCGCGGGCCTGATGGGCGCGGAGCCCACCGCCGCCTCGATCGCCGCCTGGACCACGACCCAGGACGGCTACGACCTTATGGCCCGCCTCCAGGCCGCGAGCGTCGCCGCCGGGGTGGTCCAGACCTGCGCCGACCTGGTGGACCGCGACCCGCAGCTTCGCGCGCGGGACTTCCTCACCCGGCTCGACAATCCGGTCCTGGGCGCCTTCGAGCACCAGAGCCTCCCCTACAAGCTCTCCCGTACGCCGGCCGTCATGACCACGGCGCCGGGCCTGGGCCAGCACAACCAAACCATCTGCCGCGACCTCATCGGTCTCTCCGCCGAGACCTACGCCGAGCTCGCCGCCGCCCAGCTCTTCGAGTAGCCGCCATGACCAACCCGTCCGACACGACTGACATCACCCGCCAGACCGGCGAACGCTCCAGCAAGCGCCTGAATTCCACCGCGCTCGCCACCCGCTTCCAGCGCGAGTTCGTCAAGGAGCTGCAGGAGCGGGTCGTCGAGAAGGGCGAGCCCTTCGCCATCGTCCAGGCCGACACCCCGCACGAGATCTTCCACGTGATGGACATCCCCATGGTGACCAACCAGTGGTGGGCGGCCTACATCTCGGCCAAGCAGCTCTCGCCCTATTATTTCGAAGTGATGGAGCGGGGGGGCTTCCCGGCGTCGTCCTGCCGCTACTGCTCCCTGGGCCTGGCCTGCACCCTGGACAACGATCCGGAGAAGGCGCCGTGGGGCGGCCTGCCCAGGCCCACCGTCCTGGTGGCCCGGCTCACCTGCGACTGCATCCAGCGGGTCTTCTCGCTGTGGGCCGAGGCGCTCGGCTCGCGCTTCTATCCCCTCGAGGCGCCGGGCTGGGAGCACAAGGACGGCCAGTGGTTCACCAAGGGCAAGCTGGAGTGGGACGAGGTCTACACCGCCCAGCGCATCGACCTGCTGGTGGAGGAGATGAAGGGCCTGATCCGCTTCCTGGAGGCCGAGACCGGGCGCACCTTCGACAACGGCAAGCTGCTGGCCCTGATGCACAGGATCAATGCGCAGGAGGAACTGATGGAGGAGGCCGCCCAGCTGGCCACCCGCACCATCCCCTGTCCGGTCGGCATCGCCGAGCAGATGCCCAACGCCATGATCCCCCAATGGCACCGCGGCGCCGACTGGGCCGTGGAGCACGCCCGTCTGTTCCGCGACGAGGTGAAGGCGCGGGTCGAGGCCGGCGCCTCGGTGGCCAAGACCGAGAAGATCCGGCTGATGTGGATCGGGGCCGGCCTCTGGCACGACCCCGGCTTCTACGACGCCCTGGAGGAGCGGCTGGGCGCCGTCTTCGTCTGGTCCATGTACCTGCCCTTCACCGGCGCCAAGTACATCCGCTACAACCTCGACGATCCGCTCCGCGCCCTGGCCAGCCGCATCTGCGGCATGAACGAGGTGCTGCACCTGCCGCCGTGGATGAACGACTGGATGGTGTCGGAGGCCAAGGCGTGTTCCATCGACGCCGCAGTCATCCTGCAACCCACCACCAACCGGCTGTCGGTCTCGGGCGCCAAGTTCACCAAGCTGGCCCTGGAGAAGGCGGGGATACCGGTCTACGAAATGCCCGCCGACATGGTGGACGCCACCGAGTGGAGCCACGAGAGAATGGTTGACGATGTCGCCCGATTCCTCAAGGAACGGACATCCGCCCCGCGCGACTAGCGCTGAAAGACAGCCGTCCATGCCGCCAGTTTCCCCCAAGGCCGCGCCGGTCATCGACCTGCCCGCCGACGTCGATCTGGGCGTGCTCAAGGACGTCATCGGCTTCCGCATCCGGCGCATCCAGAACCACCTGTCGCGGTCCTTCATCGATCGCATCAACCGCAAGGAAGTGCGGCCCGGCGTGTTCAGCGCCTTGGCCCTGATCGCCGCCAATCCGGGCCTGTCCCAGACGACGCTGGCCCGCGAGATCGGCTTCGACAAGGCCACGGTGGTGGCCCTGCTGGACAGCCTGGAACGCCTGGGCTGGGCCGAGCGCCAGCGCTCCACCGAGGACCGCCGCCGCCACTCCCTCTATGTGACGCCCGTGGGGGAAAAGGCCCTGGAGGACCTGCGCGAGGTGGCGGTCATCAACGAGGCCAAGATCCACGTCGCCCTGTCCAAGGACGAGCGCGCCCAACTGTTCGGCCTGCTGGACAAGCTCTACGTCGCCTGCTTCGCCGACGAGGAGATCTAGCAAACACACGTCATCCCGGCCGCAGCGCAGCGGAGAGCCGGGACCCAGGGGCCGTGCGCTAAGCCCCTGGGTCCCGGATCGGCCTGTCGGCCGTCCGGGATGACGGAGCTGGCTACTCCTTGCCCACCAGCTTGGTGACTTCCTCCACCTGCTCCGGCGTCAGCTTCCAGTCGCCGGCCTTGGCGTTGGCGACGATCTGGTCGACCTTGGTGGCGCCGGCGATCACCGAGCTCACCACCGGATGACCCAGGATCCAGGCGAAGGCCAGTTCCAGGATCGTGTGGCCGTTGTCCCTGGCCCAGGCGTCCAGCTTCTCGATCCGGTCGAAGTTCTTGTCGTTGAGGGCCGCGGCGCCGCGCGGCCCCCAGGCGGCCAGGCGGGTGCCCTCGGGCGGGGCCTCGCCGCGGCTGTACTTGCCCGACAGCAGGCCGGAGGCCAGCGGGAAGAAGGGCAGGAAGCCCAGGCCGAACTGCTCGCAGGCCGGCAGCACCTCGCGCTCCACATTGCGCTCCAGCAGGCTGTAATTGTTCTGTGCCGAGACGAATCTTTCCAGGCCTTGGGTCTTGGAGATCCAGTCCGCGTCGGCGATCTGCCAGCCGGTGAAGTTGGAGTTGCCGAGGTAGAGCACCTTGCCGTCGCGCACCAGGTCGTCCAGGGCCCGCAGGGTCTCCTCGATGGGGGTGTCCGGATCGGCGCGGTGCATCTGGTAGAGGTCGATGCGGTCGGTGCCCAGGCGCTTGAGGCTGGCCTCCACCGCGCTCACCACATAGCGGCGCGAGCCCCCCGCGCCCTCGCCCATGGCGAACTTGGTGGCCAGCACCGCCTTGTCGCGCTTGCCCTTCAGGGCCGCTCCCAGGAACTCCTCGGACTTCGTGCCGCCATAGACGTCGGCGGTGTCGAAGAAGGTGATGCCGTTGTCCAGGGCCGCGTCGACGACGACCTGGGTCTCCTCGGCGCTGATCCGCATCCCGAAATTGTTGCAGCCCAGGCCGATGGCGCTGACCTTCAGGCCGCTGGTTCCCAATCGCCGCTGTTCCATGTCGCCGCTCCCAAATGCATTTGTTTGAATGGGCGGAACATAGAGCGCGCGGGAGGGCGAAGGCTAGCTTTCCTCCCCTGTGAAGCGGAGCGGAACGGGGGAGGGGGACCGCGCGTAGCGTGGTGGAGGGGGCGGCCTCAAGCTCGGAGCCCGGTCCCGCCCCCTCCACCGCCTATCGGCGGTCCCCCTCCCCCATGAATGGGGGAGGAAAGGGGGCCAGCTCAGGCGCAGCTGACGACGTCGAGTTGTTCGGCGTCGGCCTCCTCCAGCACGGTCTGGATGGCGATCAGCAGGCGCTCCAGCTCCAGCGGCTTGGGCACCAGGACGTCCATGCCCACGGCGGTGTACTCCGCCTCGTGGTGGGCCATGGCGTTGGCGGTCAGCGCGATGATCGGGGTGCGGCGGCGGCCCTCGGCCTTCTCCCAGTCGCGGATCAGCCGGGTGGCGGTGGGGCCGTCCATCACCGGCATCTGCACGTCCATGAGGATGGCGTCCCAGTCGCCGCTGGCCGCGGCGGCGACCGCCAGCTCTCCATTGTCCACACAGGTGACCTCGACCCCCACCTGGGCCAGCAGGGTGCGCAGCACCAGCTGGTTCATCGGGTTGTCCTCGGCCGCCAGGATGCGCAGGGCCGAGCCGTCCCGCAGGGGCGGGGCCTCGAAGGCCTCCTCGCGGACGCTGTGGGTCTCGGAGTCGCCCAGGCGGGTCAGGGGCAGGCGCACGGTGAAGACCGAGCCCTCGCCCAGGCGGCTGGCCACCTGGATGTCGCCCCCCATCAGGGTGGCCAGCTCCCGGCAGATGGCCAGGCCCAGGCCCGAGCCGCCGAAACGCCGCGTGGTGGAGGCGTCCTCCTGGACGAACTTCTGGAACAGGGCGCCCTGGCGATCGGGATCGATGCCGGGGCCGGTGTCGGAGACCTGGAACACCAGGTGCGGCCCGGCCACGGAGACGCCGACCCTGACCTCGCCGGCGACGGTGAACTTCACGGCGTTGGAGACCAGGTTGTAGAGGATCTGGCGCACCCGGGTCGGGTCGCCAGCCCAGACGCCCCGGGCCTCCGGCGATACCTCAAGGGTGAAGCTGAGATCCTTTTCGGTGGCGAGTGTGGTGAAGGTGGCCTGGGCGCCCTGGACCAGCTGCAGGACGTCGAGGCTGGAATCCTCCAGCTCCAGGCGCCCGGCCTCGATGCGCGAGAGGTCCAGCAGGTCGTTGAGCAGGGCCAGCAGGGTCTCGCCGGCCTGGCGGATCACCATCAGCCGGTCGCGCTGCTGCGGCGGCAGCTCGTCGCGCGCCATGGCCTGGGCCATCCCCAGCACCCCGTTCAGCGGCGTGCGGATCTCGTGGCTCATGGTGGCCAGGAAGGCGGACTTGGCCGCGTTGGCCGCATTGGCCTCGTCGCGGGCGCGCTTGAGGTTGGCGTTGAGCTCCCGCAGCCGGCGCTCGGACCGCTTCAGGTCCTGGACCGACTGGGTGATGACCACGCAGCGCACCGGCCCCTCGCCGGCGAAGCGGGCGGCGGTCATCCGGAACCACTCGCCGCTGGCCGCCTGATAGGCGCGGATGAAGGACTCGGTCTTGCCGGCCAGGACGTTGCGCAGGCCCCGGCTCAGGGCCTTGCCGTGGGCGCCGGGTAGCCGCTCCACCACGCTGAACAGGTTGCGGCCCAGGGCGTAGGTCTCGGTCTTGGTGATCTCCGCCCCCCGGGCCTTGAAGGCCTTGTTGGCGGCGATGATGGCGCCGGTCTCGTCGATGACGGTGAGCAGGGCCGCCACCCCGTCGATGACGCCGCGGGCGAAGCGCTCGGACTCCAGAAGCTCGGCATGGGCCAGGCGCTGGGCAGTGATGTCCTGCATGGCGCCGTGGATGGCCACGCACTTGCCGTCCACCAGCTCGGGCTCGCCGACGATGCGGAGCCACTTTTCCTCGCCGGACGCGGTGAGGACCGGGGAGTCCAGCTCGATGCGCGCCCCGCTCTGCATCGCCGCGCGCAGGTGCTCGCGCACCGCGTCCCGCGCGCCCTCAGGATACATCTCGAGGGAGCCCTGCAGGGTGTCGACGGCGCGGGGCCGGCCCAGCATCTCGCGGACCTCGGGGCTCCAGCGGACCTCGGCGGCGCGCAGGTCCACTTCCCAGCCGCCCAGCTGGGCCAGGTGGCCGGCCGAGCGCAGGGAGGTGGACGCAGCCTTCAGCCGGGCCTCCAGGGCCTTGGCCGAAGTGACCTCGGTCTGGACCGAGACGAAGCCGTCGTGCCGGCCGTCGGCGTCGAAGGTCGGGCGGACGTCAAGGTCGATCCAGAAGCGGCGGCCGGCCTTGCCCTGGAGCTGCACCTCGCGGCGGAATCCGCGGGCCTCGGCGATCGCCTCGCGGATGTCGGCCAGGGTCTGGGGATCGGTGTCGGGGCTTTCCAGCAGGGCGCACGGCGTCATGCCGCGGGCCTCCTCCAGATTGAACCCGCTGATGGTGGTGAAGCCCGCATTGACCCAGTCGATCCTGCCGTCGCGGTCGAGCAGGATCATGCCGTTGGCGCTGGCGCGCGCGATCCTGGCCAAGCGGGTGTCGAGGTCGGCCTGCATGCTGGGGGCAAAGTCCTCGAAGGCGGCGATCCTTCCCATGCTTAAATACTCGCCGCTGGGAATGAACAAAGGGGAAAATGGGCTGAAAAGCCCGCGGCGGAGCGCGCGCGAATCCGCCGCAGGGGGCGCCGGGCCCTGGCCCGCGGCGCCCCTTCGTCAGGCCGGCGGCAGGGCCTGGGGCGGCTCGGCGGTCAGGCTCACCAGGTCGCTCTCGTCCTTCAGTCCGACCCCGGTGAGGCCCAGGCGACGCGCCTCGGCCACGTGCCAGGCGAGCTTGAAAGCCGCCTCTTCATAGCAGAGGCCGGCGGGGCGGATGTTGGAGATGCAGTTGCGCTCGGCGTCGGTGCGGCCCACCGCCGGGCCATGGGTCAGATAGACCCCCAGGCTGTCGGGCGCCGACAGGCCCGGCCGTTCCCCCACCAGGACGGCGACCATGGCGGCGTCCAGCACCTGCCCGATCTCGTCGCCCAGGGCCACGCGGCCTTGGGTCGCCACCACGACCGGCCCCAACCGCCAGCCGGCGCGGGCGACATAGGGGGCAAGGGCCGCGATCAGGGGAACGGCGTGGGCGTGGACCGCGGCGCTGGAGAGCCCGTCGGCCACCACCAGGACCAGGTCGGCGCCGCGCGGCCTCCAGGCCTCCAGGGCCCCGCGGCTGGCCGCCGACAGCCGCCGCCCGAGGTCGGGGCGGCGCAGATAGGTGGCCCGGTCCGGCGCGGCGCTGGCGACCTGGATCGTCGGATGGCCCAGGGCCTCCAGGCCGCGCGCCACGGCGCCGGCGTCGAAGGAGGCGTGGACGGCGTCGCGGGCCTGGGCGTGGGCCAGCGACAGGGCCAGGACCTCCCGCGTCGGCAGGGCCGGACCGGCGCGCCCCAGCGCGATCCGCGCCGGGGTCAGGGCCGCCAGATGGGTCCAGGGATCGGGCAGGCTCACGCCCGGCTCCCGGTCAGCAGCGGATGGCCCGCCGTACGCGGCAGCAGGGCGCCGCCCGTCCCGGTGATCCTCATCTCCCGCAGCCAGGCCTCGAACTCCGGCGCCCGTTTCAGACCCAGCAGCTCGCGCACATAGAGGGCGTCGTGGAAGGAGGTGGACTGGTAGCCCAGCATCACGTCGTCGCCGCCCGGCACCCCCATGACGAAGGTGACCCCGGCGGTGGCCAGCAAGGTCAGCAGGGTGTCCAGGTCGTCCTGGTCGGCCTCCGCGTGATTGGTGTGGCAGATGTCGCAGCCCAGCGGCAGGCCCAGCAGCTTGCCGCAGAAATGGTCCTCCAGCCCCGCCCGGATGATCTGCTTGCCGTCATAGAGGTATTCCGGCCCGATGAAGCCGACGACGGTGTTCACCAGCAGCGGCTTGAAGGCGCGGGCCACGCCATAGGCCCGGGCCTCCAGGGTCTGCTGATCGACCCCGTGATGGGCGTTCGCCGACAGGGCCGAGCCCTGGCCGGTCTCGAAGTACATGACGTTGTCGCCGACGGTCCCGCGCTTCAGGGAGAGCGCCGCCTCCCGGCCCTCCTTCAGCAGGGCCAGGTTCACCCCGAAGCTGGCGTTGGCGGCCTCCGTACCCGCGATGGACTGGAAGACCAGGTCCACCGGCGCCCCGCGTTCGATCAGCTCGATCGTCGAGGTGACGTGGGCCAGCACGCAGGACTGGGTGGGGATGGAGAACCGCCCGATCAGCTCGTCCAGCAACCGCAGCAGCTCGCCGGTCGCCGCCAGGCTGTCGCTGGCCGGATTGATCCCGATCACCGCGTCGCCGCAGCCGTACATCAGGCCGTCCAGCACGCTGGCGGTGATCCCCGCCGGGTCGTCGGTGGGGTGGTTGGGCTGCAGCCGCACGGCCATGGTCCCGGGCAGGCCGATGGTGTCGCGGAAGGCGGTGGTCACCCTGCATTTCGAAGCCGCCAGGATCAGGTCCTGACTTCGCATTATTTTACTGACCGCCGCGGCCATCTCCGGGGTGACGCCGGGGGCCAGGGCGGCCAGCACCTGCGTGGTCGTGGTCTGCGCCAGCAGGAAGTCGCGGAACCCGCCCACCGTCAGGGAGGCGATCGGGGCGAAGGCCCCGGCGTCATGGCTGTCGCAGATCAGCCGGGTGACCTCGTCGCTCTCATAGGGGACGATCGGCTGGTCCAGCAGGGCGCGCAGAGGCAGGTCGGCCAGGGCCAGCTTGGCCGCCACATTCTCCTGGGCGCAGGAGGCCGCCAGCCCGGCCAGGGCGTCGCCCGAGCGCAGGGGCGAGGCCTTGGCCAGCAGGTCCTTCAGATCGCAAAAGGTCCAGGTGGTCGTGCCCACGACCTGTCGATAACCCATGGCGCGCCCCGTTTAGGCGGCGATCATGGCGCAGGGGATCGGGAAGGGCGAGCCATCTTCTCCTCTCCCCGTTCAGGGGGAGAGGGTAGGGTGAGGGGGCGCGCAGCCGGGCTGCGCGTCTGCCTTGGAAGTGGTCACGGAGATTCAGAAAGAGCCCTCACCCTACCCTCTCCCGCAAGCGGGAGAGGAGGAGCTAGCCTCCGATCTCATCTGGCTGGCTAGAGCGCCCTGGCCAGCCGCAGGGCCTCGGCGTTCTCGGCGCGGGCGCGGCGGTCGTTGATCTCGACGTCGGCGTCGTAGAAGGCCGCGTCGTCGTCCTCGAAGGGCGAGGGGATGGCGTCGGGCAGCAGGTCCATTTCGTTCGGCATCGGACGCTTCTCCAAGGTTAGCGCTCGCCTGTCGCGGGAGTCCTAGAGTGCCGTTCATATTTCATTAAGGAAAGCGTCATGACGCGTCGGGGCCGGACTCTCACGCACTGTTGACCCCAGCGGCTGCGCGCGAGGCGGGGCGCCGATTCAGTGATCATTGATCAGAAAGCGTATTGGCGCGGCGGCGGAACGGTATTTAGATGAATTCCAACGCCGCGTCGGGGCTGGCGAACGCATTCCTGCACGCCAGGACGGCGTTTTCGTCACCGCGAGAGTAGAGCGTCGCGGGAAGGAAATTGTTTTGCAGCGCACCAGTACCGAGGGGCCTGACTACTTTCACAGGGTCGTCGATTGTCAGTGGGCCTGTCCGGCCCATACCCCCGTCCCCGAATACATTCGCTTGATCGCCGACGGCCGCTACGCCGACGCCTACATGGTCAACTGGCGGTCCAACGTCTTCCCCGGAATCCTCGGCCGCACCTGCGACCGCCCCTGCGAGCCGGCCTGCCGCCGCGGCCGGGTGGAGGACGAGCCCGTCGCCATCTGCCGGTTGAAGCGGGTGGCCGCCGACAACAAGACCGACATCACCGGCTTCCTGCCCCAGGTCCCGGCGGTCTCCAACGGCAAGAAGGTGGCCCTGGTGGGCGCCGGCCCCGCGGCCCTGACGGTGGCGAGAGACCTGGCCCCCCTCGGCTACACCGTGGTGGTCTTCGACGGCGACGAGAAGGCCGGCGGCATGATCCGCCGCCAGATCCCCCGCTTCCGCCTGCCGGAGGAGGTGATCGACGAGGAGGTGGGCTACATCACCGGCCTGGGCATCGACATGCGCCTGGGCCAGAGGATCGACAGTCTCAAGGGCCTGCTGGCCGACGACTACGACGCCATCTTCGTCGGCACCGGCGCGCCGCGCGGCCGCGACCTGGACCTGCCCGGCCGCAAGGAGGCCGCCGCCAACATCCATATCGGCATCGACTGGCTCTCCAGCGTCGCCTTCGAGCATGTCGAGAAGATCGGCAAGCGGGTCATCGTCCTGGGCGGCGGCAACACCGCCATGGACTGCTGCCGCACCTCGCGCCGGCTGGGCGGCGAGGACGTCAAGGTCATCGTCCGCTCCGGCTTCGAGGAGATGAAGGCCTCCCCCTGGGAGAAGGAGGACGCCCTCCACGAGGACATCCCGATCCTCAACTACCTGGTGCCCAAGGAATTCACTCACGTGAACGGCCGCCTCACCGGGGTGCTGTTCGAGAAGGTGGTGGCCCAGTTCGACGCGGCCGGCCGTCGCAAGCTGGTGGCCTCCGGCGAGCCCGACGAGCACTTCGAGTGCGACGACGTCCTGGTGGCCGTCGGCCAGGAGAACGCCTTCCCCTGGATCGAGCGCGACCTCGGCCTGGCGTTCGACGACTGGGGCATGCCCAAGGTCGACGAGGTCACCTTCCAGTCCACCCTGCCCAGGGTCTTCTTCGGCGGCGACTCGGCCTTCGGCCCCAAGAACATCATCTGGGCCGTGGCCCACGGCCACGACGCGGCCATCTCCATCGACCGATTCTGCGAGGGCCAGGACGTGGCCGATCGCCCGCCGCCGGGAACCTCGATGGTCAGCCAGAAGATGGGCATCCATGAGTGGAGCTACGACAACGACGTCTCCAACGACCAGCGCCACCGGGTCCCCCTGCGGGAAAAGGGCGAGGCCCTGCGGAACGTCAAGCTGGAGGTGGAGCTGGGCTTTGATCTCCAGCTCGGCCTGGCCGAGGCCCAGCGCTGCCTGAACTGCGATGTCCAGACGGTGTTCTCCGAGCCGATCTGCATCGAATGCGACGCCTGCGTCGACATCTGCCCGGTGGACGCCATCACCTTCACCGCCAATGGCGACGAGGGCGATGTGCGGATGCGCCTCAGCGCCCCGGCGCTCAACCTGACCCAGGACCTCTATGTCTCCGGCGAGCTGAAGACCGGGCGGATCATGGTCAAGGACGAGGACGTCTGCCTGCACTGCGGCCTCTGCGCCGAACGCTGTCCCACCGGCGCCTGGGACATGCAGCAGTTCACCCTCGAGATGACCCACGCGGGAGACCACCCATGCGCCCGCTAGAGGCCGTCAACGACTTCGTCGTCAAGTTCGCCAACGTCAACGGTTCGGGCTCGGCCAGCGCCAACGCCATGTTCGCCAAGTCCTTCCTGCGGATGGGCGTGCCGGTGGCGGCCCGCAACATCTTCCCCTCCAACATCCAGGGCCTGCCCACCTGGTACGAGGTCCGGGTCACCGAGGCCGGCCATCTGGGCCGCCGGGGCGGGGTCGACCTGATGGTGGCCATGAACCCGCAGACCTGGGACCGCGACCTGGCCGAGATCGAGCCCGGCGGCTATCTGTTCTACGACTCCACCAAACCCCTGCCGCCGTCGAAATTCCGCCAGGACATCACCGTCGTCGGCGTGCCCCTGACGCGGATGTGCAACGAGGCCTATTCGGTCCCGCGCGAACGCCAGCTGTTCAAGAACACCATCTATGTCGGCGCGCTGGCCGCCCTGATGGACATCGAGATCGGCGTCATCGAACAGCTGCTGGCCGAGCAGTTCGCCGGCAAGGAGCGGCTGATCTCGGCCAATGTCGCGGCCCTGCGCATGGGGGCCGACTATGTCGGCGCCAACCTGCCCAAGCTTGGCCTGCGGGCCCGGCGCGCCGACAAGGTGGGCGACCGCATCTATGTCGAGGGCAACATGGCCGCCGGCCTGGGCGCGGTCTATGGCGGGGCCACGGTCTGCGCCTGGTACCCCATCACGCCGTCCACCTCACTGGCCGAGGCCTTCACCGACTTCTGCGCCGACTACCGCACCGATCCGGCGACCGGCAAGGCCCGTTACGCCATCGTCCAGGCCGAGGACGAGATCGCCTCCATCGGCATGGTAGTGGGCGCCGGCTGGAACGGCGCGCGCGCCTTCACCGCCACCTCGGGGCCGGGGATCTCCTTGATGCAGGAGTTTGTCGGCCTGTCCTATTTCGCCGAAATCCCGGCGGTGATCTTCGACGTCCAGCGCGGCGGCCCGTCCACCGGCATGCCCACCCGCACCCAGCAGTCCGACATCCTCTCGGCGGCATACGCCAGCCACGGGGACACCAAGCACGTCCTGCTGCTGCCGCAGGATCCCGGCGAATGCTTCGAGTTCGGCGCGCTCGCCTTCGACCTCGCCGACCGCCTGCAGACCACCATCTTCGTCCTGCTCGACCTTGACATCGGCATGAACGAGTGGCTGACGCAGCCCTTCGCCTGGGACGACAGCCGCACCCTCGATCGCGGCAAGGTCATGACCCATGACGAGCTTGAGGCCGGCGCCGACTTCGGCCGCTACCTCGACGTCGACGGCGACGGCATCCCCTTCCGCACCTATCCCGGGACCCACCCCACCAAGGGCGGCTATTTCACCCGCGGCACCTCGCGCAACCCCTATGCCCGCTACAGCGAGGAGGGCGGCGTCTATGTCGACAACGTCCAGCGCCTGCTGAGGAAGTTCGAGACCGCCAAGTCCATCGTCCCGGCCCCGATCCGCCGCGACGCGCCCAAGCCCACCAAGACCGGGGTGATCTATTTCGGCTCCACCGCCGCGGCCATGGACGAGGCCCTGCAGGTGATGGAGAGCGAGGGCCGCCACGTCGACGCCCTGCGGGTCCGCGCCTTCCCGTTCTGCGACGCGGTCTTCGACTTCATCGCCGCCCACGACCAGGTCTTCGTGGTGGAGCAGAACCGCGACGCCCAACTCCGCGCCCTGCTGATCAACGAGGGCGGGGTCGATCCGGCCAAGCTCACCGCCGTCCTGCACTATGACGGCACCCCGATCACCGCCCGCTTCATCACCGGCGAGATCGCCGGACGCCTCACCCCGGCCGAGCCCAGTCCGCAGCGCCGCCAGGTCCCGGAGGCCGCCGAATGACCTACATCACCAAGCCCCAGCTGCATCACCCCAAGCTGGCCCCAAACGCGCTGGGCAAGACGCGGCGCGACTATGAGGGCTCGGTCTCCACCCTCTGCGCCGGCTGCGGTCACGACTCCATCTCCGCGGCCATCATTCAGGCGGCCTATGAGCTGGACCTGCCGCCGCACCGGGTGGCCAAGCTGTCGGGGATCGGCTGCTCGTCCAAGACTCCGGACTACTTCCTGGGCGCCTCCCACGGCTTCAACACCGTGCATGGCCGCATGCCCTCGGTGCTGACGGGCGCCAACCTGGCCAACCGCGACCTGATCTATCTGGGGGTCTCCGGCGATGGGGACTCAGCCTCCATCGGTTTCGGCCAGTTCGCCCACGCCATCCGGCGCGGGGTCAACATGACCTATATCGTCGAGAACAACGGGGTCTATGGCCTCACCAAGGGCCAGTTCTCCGCCACCTCCGACAAGGGCTCGAAGTCCAAGAAGGGCGTGGTCAACCACGACAGCGCCATCGACCT
>NZ_JAUSLW010000093.1 GCF_030645195.1 Phenylobacterium sp. | reverse complement strand
CGGCACGCAGACGATGACCTTGGGGTTCACGAAGCCCTTGCGGTTGTGAACCTTGCGGATGAAGTACTTGATCATCTCCTCGGCGACTTCGAAGTCGGCGATGACCCCGTCGCGCATGGGGCGGATGGCCTCCATGTGGCCCGGGGTGCGGCCCAGCATCTGCTTGGCCTCTATGCCCACGGCGTGGACGATCTTGCGGCCGCCCACATTGCGCAGCGCCACCACCGATGGCTCGTTCAGCACGATGCCTTTGCCCTTCATGTAGATGAGGGTGTTGGCGGTGCCGAGGTCGATGGCGATGTCGTTGGAGATGGCGCCGAAGAGGGACGAGATCATGCAGAGCCCTGGAGGGTGGGGAACGGTGACTGCGGGTCTGCGAAACCTGGACCACCACCACTGGCGGCTCATCGAATCAAGCCGCCCAGCACTCCAGTCTTCGCTTGCAGGACCCCATGCGTGTGCCCTGCCAATGGGTTGATTTCAAGGCTTAATGACAAACGCCGCTCATCCGCGTGGCTATGACGAGAATACTACCTGGAGTAGCGCAACTCAATCGGACGCGGCGCGGCGGAAGGAGATGGTGCAACACAGGCCATCCGGGGCGAATTCAAAGTCCGCCTTGCCGGCCATTTCCCGGGTCAGGGCGCCCTCGATGAAGCGCACGCCGAAACCCCGCCGCGAGGGCGAATGGACGGTCGGGCCGCCCGACTCGCGCCAGACCAGCCGCACCTCGCCGTCGGGGGTCGTGTCCCAGCGGACCGAGAGCCGACCCTCCGGACGCGAGAGCGCTCCGTACTTCAAGGCGTTGGTGGCCAGCTCGTGCAGCACCATGGCCAGGGTCACGGCGGCCGGCGCCGACAGGTGCGTCGAGGGGCCCTGGGGCGCCAGCCGACCGTCGGCGTCGTGATAGGGCGCCAGGACCGCCTCGGCGATCTGGGTGAGGTCGGCGGCTTCCCAGTTGCGAGCGGCGAGCTGGTTGTGGGCGTGGCTCAGGGCCATCAACCGGGCCTCGAAGGCCTGGCGCACCTCGTTGGGATCGCGGTCTTCCCGGAAGCTGTGGGCGGCCAGGGATTGGACGGTGGCCAGGGTGTTCTTCACCCGGTGGTTCAGCTCGTCCAGCAGCGACTTCTGCAGGTCCTCGGCGGCCTTGCGGCCGCTGATGTCCACCAGCATGTTCATCGCGCCCGCCACCTTGCCGTCGCTCCCCACCAGGGGGGTCGGATAGGCGAGAACGGCGCCGCGGCTGCCGTCCGGCCGCTCGAAGATCGTCTCGGCCCCCTCCACCGGCTGCCCGCTGCGGACCGCCTGGGCCATCGGACACTCCCCCAGGGGCATGGGCGCCCCGTCCGGGTGATAGAGGGCGTGGCTGCCGCACCAGCGGTCCTCGCCGATCACCGGCGTGCGGCCCCAGAGCTCGGCGGCGGCGGAGTTGAAGCTCATTAGGCGGCCGTCGCCGTCGGTGGTGTAGATGGCGATGGGGGAATGCTCGACAATCCGGCGGCCCCAGCCCGCCCTTTCCCGCAGCTGGTCGCGGGCCATGCGCAACTCGGTGATGTTCTGGACGCAGTTTACCGCCCCCACCAGGTCGCCGGTCTCGTCGAACAGGGGCTCGACGTTGGACAGCAGGGTCAGGCGCGCCCCGTCCGGCTGCTCGATGATGATCTCGCAATCGCGCACCGGCTCGCCCGTGCGGAGCACGCGGGCCATGGGCGAGTCTTCGAGATTGAGCGGTTCGCCCTTGGCGTCGAACGCCCGCTGGGCGCCGCAGTAGCGGGTGAGGCCGTCGCCGCTGACGACGACCCGGCCCCAAAGCTCGCCGACGCGGCGGTTGTGATTGATCAACAGGCCCTGACGATCGCAGACATAGACGCCGATCGGCAGGCGTTCGAGCAACGCCGACCAGGACCGGAAAGCACTTTGCAAGCCCGAGGACGACGTGGCGCCCGCCAGCTCGCGCAAATCATGCATGAACATCCCCCGTCGGCGTCCGCATGAAGCTCAGAGTTCCCCGCGGCACATGCCTCAAATCGGCGGGACCGCCGAAAGTTCCGCCGAGTCGGGGAAATTTTTGAGGCATTCGGACGAAACCTGCGAACTTGTTTCCTCGCGGGCACAGCATTCCGGGCCGTTTCACCCTATGAACCCGCCGAAGCTTGCGGCCGGAGGGCGCTCACATGTCCGGTCTGGCGGTCCTCGGCGTCGAGAAGGCCCGGTTCTAC
This sequence comes from Phenylobacterium sp., assembly GCF_030645195.1. Lineage (GTDB taxonomy): Bacteria > Pseudomonadota > Alphaproteobacteria > Caulobacterales > Caulobacteraceae > Phenylobacterium. The sequence continues at coordinate 36,779 of NZ_JAUSLW010000093.1, read as the reverse complement.
TACGGGGCCAGCCGCGTCTTCGAGGGCGTGTCCCTGCAATTGGACGCCGCCCGCACCGCCCTGGTGGGCGAGAACGGGGCCGGAAAGTCCACCCTTCTCAAGTGCCTGCTGGGGGAGCTTGAGCTGGACGAAGGCCAGATCATCAAGTCCCGCGGGCTGAAGATCGGCTATGTCCCGCAGGACGTGCCGCCGGGCCTGGCCGACAAGACCTTGCGCGAGGTGCTGGAAAGCGCCCTGCCCCTCACCGACGGCGGCGAGGACTGGAAGGTCGACGTCCTGCTGGACGAGATCGGGGTCAGCTACGAGACCGCCCAACAGACCTTCGGGTCGCTCAGCGGCGGCTGGCAGCGGCTGATGCTGATCGCCGCGGCGGCCAAGCTGGCCGAGCCGGACCTGCTGATCCTCGACGAGCCCACCAACCACCTGGACCTCTCCAACATCAACACCCTGGAGAGCTGGCTGGCCGACGACGACCGCCTGCCCATGCTGATCGTCAGCCACGACCGGGAGTTCCTGGAGCGGACCACCACCCGGACCATCTTCCTGCGCTCCGATGGCGCGCATTCCTTCAGCGTGCCCTTCAGCCGGGCCCGCGAGCAGCTGCTGCACCGCGACGCCGCCGACGCTGTGCGCCGGCAGCTGGAGGGCAAGGAGATCGAGCGGCTGGAGAAAATGGCTGCGCGCTACCGGATCTGGGGCGTGAAGAACGACAAGTTCCACAAGCGCGCCAAGGCCACCGAGAAGCGCATCGACCGCATCGAGACCGAACGCACCGAGAGCTACACGGCCCGCGAACGCCGCCTGGAGCTGCACGACGGCGAGATCGACGCCAAGGTGGCCCTGCGGGTGCACGGCCACACGGTCACCGTGCCCGACGGCAGCCGCAAGCTGTTCACCATCGACCGGCTGAACGTGGCGGCCGGCGACCGCATCGCCATCCTCGGCGTCAACGGGGCCGGCAAGTCGATGCTGCTCAACGCCCTGGCCCGGGCCTACGACCCCGACCAGGAGCACTATGACGGCCAGGCGCCGGTGCGCTTCAATCCCCAGGCCCGCCTGGTCTATTTCGACCAGAAGATGGCCGAGCTGCCCTTGAGGACCAGCCTGCTGGATTATCTGACCGCCGTGGACGGGGCCACGGCCAAGGACGCCAACGCCCTGCTGGCCAAGGCGGGCTTCCCCTATCACCGCATCAAGGGCCCGATCGCCGACCTCAGCCACGGGGAGCGGGCGCGCCTGACCTTCCTGAAGATGCGGCTGGCCAAGCCCAACCTCTACCTGCTGGACGAACCCACCAACCACCTGGACATCGAGGGCCAGGAGGACCTGGAGGCCCAGCTGGAGGGCTCCGACGTCGCCTGCCTGTTCGTCTCCCACGACCGCTACTTCACCCGAGCGGCGGCCAACCGGTTCGTGGAGATCCGGCGCGGCAAGCTGGTGGAGGTCGAGGGGCCGGACGAATTCTTCGAGGCTCAATAGCCCTCCCTCCCCTTCATGGGGAGGGACAGATCGCGCAGCGATCCGGGTGGGGGAGTCTGGCCGGCATTCCCCCGTCCGGCGTTCCGCCGTCCACCCTCCCCATGAAGGGGAGGGAGTAGTCTTCTATTTCCGCTCCAGCACCGTGAACCCATACTTCCTGAACACCGCCCCCGCCTCCGGGCCGCTGAGGAAGCTCAGGAAGGCGCCCGCCTGGGGGTTCCTCGTCCCCGCCACCAGGGCGGCCGGATAGACGATGCGCGGATGGCTGGCCTCGGGCAACAGGCCGACGATCCGCACCTTGGGCTCCACCTTGGCGTCGGTATCGTAGACGATCCCCAGCGGGCTCTCCCCGCGCGCCACGTACTGCAGGGCCGCGCGGACGTTCTCGGCCTGGGCCAGCCGGCCCGAGACGCTGTCCCAGACCCCGAGGCTGGTGAGGGAGGCCTTGGCGTACCTGCCCGCCGGCACGTCGGGGCCGGCGAGCGCCAGGCGGCCCGCGCCCAGCGCCTTGACCAGCGGCATGCCCCTGCCGATCTTCAGCCTCACCTTGGAAGCGGCCGGCGCGACCAGGGCCAGGTGATTGGTCAGCAGGTCGCGGCGGCTGGCGGCCACGACAAGCTTCTTGCCGGCCAGATAGTCCATCCAGTCGCCGTCGGCGGAGATGTAGATGTCGGCCGGCGCCCCCTGCTCGATCTGCCGGGCGATGGCCGAGGAGCCGGCATAGGCGAACCGCGCCTCCCCGCCGGTGCGGGCGACATAGACCGCGCCCACCTCGTCCAGGGCGTTCTTCAGGGAGGCGGCGGCGAAGACGGTGACCGGCTTGTCGGCGGCGAGCGCCGGGGCGGCGATTAGCATCCAGGCGGCGGCGAGGATGGCGATCCGGCGGGTAAGCGTCACGGCGAGACCCATGAGCCCTACTCCACCGCCAGGATGACGTGCGGCGCCTTGACCAGCGCGGTGACCGGGTCGCCCGGCTTCAGGTCCAGCGCCTGGGCGCTCTCGCGGGTGATGGTGGCCGTCAGGCTCTTGCCGTCGGCCAGGCTCAGGGTGACCTCGGTGTTCACCGCCCCGTCCTCGCGGGCCAGGACCTGGCCGCGAAGCTGGTTGCGGGCCGAGGTGCGCAGGCCCTCCCCCACCGCCAGGGTGACGAAGCTGGACTTGATCAGGGCGATGGCCGGCTTGCCGGGGGCGAGGTCCAGCTCGGCGACGCTGTGACGGGTGACCACGGCGACGATCTCCAGGCCCTCGGCGATCTTCAGCGACACCTCGGAACTCACCGCTCCGTCGCTGACGTGGCTGACCACGCCCCGCAGGGCGTTGCGGGCGCTTGTCTTCATGCCGAGACTCCAGAACAGGGCGCCGAGATCGTCGTCGGGGGCGTCGGCCAGGCTGGCCTCCAGCCGCGCCAGGGCCGCGCCCAGCTCGGCCTCCACCCGGTGGAAGGCGGCGATCACCGCCCGGCCGCGCGGGGTCAGGAAGGCGACGCCCCCCGCCTTACCCCCGGCCTGGGTGGTCACCAGCGGCGCCTCGAACAGGTTGTTCAGGGCCTGCACCGCGTCCCAGGCGCCCTTGTAGGAGAGCCCAAGCTGCTGGGCCGCCTTGCTGATGGAGCCCACCGCGCCGATGGCCTCCAGCAGGGCGATGCGCTCGCCGCCCACCCGCGCGCCATCGCGGCGCAGGGACAGGGCGGCGGTCAGGGTGTGCAGGGCGGCCAAGGGCGGGGACTCACGTTATGTAGTTCGACTACATAACGCCTTGCTCAGGCGAACCGCAACAGCACCGCCGTGGCGTCGTCACGCGTCTTGTTGCGAGCGAAGGTTCGACACTCGGGGTCGCCCGCCTCGATGGCGCGGAGTTCTGCATAGAGGGGCGCCAGGCCACGGTTCAGGACGGCGGCGAGCAGCGAGTCGTAGTCGTAGCGGCCGTAGACATCCACCAGCCGGGAAAAGCCGTCGCTCATCAGCAGGACGTCCATCGGCTCCCGAGCCTGCAGGATTTCCAACTGAAGGTGGGGCACGCCTGCGCCGCTGATATCCAGGATCCAGTAGCCTTCAGGGATGTTGATCAGCTTGCGGTGCTCGCGGGCCAGCGCCTTGGCGGCGGCCCCGACCTCTTCCAGCGTCAGGCCCCGCGCCAGATTTTCCGCGACCAGCCGTTCCATTCGGGCGTCCAGTTCGGTGACCCCCGAGGTCCCGAAGGTCGCCACCGGTCCCTGCCCCACGCGCCAGGCCAGGCGGCAGTCTCCCAGATTGGCGAACTCCAGCGCGGTCTCGCCGACAGCCCGCGCCAGGGTGAAGCTGGCGCAGGGCAGTTCGAAGTTCGGCAGACTATCGAGGTCACAGAGAGGCGTCGCCGCCTGACGGACCGCCTCGACGGCGCGGTTCAGGGCCGCGCCGATATCCCCCGCCGCCGCCAGGGCCTCAACCAGTTCGCTGTTTATCCGCTCCGCGAACCAGGCCGCATCCGTCGGGCCTGAAAGATGTGGCCGATCACCGATGCCCGTTGCGCCGTCCAGCACCCAGACCGCCTCGCCAGACCGGCCCCAGGCGTCCTCGTTGTGGGCCGCCGACGGCTCGCACAACGCTTCGATGACGCTCAGTCTCATATGCCCCCCTCGCGCCCCACGACGCTCCTGTCCCTAGCCCTCGACCACCCGGTCCACCAGCACCGGGGGCACATAGCCGTCCTCAAGGGTCTTGGCCGGATGCGACGCCGTCACGTGGCCCATGAAGGGCGGCCAGATGTCGTAGCCCAGCAGGCGCTGGAGGCGGGGCGACATGGTCTTCACCAGCTCGCGGGGCACGCCGAGGAAGAAGTTCTCCTGGGTCCGGCCCCAGGGCTCGCAATACTGGTTGGTGAAGGCCTGGCGCGGCGCGGCGCTGCGATTGGCGCCGCCCCGGTGCAGCAGGGTGGCCTGGAAGACGATGGCCGCCCCGGCCGGCATGACCATGGGCTTGAGCAGGCCCGGCAGGTCGGCAGGCGTCAGCGCCGCCACCGCCTCGTCGCTCCACAGGTGGCTGCCGGGGATCACCTCGGTGCAGCCGTTGTCCTGCGTGAATTCGTCCACCGCCGCGATCACGCTCATCGAGGCCGGCGGCCGGGGACGCCTTTGCCGATAGAAGCCGTCGTCGGTGTGGACCGCCTGGGCGCTTTCGCCGGGATAGATGCAGATCGCCTGGCTGGCCGAGAGGAGGTAGCCGGGCTGCAGGAAGCGGTCGAGCAGGGCCAGGACACGCGGATCCTCGGTCACCCGCTCGAACACCCGGCCCCGCGCCACCAGGGTGTAGACCCGCTCGGTCGCAAACCCCTCGAAGTCGTTGCGGCCCCGGTGCGTGCTCATGTGCGGCGCCAGGCCCCGGCGGATGGCCGCCAGCGTATCTGAGTCACAGAAGTCCTCGATCACCGTGTAGCCGTCGCGGTGCAGCCGTTCGGTGTGGGTGTCGGCGTCAAAGGCCATGGTGTTCCCTCCCCGCTCTGTCGGCGGATGACTCAGCATAGACCGCCCTACCCCAGGGCTGTCATCACCACGCCGATGGCCGTGGCCGAGCCGCCGGCGATCTGGGCCAGGGTCAGCTTCTCCTTGAACAGCCTGCGCCCCGCCGCCGCGGCGATGGGCCCCTCGATCACCCCGATGGCGCGGACCTGGCCGGCCGGCGCCAGCGCCAGGGCGGAGAACCAGCAGGCCGAGGCCACCGTGCCGCAGAGGCCCGCCCCCAGGGACTGCTTCCACGATCCCGCCACCGAGCGCAGGGCCTGTGGCCGAGTGAGCGCCAGGATGGCGCTCAGCACGATGGACTGCAGGGTCTGGGCGACGCACAGCGCCGCCGTCGCCGAATAGATCGGGTGCAGGGGCTCCAGCGCCATGCCGGCCTGGCGATAGCCGTTGAGCGCCACGGCGAAGGCCACCCCCGACGCCAGGCCGAACATCGAACCGTTCAGCGCCCCGGCCACGGCGGCTTCCCCCTTGGGCCAGGACAGCACCAGCAGGCCCACAGTGGTGGCCGCCAGCCCCGCCCACTGGACGGCGCTCATATGGTCGCCGAACAGGGCGTAACCCATGATGGCGGCGATCGGCAGGGAGGCCTGCTGCATGAAGGTCGCCACCGCGAAGCCGGAATGGCGCATGGCCATCAGCAGGGCCGCCGTGGCGCTGACCTGGGCGATGGCGCCGGCGGTCACGGCGATGACGAACCGCGCCGACAGGTGCGGATCGGCCTGCGGCGTCGAAAGGGCCACCACCGCGAAGATCGCCAGCGAGAACGGCAGGCCGAACAGGAAGCGCACCAGGGTCGCGCCCCAGGGTCCGGCGTCCCCCACCAGGCCGCGCTGCAGCGCATTGCGCGCCACCTGCAGCGGCGCGGCCGCCGCGGTCAGAACGATCCAGAGCATAGGAGGTCCTCAGCCGGACACACCTCCGCTGTCATCCCGGAAAGCCGCGCACGCGGCTTGTCCGGGCCCCAGACGCGCGGGGCTTGCCGGCAAAATCGGTGACTATGGGTCCCGGTCTTCCGCTCCGCGGAAACCGGGATGACACACGTTGGTGAGGCGTCAGAACCCCGACGCGATGGCGTCCGGCGCGCTCTTTTCCTTGCGGGCGAAGAGGTTGTTGAGCGCGTTGACATAGGCCTTGGCCGAGGCGGTCAGGGTGTCGGTGTCGGCGGCCTGGCCGGTGGCGATGTGGCCGTCCTCTTCCAGACGCACCGAGACCTGGGCCTGGGCGTCGGTGCCCTCGGTGACGGCGTGCACCTGGAACAGCCGCAGGATGGCGGTGTGGGGCACGGCCTCGTGGATGGCGTTGAACACCGCGTCCACCGGACCGTCACCGGTGGCCGAGCCAGACTTCTCGACCCCGTCGACCGCCACGGTCAGTTCCGCCTGCTGCGGCCCCTCGGTGCCGGCGATCACGCGCAGATGCTTGACCTGGATGCGGTCGGCGCCGCTGGCCAGGGCGTCGTCCACCAGGGCCACCAGGTCGTCGTCGAAGACGTGCTTCTTCTTGTCGGCCAGGTCCTTGAAGCGCTGGAAGGCCTCGTTCAGGGCGTTCTGGCCCAACTCATAGCCCAGGGCCTTCAGCTTCTCGCGGAAGGCGTGACGGCCGGAGTGCTTGCCCATGACCAGATTCGAGCCGCCCTGGCCGACATCCTCGGGCTTCATGATCTCATAGGTCTCGGCGTTCTTGAGCATCCCGTCCTGGTGGATGCCGGCCTCGTGGGCGAAGGCGTTCTTGCCGACGATCGCCTTGTTGAACTGCACCGGGAAGCCGGTGATCGCCGAGACATAGCGGCTGGCGCGGGTGATGTGCTGGGGATCGACGCCGGTGAAATAGGGCAGACGGTCGCCGCGCACCTTCAGGGCCATGACGACCTCTTCCAGGGCGGCGTTGCCGGCGCGCTCGCCGATGCCGTTCACGGCCACCTCGACCTGGCGCGCCCCGCCCTGCACGCCCGACAGGCTGTTGGCCACGGCCAGGCCCAGATCGTTGTGGCAATGGGTGGAGAAGATCACCTTGTCCGCGCCGGGCACGTTCTCGATCAGGTCGCGGAAGATCTCGGCATATTCGGACGGATAGGTGTAGCCGACGGTGTCGGGGATGTTGATGGTGGTGGCGCCGGCCTTGATCGCCGCCTCGACGCAACGGCGCAGGAAGTCACGCTCGGTGCGGGTGGCGTCCTCGGCGGACCACTCGATGTCGTCGCAGAGATTGCGGGCATGGGTGACAGACCGGCTCACCGCGTCCAGCACCGCCTCCGGCTCCATCTGCAGCTTCCATTTCATATGCACCGGGCTGGTGGAGATGAAGGTGTGGATGCGGCCGCGCTTGGCCGGCCGGATCGCCTCGGCGCAGCGCTCTATGTCGGCGACGCCGGCGCGGGCCAGGCCGCAGACCGTGCTCTCGGTGACGATCTCGGAGATCTTCAGGACCGCCTCGAAGTCGCCGTTGGAGGCGATGGGGAAGCCGGCCTCGATCACGTCGACGCGCATCTCCTCCAGGATCTTGGCGAGTTCCAGCTTCTCGTCCAGCGACATCGAGGCGCCGGGCGACTGCTCGCCGTCGCGCATGGTGGTGTCGAAGACGATGACCCGGTCGCTGTCCTTGCGGGTCGAGTCGTTGGCGGTGGCCTGGTCGGCGGGGGATACGGTCATGGGATCACTTCATTCTTCGCGGGGGTGTTTTAGAAGGCTCGGACGTCGGGGTCATCCCCTGAAGCGCCCGGCCGCGAAGATGCGCAGCCTAAAGGGGCGCCCAGGGGCGGCTAAGCCCCAGCGTAAGAAGAAGCTGGCTGTGCAGATGCGATCGCATGGGTAGACGATCTATAGAATCCGCGGCTTCACCGCAAGAGTCTTGCGTCTGGACCCCCTCAGGCGGCCAGTTGAGCAAGAACCTTCCTCACCGCCGGCCGCTCGCCCATGCGGGCGAAATGGGCGGCCACCTTCGGGAAGCGGTCGATTTCGATCCCGTCGCGCTTCAGCCAGCCCGCCACGGTGTAGAGATAGGGGTCGCAGATCGTATAGGCCTGCCCCATGACCCAGGGCCCGGCCAGGTATTCGGCCTCGATCAGCTCGAAGTGCTCGGCGACGTTCAGGGGCGCCTTGCGGCGCATATCGGCGATGGCGGCCGGATCGTCGGCCCAGCGATAGCCGCGGTGGCGGTGGGCCGCGGCCACATGGACCGTGGCGCAGAGATAGGTGTTGAACGCCTGGACCTGGGCCAAGGCGAAGGGGTCGTCCAGGGGCGCAAGGCCGGCCTGCGGGAAACTCTGCGCCACATAGGTCATCAGAGCCGGCGCCTCGGTCAGCACCCCGCGCTCCGTCACCAGCGCCGGCACCCGGCTCTTGGGATTGATGGCCAGGTATTCGGGCGAGCGCTGCGCGTTGGTCAGGAAGTCCACCGGGACAAGCTCGTAGTCGGCGCCGGCTTCCTCAAGGGCGATATGCACCGCCAGGCTGACCGTGCCGGGGAAGGAGTAGAGTTTCAGCATGGATCAGGACTCCTGCGGCGGCCACGCCTGCGCGCCGTGTAGCACGCGCACGACACCCACCACCTCATCTGTGATCTCCAGGACAACGACATAGGGCGTCCCGGTCACCACCAACTCCCGCGTGCCGCTCAAGCGTCCCGGACGGGTTCGCAACGGCATGGCGTCCAGGCGGGCGACCGTCGACTGGATCCTGTCCTCCATGCGCAGGGCGGCGTCGACATTATCCTCGGCGATGTGGAGAACGATGCGGCCGAGGTCGCTCCGGGCGCTATCGGCCCAGACGACCTTCAACGCGCGGCCTTCCTGGCCAGGAGCATTTCACGTCGCGCCTGGCTCTCGGCCAGGACCTCCTCGTGAGAAACCGTGCGGCCCTCGCGAAGGTCATCGAGACCCTTCTGCACCTCGGCGCGGAACCAGGCGTCGTGATCCAGAACGCGCTCAACGGCGTCCATGAGCAGGGCCTCGACCGGAGAATCCTGAAGGCGCGCGAGGTCGTCCAACCGCGCCTTCTGCTCATCGGTAAGTTCAAGGGTCACATGCACAGTCATGTCTCCTCCGGACCGGAGCCTAGCTCTCGGCGACCTCATTGTCAGCTTCCCGCGATTTCAGCCACCGCCGGGCGAACCAGCCGATGCCGATCCACAGGGCCGCCACCGCCACCAGCCAGGCCACGTGCTTCAGGCTGCCGCCCTTCATCGCCTGGACGATGGAGTTGCCGGCGAAGGCCGTGAGCCCGATCTTGGGGATGATGCCCAGGGCGGTGCCGGCGGCGAAGGACACCACCCGCATGGGCGTGACGCCCGCGGCCATGTTGACGACGATGAAGGGCGCCGAGGGCACCAGCCGCACGATCAGGCTGGCCAGGAAGCCGTTACGCCCCACCAGGCCCATGAACCGCTGCATGCTCTCGCCCGACAGGGTCTGCAGCGCCTTGGCGCCGGCGAACCGGCCCAGATAGAAGCCCACCAGGGACGACACCATGGTCCCGATCCAGCTGTAGGCGAAGCCGGTCCAGGGCCCGAAGGCCACCACGGCGGCGGCGATCAGCATGAACTGCGGCACGCCGATGAAGGCCAGCAGGGCGAAGGCCGCCACCGCCGTCGGCAGGGCCCAGGCGCCGCTGGCCGAGCCCAGCCACTGCTCCACCGTGGCCTCGCCGCTGAAGCCCAGCACCTGGGCGCCGAACAGGAAGACGATCCCCACCCCGCCGAACAGGACGAAGGACACCCCCACGGTCCGCCACGCCTGGGCGTCCATCTCGGTCACGAAGCGGAAGAGGCGGCGCATGGCCTGCCCTCGCCTATCGCCGCCTGAGGGTCAAGACGGGTTCAGCCCGCGCAGAGGCGCCCGGTCACCGGCCCGACCGTGCGCCGCCGATCATTTGGTTCCATAGTAGAGATGAAATGCAACGAGATAGAGTGGCAGGAGCGCGACACACAGAAGAGCCCAGCCTCCTAAAACCACCCCGAATTGACGCACGCTCAGCTTGGGTGGAACAAGCCGCCGAAGCGCCAAGTATGCGCCAATGCCAACCGCAAGGATGATGGCGTTCGAAACTTCGCGCGCATGCACCGCCGGAACGAGCGCCCAGAAGAGCGAATAGGGAAAGACGTACCACTCCAGGAAGCCGGCGACGCCCTGCCCAGCGTTACAGGCTATGCCGCACTCGCGCCCGCCCCACCCAACGAGGGTGAGCACGTAGCCGACACAGAACAAGAGACCGATCGTCCAGCGTGGAATGACGGCGGCCTTGGCAGGAGCCTCAGCGAACCCGAACTTTGCCATTCTTCAGCGCCCTCCCGTAGGCGGTCCGAGCTTTCTCGGCGAGCGGATCGCCGCCCAGCTTGCCGAACAGGCCATCGATTGTCGCCTTCTGTCTGGGGCTCACCGAAAACGGCTTCGTCACCTGGATTCCAAAGAGGCTGCCCACGTCTTCGCGCGTGGCCCGATCCAGGACACGATCCTCAAGCGCTTCCAACTCAGCGCTGGAGAATTCGCCGCCCGAAATCTCCCGTAGCGCCCTTTGGACGTTCTTATCCGCGCCTGACGATTTCATGAGCGCTTTGACGGCCTTCTTTTGGAAGACGTTCAGAGCCAGGTCGATGGGGCCGATCTCCTGGTCGCCATCTCCACGATTCCACCCAGCATTCTGGACTTGGTTCTCTTTGAACCCGTGCGTCATGTCCGCCATCCCATTTCAACCGCCCAGCTCGTACCGAGCGCGGCCTCAGGCTATCAGGAATGAGAACAAATCAAGAACAATTATCTGTCGAATTCGCGGCGGGCCGAGGCGAGCACAAAGCCTATGTGTGACCCTGACGCCAATCCGGTGGCCGGAACCGTTGCGCGCTCACGTTCGCGGCTTTGCCTTCGCAGCCCCTTCGGCTACACCCCGCCCCGTTCCTCTTAAACCTTCGACCGGGAGTTGACCCGCCATGTCGCTCGAATCCGCCGCGCTGTCTCGCGTGAAGCCCTCCGCCACCTTGGCGGCGGACGCGAAAGCCCGCGAACTCAAGGCGCAGGGCCGGAACGTGATTTCGCTCGCCGCCGGCGAGCCCGACTTCGACACCCCCGACAACATCAAGGAAGCCGCCATCAAGGCGATCCGCGACGGCAAGACCAAGTACACCAATGTCGACGGCATCGTGGAGCTGAAGGAAGCCATCGTCGGCAAGTTCCAGCGCGAGAACGGCCTGACCTACAAGACGTCCCAGGTGAACGTCTCCCCCGGCGGCAAGCCGGTGATCTGGAACGCCATGATCTCCACCCTGTCGCCCGGCGACGAGGTGATCATCCCCACGCCCTATTGGGTCAGCTACTGGGACATCGTCCTGCTGGCCGGCGGCGAGCCCAAGGCCGTGCCCACCAGCGCGGCCACCGGCTTCAAGCTGCAGCCGGCCGACCTTGAGGCCGCCATCACGCCGAGGACCCGCTGGGTCTTCCTCAACTCGCCGTCCAACCCCTCTGGCGCGGCCTATACCAAGGCCGAGCTCAAGGCGATCGCCGACGTCCTGATGCGCCACCCGCACGTCTGGATCCTCACCGACGACATGTACGAGCACCTGGTGTTCGGCGACTTCCAGTTCTGGACCATCGCCCAGGTGGAGCCGGGCCTCTACGACCGCACGCTCACCATGAACGGGGTCTCCAAGGCCTACGCCATGACCGGCTGGCGGATCGGCTACGCCGCCGGACCCGAGGAACTGATCAAGCTGATGGCCAAGGTCATGAGCCAGACCACCTCCAACCCCTCCTCCATCTCGCAGTGGGCGGCGGTGGAGGCCCTGAACGGCCCGCAGGACTTCATCAAGCCCAACGCCAAGCTGTTCGAACAGCGCCGCGACCTGGTGGTCTCCATGCTCAACCAGGCCACCGGCCTGCACTGCCCCACCCCGGAAGGCGCCTTCTACGTCTATCCGTCGGTGGAGAAGCTGATCGGCAAGACGACCGCGAGCGGCAAGGTGATCGCCAGCGACGCCGACTTCGCCGTCGAGCTGCTGGAGCAGGAGGGCGTGTCGGTGGTGTTCGGCGCCGCCTTCGGCCTCTCGCCCTTCTTCCGCATCAGCTACGCCACGGCCAACAGCGTGCTGGAGGACGCCTGCGGGCGCATCCAGCGCTTCTGCGCCTCGCTGAAATAGGCATGGACGCCGCGGCCAAGCAGGCCCTGGCGGCCGACATCAACGCCGTCGCCCGGCTGCGGGGATCCTTTGTCCTGCGGTCGGGGGTGGTGGCGACCGAATATTTCGACAAGTACCGCTTCGAGGCCGACCCCGCCCTGCTGCGACGGGTCGCCCAGGCGATGGTCCCATTGCTGCCGGCGGACACCGAGGTGTTGGCGGGCGTGGAACTGGGCGGCGTGCCCATCGCCACGGCCATGTCGCTGCTGAGCGGCCTGCCCCTCTGCTTCGTGCGCAAGCAGGCCAAGACCTACGGAACCTGCCTGGCGGTCGAGGGCGCCGACGTCAAAGGCCGCCGCGTGGTGATGATCGAGGATGTGATTTCCACCGGCGGCGCCGTGCGCGACGCGGCGGTCCATCTGGCCGACGCCGGGGCGGTGCTGACCGCCGTGGTCTGCACCCTCTGGCGCGGCGAGGGCGAGCCCCGCATCGAGGGCCTCGCCGCGCCGCTATATGCGGCCTTCCGGAAGGAAGACCTGGAGGCGTAGAGCCCGACTTCATGGCGCCGTTTTAATCCCCGGCGGCCACAGAGCGGATGCGGAGGCGGGCCGGGGAAGCTAGGCTGGAGCCATGACCAAGCTCGCCTCCGCCCTCGCCGCCCTGCTGATGCTGTCGACCGCCGGGACCGCCCAGGCGGCCATCGACGCAAAGCTGGCCCCCGACAGCGTCACCCTCACCGACAATGGCCGCACGGTGCTGGTCTACCGCACCCGGACCAACGACCCGGCCGAGCCCGGCCGCCTCAACTATGTCCATCCGCTCTACGCGCCCGACGGGACGGTGCTGACGCAGGACCGCCCCGCCGACCATCCCGAGGATCGTGGCCTGTTCTGGGGGTGGCGCCAGGTCCGCCTGGGCGACGAGGTGGTGGCCGACGGCTGGTTCATGCAGGGCCTGACCTTCTTCGTCCGCGGGACCAAGTTCCAGGGCCAGCCGGACGGGTCGGGGGTGCTCACCCTCGACGTCGACTGGATCGTCAGTTCCAGGGACGACCTGATCTATGTGGCCCGCGAGCAGACCAGGGTCACCGTCCGCCCGGCTGCGACCGCGGGCCAGAGGATCGAGTTCGACACCACCATCACCGCCCGGGTCGACGGCCTGTCCCTGGGGGGCAGCGACGACGTGAAGGGTTATGGCGGCTTTTCCATGCGCCTGGTCCAGCCCGACCGCCTGAACTTCGCCTCTCGCGGCGAGAGCGTGAAACCCGAGGTCGGCGCGGTGGCCGCCGGGCCGGCCATGGGCTTCGCCTGGCCGGTGGGGGCGGCCTATCCGCCCTGGGCCGTGGGCCTGGCCTGCAAGGCGCAGGGCGAGCCCCTCACCCGCTGGATCCTGCGACGCGAGCTCTCCATGCAGAACTGCGTCTTCCCCGGCCGCGCGCCCTACGCCGTGCCGGTTGGCCGGCCTCTCCACCTCGAGTCCACCGTGGTCATCCAGCCCCGGGAGAGCGCGGCGCGATGAACGACATCGTCAATTTCAACAAGGCGCGGAAGGCCAAGGTCCGCGAGGCCGACAAGGCCCAGGCGGCCGCCAACCGCGTGAAGTTCGGCCGCACCAAGGGGCAGCAGGCCGTGACCAAGGCGGAAACCGAGAAGGTCGTCCGCCTGCTGGACGGCGCCAAGCGCGAGAAGGATTAGGCCGCCATCGCCATCGGCGTGGACCAGTCCCGCGCCGCCACCGGGATGGCGTTGTACAGCGTCGCCGGGGTGATGTTCAGCCGCCTGCGGGCGGCCTCCAGGGGCTCGTTGAGCAGGCGCTCATAGTCCTCCCCCAGCAGCCAGGCCGCGGCCTTGCCACGCTGGTAACCCTGCCAGATGGCCCGGGCGTAGGGCTGGTCGCCCTTGCGGGTGCGGTACGCCGCCCCGACCCCGATCAGGGCCCAGCCCAGGCCGCCGGTCTGGGCGTAGGAGAAGGCCACCAGGCAGGCCTCCCCCAGGCCGTCGCGGTGATAGCCCGACAGGATGTGCCAGATGTCGTGGACGTCGCGGGTGCGGCGGCCGAACCAGGCATAGGGATGTTGCAGGTCGACGCCCTTCTCCCCCAGGCGGCTGACCTCGGCCAGGCCCTCGGCCGACAGCTGCTCGCTGCGCACGAAGTCGCGATAGGAGGCGCCGACGGTCCCCGGCGCGAAGCTGTCGAGCCAGGCGTCATCCATCAGCTTGGGGGCCAGTTCGGCCCGCTCATAGGCGATGCGCCCGCCCTGCACGGTGGTCAGCAGCCGGTCGTAGCCGTCCCGGGTGGCGGTCCCGTTCAGGGCCCGCATGATCTCGAACACCTGGCCGGTGTCCTCCTTGTCGTTCAGCAGGCGCCGCAGGGCGCGCAGGGCCGCGCCCCACTGCAGGCGGGGCTTTTCCAGCGGCTGGGCGGGCTTGAGATCGACGACGGCGGCGGTCATGGGAGGGACCTTTGGAACGGAGCTTGGATCGAAGATGACGCCAGCGTCATTTTTTGGCAAGTCTCCATTTTTGCGTGCCCCGAACCGTCAGAAGACGGTTGCATCGCAGCCGCGAGGCCCGAGACTAGGATCCAGATGCCCAGACTGCGTAAACGCTCGATCCTGCTGGCCGGCCACGCCACCTCCATGGCGCTGGAGCCCGAGTTCTGGGCGGTGCTGGAGGAGATGGCGCGCGATCAGGCCCTCAGTCTGGCCGGCCTCATCGCCCGCCTGGACGAGACCCGCGGCGACCGCCCCCTGGCCTCGGCCTGCCGGGTCGCGGCCCTGACCTTCTCGAAGGGGTAGAGACTCCTACTTCGGAACCGGGATCGGCATGTCGGGCAGCTTGGGGCCCTCCGGCATCGGCGGAGCCTTGGGCAGGCTCACATGCACATCGACGCTCTTGGCGAGGTCAGGCGCGGCCTGGCGGCCCGCATAGACGAAGTAGCCGATGACGGCGACCGCCACGATCAGTCCGCCCACCAGGAAGGCCAGCCAGGGGCCGGCGCCATTGGAGTTCTGGGCCATGCCTAGCCCGCCGGCTTGGCCGGCATGGAGATGTCAGGCGCCTTGATGTTCACATCCACGCTCTTGGATTGTCCGAAGCCGCCGCCAGAATACATCATGAAGGCGATCACCGCGACCACGACCAGCAGGCCGCCCACGATGAAGGCCAGGACCGGGTTCGAACCATTGCCAGAATTCTCAGCCACGAAAGCCTCCCTAGATTTGTGTCGGCAGCACAACGAACCCCGGTCGAGCCGGTTCCGTGGGCGGAGATTGCGGCGCGACGGCCCTTAAGTCGGCCTCGCCCTGTGCTACATATGTTCCAATGTCGTCCTATGACTCGTTCGAAGATGCCCCCCTCCCCGCCCCGCGCGTCAGCGATCTCGCCCGCGTGCGCGGTCCCGACTATCTGGAGGGGCTGAACCCCGAGCAGCGGGCGGCCGTCGAGGCCACCGAGGGCCCGGTCCTGGTCCTGGCCGGCGCCGGCACCGGCAAGACCCGGGTGCTCACCACGCGCCTGGCCCACATCCTGGCCACCGGCAAGGCCAAGCCGTGGGAACTGCTGGTGGTCACCTTCACCAACAAGGCCGCCCGCGAGATGCGCGAGCGGATCACCGCCATCATCGGGCCCCAGGCCGAGGGCCTTCGCTGGCTGGGCACCTTCCACTCGGTCGCCGCCCAGGTGCTGCGCCGCCACGCCGAGCTGGTGGGACTGAAGTCCAACTTCACCATCCTCGACACCGACGACCAGGAACGCCTGATCAAGCAGGTGCTGGAAGCCGAAAACGTCGACGCCAAGCGCTGGACGCCCAAGACGCTGGCCGGCCTCATCGACCACTGGAAGAACCGCGGCTGGACCCCCGACCGCCTGCCCGCCAACGAGGGCCGCGAGTTCGCCGTCGGCAAGGGTCCGGCCCTCTACCGCCTCTACCAGGAGCGCCTGCGGGTGCTGAACGCCTGCGACTTCGGCGACCTGCTGCTGCACAACCTGACCATCTTCATGACCCAGCCGGAGGTGCTGGCCGAGTTCCACCGCCGCTTCCGCTACATCCTGGTGGACGAGTACCAGGACACCAACGTCGCCCAGTACCTGTGGCTGCGCCTGCTGGGCCAGGCCAGCCAGAACGTCTGCTGCGTCGGCGACGACGACCAGTCCATCTATGGCTGGCGCGGCGCCGAGGTGGACAACATCCTGCGCTTCGAGCGCGACTTCCCCGGCGCGACGGTGATCCGCCTGGAACGCAACTACCGCTCCACCAGCCACATCCTGGCCGCCGCCAGCGGTTTGATCTCCGCCAACAAGGGCCGCCTGGGCAAGACCCTGTGGACCGAGCAGAACGGCGGCGAGAAGGTCATCGTCCGCGGGGTCTGGGACGGCGAGGCCGAGAGCCGGCTGATCGCCGACGAGATCGAGCGCGCCCACAAGGGCGGGACCGAGAAGGACCCCCGCAAGTACCGCGACATGGCCATACTGGTGCGCGCCTCCTTCCAGATGCGCGCCTTCGAGGAGCGCTTCGTCCTGCTCTCCATCCCCTACACGGTGGTGGGCGGCCCCCGGTTCTTCGAGCGGGCCGAGATCCGCGACGCCCACGCCTATCTGCGGCTGATCCAGTCGCCGGACGACGACCTGGCCTTCGAGCGCATCGTCAATGTTCCCAAGCGCGGGATCGGCGACACCACCGTCCAGAAGCTGTTGCAGATCGCCCGGCTGAATGGCGTGCCGGTGATGACCGCGGCCCGCGAGGTGGTGCTGACCGATGAGCTGGCGGCGCGCACCCGCACGGCGCTTTCCAACTTCCTGCGCGACCTCGACCGCTGGCGCGCCCAGGCCCAGACTCTGCACCACGCCCGGCTCACCGAGCAGATCCTGGAGGAGAGCGGCTATACCGACGCCCTGCGCCTGGACAAGACGCCCACCGCCCAGACCCGCCTGGAGAACCTGAAGGAGCTCGTCCAGTCGATGAACGCCTTCGACGACCTGCAATCCTATCTGGAGCACGTCTCCCTGGTGATGGACATGGACCGCGGGCCCCAGGCCGACGCGGTGCAGATCATGACCCTGCACGCCGCCAAGGGCCTGGAGTTTCCCCTGGTCTTCCTGCCCGGCTGGGAGGAAGGCGTCTTCCCCTCCCAACGCAGCATGGACGAGAGCGGCGAGAAGGGCCTCGAGGAGGAACGTCGCCTCGGCTATGTCGGCATCACCAGGGCGAGGGAGGAGGCGCGGATCTCCTTCGTCGCCAACCGCATGGTCTATGGCCGCTGGACCAGCCAGCTCCCCAGCCGCTTCGTCGACGAACTGCCGCTGGCCAATGTCGAGGCCTCCTCGGAGACCGGCTATTACGGCGGCGGCCCCGGCATGCAGCAGCAGCACGGCAGCACCTGGGACGCGACGCCCGCCTTCGGCTCCGGCTATTCCTCCCCCGGCTGGCAGCGGGCCCAGGCCCGCGGCTACCAGGGCAGCCATCCGGGCCGGCAGCAGGTCATCGAGGGCGAGGGCCGGCTGGTGGCCGAGAGCTCGGCGGCCAGCGACTACAAGCGCGGCGATCGCGTCTTCCACCAGAAGTTCGGCTACGGCCAGGTGAAGGGCGTCGACGGCAACAAGCTCACCGTCGCCTTCGAAAAGGCCGGCGAGAAGAAGGTCATCGACTCATTCGTCGAGAAGGGTTGAAGGGCCCGCCCCGCGCCCCGGCGAAGGGATGCGGCCACCGCCGCCCTTGCCCGGCGCCCGGTTCGCCCCCAGGGTGATCGCCCATTACTTGAGACGTTCGGGAGGGCCGCATGCCCCAGATCATCGCCAACGGCATCCCCCTCGAATACGCCGTCTACGGGCCGGAAAAGGGCGAGGTGATCCTGCTGATCATGGGCTTCGGCGCCCAGATGACCCGCTGGTCTCCGCAGTTCATCCGCGAGCTCACCGGCCGCGGTTACCGGGTCATCGTGCACGACAACCGCGACGTCGGCCTCTCCCACCGCTGCCACGACCACGGCGAGCCGGACATGACCGCCGTCTACACCGCCCTGATGAGCGGCCAGACGCCGGAGGTCCCCTACCTGCTGAACGACATGGCCGCCGACAGCGCCGGCCTGCTCGACGCCCTGGGGATCGAGCGGGCCCACATCGTCGGCGCCTCCATGGGCGGCATGATCGCCCAGATGGTGGCGGCCAACCACGGCGAGAAGGTGCTGTCCCTGGTCTCGGTGATGTCCACCACCGGCAATCCCGCCCTGCCCCCGGCCAAGCCCGAGGCCATGGCCGCCCTCACCAAGCCGGCCGTCGACCCGGCCGAGAACCTGGACAAGCACATCTGGAACGGCATCGAGAGCCAGAAGGTGATCGGCAGCCCGGCCTATCCGACCCCGGACGAGATCCTCGCCGAGCGAATCCGCGCCGACGCCCGGCGCGCCTACTATCCCGTCGGCCGCAGCCGCCAGATGGCGGCCATCGTGGCCAGCGGCGACCGTCGCGCGGCCCTGGCTGCCATCAGCGTCCCTACCGTGGTGATCCACGGCGGCGCCGATCCCCTGGTTCCGGTTGAGGGCGGCCACGACACCGCCGCGGTGATCCCCGGCGCGGAGCTGCACGTCATCCCGGGCATGGGCCATGACCTCCCCGCCCAGCTCATTCCGCGCATTGCCGACCTGATCGAGCGGGCCACGACGCGGGCCCGCGAAGGAGTCTAGGCCGCTAGGCGGAGCTCGCGCAGATAGGGTGTCGGGGCCACCGACTGTCTCGGCAGGTGTTCGGGCGCGACCTCGATGGTCACCAGGGTCGGACGCCGCAGCCCGTCGGCCAGGGCCAGGAGCGGCCAGGCCGCGATCGTCAGCACCAGGCCGACAGCGTTGAGCGCCTGGACGGCCAGGAGGGCGATCCAGGAGATCGGGTCGTCGGTCTCGGGAACACGAGGGGTCATGGCGGTCTCCAGTCGGTCGGCGCGCGCAATCGCGCCGGAGGCTCAGCGCAAGACGCAGGCCAGCCTATCGCCGCCCCACATGCCCGGGGGGTTGAACTCGCCGGGCCCGTGCGCGCCTGGCAGGCGAATACCGTCCCACGGCGCCCGCCCGGCTGGCCGGCGCGCGCCGAAACGGGACAGGCGCGCCAGATGCTGAACCAGACGCCCCTTCGCGCGCTATAGTGTGTAGTGAGGGAGTCGAGATGCGGGACCTGCGGCACGTCTTTCTGGGCATGGCCATCGCCACCGTCACCGGCCTGGCCATCGGCGGCGCCTTCAAGCCGACGCTGCGCGAGTTCACCGACCTGGACGGGCCCCAGATGCTGGTGGGCGTCTCCGGCGTCCGCAGCCCGCCGGGCCTGCAGCAGAACGCCAGTTGGATCAGCTATGCCGGAGGCCTCCCCGACTACGTGATCGGGACCGACTGGACCCAGCCGGACGACCCCACGGACATGGCTCCAGCCGAGCCGGAACCACCCCCCGCCAAGGTCGTCCACGAGGACGCCCCCGTCCGCCTGGTCGTCGCCCCGGCGAGGTACGAGGCCGAGCCAGCCCCGCCGCCCACCTACCCCTCCATGGGCGGCGACATCCTGGCGGGCCTCTCCGACGGCTATCCCCCGACCCCGCCGGAGGACGCGCCGGCCGAGCCGCCCCCCGCCTAAGCTCTCGCCTTTCCGCGCCCGCGCCTCTAGACGGATGCGCATGACGACAGACGCTGTTCAGATCATCGCCCGTGGCCCCCGCGCCGTGGCCGAAGCCGCCGCGCAGGCCATCGACGCCGATCCCAGGCTGGAGGGTGTCACCTACTCCATCCTGGAGGAGGACGAGGACCACGACATCTGGCGCATCGACGCCTTCCCCACGACGCCGGACGAGACCGAGGGCTTCGCCGGCGCCCTGGCCGCCTATCCCAAGCTCAAGGTGCTGGTGGAGAAGCTGGCCGACGCCGACTGGCTGGCCATGGCGCTGTCGGGCCTGCCCCCCGTTCGGGCCGGCCGCTTCTTCGTCTATGGCGCCCACGACAAGGGCCGCGCCCCCGTCAACGCCGTCAACCTGCGCATCGAGGCGGGCGCCGCCTTCGGCACCGGCCACCACGGCACCACCGTCGGCTGCCTCCAGGCCTATCACGACCTGCTCAAGGCCCACCGCTTCGAGCGCGTCCTGGACGTCGGCGCCGGCACCGGGGTCCTGGCCATCGCCGCGGCCCGCACCGGCACGCCCATCGCGGTCGGCACCGACATCGACGCCCCCTCGGTCCGCATCGCCGCCGAGAACGCCGTGCTCAACAAGGCCAAGGCCCGCTTCCTCCACGCCTCGGGCCTCGGCCATGCCTCGGTGCGGGAAAAGGCGCCCTACGACCTGGTGTTCGCCAACATCCTGGCCCCGCCCCTGGTGGCCCTGTCCCACGACATCAAGGGCGCCCTGAAGCCTGGCGGGATCGCCATCCTGTCGGGCCTGCTGCGCACCCAGGAGCGCCGGGTCCTGGCCGCCTACCGCTCCAAGGGCTTCACCCTGGTCCGTCGCATCCACCGCGACGCCTGGGCCACCCTGGTGCTGCGGCGCAGCTAGAGCACGTCATGCGGAAGTGGATACCGGTTCCGCCGCCCGACGTGCTCTAATATTTTGAATCTAGACCCTTCTTGCCGTTTCAGATGAGTCCATCTGAAACGGTCAGGGTCTAGGAACCGGGGGATAGCCGCGGCGTTCTCGCCTCGACGGTGGTCTTCACCGCCGACCCTGAGGACACACCATGAGCAATCCCAACGACCCCTATGTCGAGAAGACCGTGATCGAGCAGCCGGCGACGGTGCGCACGGAATACAACGCCCCGGCCTCCGGCGGCTCCAGCAATACCGGCTGGTGGATCGCCGCCATCGTCGCGGTGGTGGCCATCATCGGCCTGATCTTCATGTTCAATAGCAATAGCGCCACCCAGAGCGACCTGCAGGCCGCCACCGAGGCCGGTCGCAGCCAGGCGATGATGGAGACCGCCACGACCCAGGCCCAGACGGCCGCGCAGGCCGCCACCGAGGCCTCGGCCAACGCCGCCTCCAGCATGGCTGGCGCCACCCAGGCCGCCGCCGACAGCGCCCGCGCCGCCGCCGACCGCACGGCCGAGGCGACCCGCGAAGCCGCGGCCAGCGCCCAGGACGCCGCTCAGGACGCCACCACGGCGCCCCCGCAGCAGTAGGAACCGGACCGGGGCGGTCAGACGATCTGGGTGACCGCCCCGTCCAACCCCATCAACCCGAGCTCCACCTCCATGTGCGGATGCTTGGTCGTGACCTGCGAGCGCAGGGCGTAGAGCTGCTTCACGTGGCTCTTCAGCTCGGTCTCGACGTCCTTCACGGCCGCCTCTCCCAGCACCAGCTTGTAGGCGCCGCAGTCGCGGTGATCGATGACGATCAGCCGATGGACCTCGTGCAGCTGCACCGCCAGGTCCAGGTGGGTCCAGAACACCTCGTTCCAGACGGCGTACTTGTCGTTCAGCGCCCCCAGGGAGGCGCCGGCCAGGATCATGTGGTCGTACTTGTCCCTCATGCCCCGCTTGGTCATGTAGGTTTCGACCTCGTTGACCAGGCGATAGTCCATGCAGGTCAGCAACAGGGCCTCGGCATGACCCGACGCCCGCGCCACGCCTGGCGCCAGGCCGCTCATCAGGGCCACGCCGCCGCCCAGGGCGATGGCGCCCATCAGGCTCCGGCGCGACAACTGCGGCCAGGTGGAGTGTTGTGGGCAGCAGGTCATGGGCGCTCCGATCGAATGAACGGCCAAGCCTGCGGCGCGCCGCTTACCAAACACCTACCGACCGGTCTCAGGCGACCAGGGGATGCGCCTCCAGGGCCGCGATCCAGTGTCGCAGGCGTCCCTTCAGCCAGGTTTCCTGGCCGATCGGGCTGAGATCCTCCTCCAGGGTCTCCACCACCGAATAGGTGAAGGCCGCCGCCCCGTGCGCCTTCCAGGCCGCCTGCATGGCGGCGTTGCGGTGCGAGCCCATGCGCAGGCCGAACAGGACCGAATTGGCCGCCCCGTCCAGGTTGCGGCTCATCCCCACCCAGGTCTCCCCGGTCGGCGCGCAGCTCAGGCTGAAGATCCCCATCGCGACCTTCCGCTCCTTGTAGGCCTGGGCGATGTCTCGGCGGCGTTGCTTGTCCACGGTCTGATCCTCGACTGGAGGCGGGCCTTGTACCGTGGCGACCCGCCCCCGTCAATTATACCCGGATATTATTAGCCATTGGCCGCGCGCCATTCATCAGCCAGCAGGGCGTAGACATAGCTGTCGCGCCAGCCGTCGTGGGCCCTGGTGTCCTGCAGCAGATGGCCCTCGCGGCGCATGCCCACCTTCTCCATGATCGCGTAGGAGCCGTGGTTGCGGGCGTCGCAGGTGGCCCAGATGCGGTGGTGGCCCAGCTCCGTGAAGGCGATCCTGGCCAAGGCCCGAGCCGCCTCGGTCCCATAGCCCCGCCCCCAATGGTCGCGGTTGTAGCAGTAGCCGAAGGCGCTGTTGTCGGCGTTGGCGTCGTGCAGCGAAATCACCCCGATCATGTCGCCGGTCATCTTCAGCTCGACGGCCAGGTCCAGCTGCTCGCGCGGCCAAGTCTGCTGCCGCGCCAGGTTGCGGTCCAGCACCTCGCGGGTGACCTCCGGCGTGTTGGGGCCCCAGGTCATGTAGCGCACGACCTCCGGGTCGGTGGCGTAGACGTTGATGTCGTCGAAGTCCGCCTCGCGGAAGTCGCGCAGCAACAACCGCTCGGTCTCGATGGGAAGCCAGGGTGGGGTGGTGGTCATGGGAACGCTCCGATGTGGGAAAATCGGACGGGTTCTCTGGTCTTTCAGACCCCGGCCGATGTTGGCGGGGTCTGGTTCGAAGTCGCTCTAGCTCAAGGCATGCGCGTTCGAACGACCCCGATGGGACCGTTGGAATTGCTGCAAGCCAGGGCGGGAGCGCGAACCATGGGTCGTTTCTAGCTTGGCTTTCGCCCAAAGAGCAAGCTTCGGCCCTTTGCGACCCCCGGCCGAACGGCTTACATGCCTGCCATGCGTCAGACCTTCGAAGAAACCACCGACCGCTCCTTCGGCCCCCGCCACGTCCCCCTGATCCGCAAGGCCATGGCCGACCAGGGCCTGGACGGCTTCCTCGTCCCCCACGAGGACGAGCACCAGAACGAGTACCTTCCCGCCGCCAACGACCGCCTGGCTTGGGCCACCGGCTTCACCGGCTCGGCCGGCGCCGCGGTGATCCTGAAGGACAAGGCCGCGGTCTTCATCGACGGCCGCTACACCCTGCAGGTCCGCGACCAGGTGGACGAGGCCACCTTCGAGATCCGCGACCTCGTCGACGGCGGCGTGCCCGCCTATCTGGAGACCGCCACAGGCCGCGGCCAGGTGGTCGGCTACGACCCCCGCCTGCACAGCCCCGATGCCCTGGATCGCCTCAAGGCCGCCGCCGCCAAGGCCGGCGCCGAGCTCAAGGCCGTCGCCGCCAATCCCCTCGACCAGGCCTGGGGCGCCCAGCGGCCCGCCCAGCCGACCGCGCCGGTCGCGCCCCAGCCCCTGGAGCACTCCGGCGAGGACTCCGCCGACAAACGCCTGCGCATCGGCAAGGCGCTGGCCGCCAAGAACGCCGACGCCACCGTGCTCACCGCGCCCTCCTCCATCGCCTGGCTGTTCAACATCCGGGGCGGCGACGTGATCCGCTCCCCCCTGCCCCTCTCCCAGGCCATCCTCAACAAGGACGGAACGGCGCGCCTGTTCCTCGATCCCGTCAAGGTGACCCCCGAACTCCCCGCCTGGCTGGGCAACCAGGTGACCCTGGAGACCCCCGACGATCTGCCCGCCGCCCTGGCCGACCTGAAGGGTCGCCGCGTCCTGGTGGATCCCGGCCTCTCCTCGGCCTGGTACTTCGAGGCCCTGGCCCAGGCCGGCGCGAAAGTGGTGCGCGGAGACGATCCCTGCGCCCTGCCCCGGGCCACCAAGAACAAGACCGAGATCGCAGGAACGACGGAAGCCCACGCCCGCGACGGCGTGGCCCTGGCCCGCTTCCTCCACTGGCTGGCCACCGAGGCCCAGACCAGCCTGCCCGACGAGGTGGAGGTGGTGACCAAGCTCGAGGGCTTCCGCGAGGCGACCGGCGCCCTGAAGGACCTCTCCTTCGACACCATCGCCGGGGCCGGCTCCAATGGCGCCATCGTCCACTACCGGCCCATCACCCGGCTGAACAAGAAGACGGCGGCCGGTTCCCTGCTGCTGGTGGACTCCGGCGCCCAGTACCTGGACGGCACCACCGACGTCACCCGCACCGTGGCCATCGGCGAGCCCAGCCAGGAGATGCGCGAACGCTTCACCCTGGTGCTCAAGGGCCACCTGGCCCTGGCCGCCGTCCGCTTCCCGGCCGGGACCACCGGCTCGGCCCTCGACGTCCTCGCCCGCATGCACCTCTGGGCCCGGGGCCTGGACTACGACCACGGCACCGGCCACGGGGTGGGGTCCTATCTCGGCGTCCACGAAGGCCCGCAGCGGATCGCCAAGCTGCCCAACTTCGTGGCCCTGCTGCCGGGCATGATCGTCTCCAACGAGCCGGGCTACTACAAGGAAGGCGCCTACGGCATCCGCATCGAGAACCTGCAGTACGTCACCGAACCCGCCCCCATTCCCGGCGGCGAGCGGCCGATGCTGGGCTTCGAGACCCTGACGCTCGCCCCCATCGACCGCCGCCTGATCGAGGTCGCCCTGCTCACCCCCGACGAGCGCGCCCAGATGGACGCCTATCACGCCCGCGTCCTGGCCGTGGTCGGGCCCCGCCTTCCCGCCGATGTCCGCGCCTGGCTGGAAACCGCCTGCGCGCCGCTCTGAGGTCAGACCATGAGCAACCCTATGACCGCCAATCCCGACCAAGTGGCCTACTGGAACGCCGGCGCCGGCGACACCTGGGCCAGCCTGCAGGACCGCCTCGACCACCAGCTTGAGCCCCTGGGCCTGCGCGCCATGGCCGCCCTCGCGCCCACGCCGGGCGAGCGCATCCTGGATGTAGGCTGCGGCGCCGGCCAGACCAGCCTGGCCCTGACCGCCGCCGTCGCCCCCGGCGGCTCGGTCCTGGCGGTCGATATCTCCCATCCCCTGCTGGAGGTGGCCCGTCGCCGGGCCGAGGGCCTGGCCAACCTGACCTTCCAGGAGGCCGACGCCCAGACCGCGCCCTTCGAGGCCGCGAGCCTCGACGCCGCCTTCTCGCGCTTCGGAGTGATGTTCTTCGCCGATCCGCCCGCCGCCTTCGCCAATATCCGCCGCGCACTGAAGCCCGGCGGCCGCCTGGCCTTCGTCTGCTGGCGCCGCCCGGACGAGAACCCCTTCATGACTCTGCCCATGGCCGCCGCCATCACCCACCTGCCAGCCCCGCAGGCCCCGCCCCCGGCGCCGGATCCCCACGCGCCCGGCCCCTTCGCCTTCGCCGACCCCGAGCGGGTTCGCGGCATCCTGGCGGCGGCGGGCTTCGGCCGGGTCGAAATCACCCCCCACGACCAGAAGATCGGCAGCGGCGACCTCGACCAGGCCCTCACAGTGGCCCTCAAGATCGGCCCCCTGGGAGCCATGCTGCGGGAACATCCCGACCGCCGCGACGCGGTGGTCGACGCCGTCCGCGAGGCTTTGCGCCCGCACGCCGGGCCCGAGGGGGTGAAGCTGCCCTCGGCGACCTGGATCGCCACGGCGCGCGCCTAGCCGGCCACCAGGGCCAGCCACTCGTCCTCGGTGATCACCTCGATGCCGAGGTCCGTGGCGGTCTTCAGCTTGGAGCCGGCGCCGGGTCCGGCCACCACCAGGTCGGTCTTCTTCGACACCGAGCCAGAGACCTTGGCGCCCAGGGCCTCGGCCTGGGCCTTAGCCTCGTCGCGGGTCATCTTCTCCAGGGCGCCGGTGAAGACGATGGTCTTGCCGGCCACGGCGGTGTCGGTCTTCGGCTTGGCGACCGCCTGGACCTCGTGCAGTTCGGCCGCCAGCTTGCCCACCATGTCGCGGTTGTGCGGCTCGCCGAAGAACTCGGCGATCATGCGCGCGGCCACCACGCCGACGCTGTCCACCGAGGCCAGTTCCAGGAAGTCCTCCCCCGGCGCCTGGGCCGCGGCGCGCGTGGCGGCGGTCTCGAAGCTCGCCCAGTCGCCGAACAGTTCGGCCAGGGCCTGGCGGGCGGTGCGGTTCAGCTTGGGGATCGACAACCGCAGCCGCTCATCCAGGGACGCCTGGGCCGGGACCAGCACGTCGGGCCGGGCGCGCGCCCAGGCGATGATCGCCTCCAGGGCCGTGGGGCCGATGCCGTCCAGGGTCGAGAGCGCCACATAGTCGGGGCCCGGTCGTTGGATGGCGGCCGCCTCGCCGGCGGCGGTGAAGGCCTCCACGGTCTCGTAGTGCCGAGCCAGCGCCAGGGACGTCGTCTCGCCGATGTGGCGGATTCCCAGGCCGAAGATGAACCGGTCCAGGGGGATGTGCCGGCGGGCGTCGATGCCCGCCACCAGGTTGCCGACGCTGGTCTCGCCGTAGCCCTCGGTCCCCCGCAGCTCCGTCAGTCGATCCTCGTCCCGCGCCAGCCGGAAGATGTCGGCCGGCTCGCGCATCCAGCCGCGCTCATAGAAGGCGGTGAGCTGCTTCTCCCCCAGGCCCTCGATGTCGAAGGCCCGGCGGGACACGAAATGCCTCAGATGCTCGATCCGCTGGAAGGGACAGGCGAACTCCCCGGTGCAGCGGCGCACCACCGTCTCGGCCCCCGAGGCCGTGGTCTCTCGGGCGAGCGGCGTGTGCAGCGGGCACGGGCAATGGGTGGGGAACTCGAAGGCCGTCGGCCCCCGTGGCTGGTCGGCGACCACCTCCACCACCTGCGGGATGACGTCGCCCGCCCGTTGAATGACAACGGTGTCGCCGACCCGCAGGTCCTTGCGCGCGATCTCGTCGGCATTGTGCAGGGTGGCGTTCTCCACCACCACACCGCCCACCGTGACGGGCCGCAGCCGCGCCACCGGCGTCACCGCCCCGGTCCGCCCCACCTGCAGGTCGATGGCCTCCAGCACTGTCCGCGCCCGCTCGGCCGGGAACTTCCGCGCGATCGCCCAGCGCGGCGTGCGGGTGATGAAACCCAGCCTCTGCTGCCAGTCCAGCCGGTCGACCTTGTAGACGACGCCGTCGATGTCGAAGACGAGCTTCGGCCGCGCCGTCTCCATGTCGCGATAGGCGGCCAGCAGGCCCTCCGCGCCCATCACCCGCTGCGACTGCGGCGTTGTCTGGAAGCCCCAGGCCTTCAGCTGGGCCAGGGCCTCCCACTGGGTCTCGGCGAAGGGTCCGCTGATCAGGCCCCAGGCATAGGCGAAGAACCGCAGGGGCCGCGTGGCCGTGATCTTCGGATCGATCTGGCGCAGGGAGCCGGCCGCGGCGTTGCGCGGATTGGCGTAGGTCTTCTGGCCCGCGGCCTCGGCCGCCGCATTGAGGGCCGCGAACTCGGCATGGCCCAGATAGACCTCGCCGCGCACCTCGATCACCTCGGGCCAGCCCGAACCCGCCAGCCGCTTGGGGATCTCCGACAGGGTCCGCAGGTTCTCGGTGACATCCTCCCCCACCCGCCCGTCGCCGCGGGTCGCCCCTTGAACGAGAACCCCCTTCTCGTAGCGCAGGGAGGCCGACAGCCCGTCGATCTTGGGTTCGGCGGTATAGGCGATGGCCTCGCTGCCCGCGCGCAGGAACCGCCGCACCCGGGCGTCGAACTCCACGGCCTCCTCGTCGGAGAAGGCGTTGTCGAGGCTGAGCATCGGCACGCCGTGCTCGACGGGCGAGAACTGCTCGGCCCGCGCGGCGCCGATCCGCAGCGACGGCGAGTTCTCCCGGATCAGCTCCGGAAACCGCGCCTCGATCTCCGCGTTGCGGCGCTTGAGCGTGTCATACTCCGCGTCCGAGATCCTCGGCGCATCTTCTTGATAATAGGCGATATCGTAGCGCGTGATCTCGTCGGCGAGCGCGGTCAGCTCCTCGACAGCCTCGCCCTCGTCGAGCTCGGCGACCGGTTTGGCGGTCTCAAGCATGCATCAGCGCCCGAGCGGCGGCGCGGGCCGCGTCGGTGATCTGGGCCCCGGCCAGCATGCGGGCGATCTCCTCCTCGCGGTCGGCGGGCGACAGGGTCTCCACCGCCGTGCGCAGGCGGTCTCCGTCGCCGGCCTTGGCGATCCGCCAGTGGGCGTCGGCGCGGGCGGCGACCTGGGGTGAGTGGGTCACCACCAGCACCTGGGCGTCGGCGGCCAGGCGGCGCAGGCGCAGGCCCACGGCGTCGGCCACGGCGCCGCCCACCCCCTGGTCCACCTCATCGAAGATCATCAGCGGCTGCACCCCCTCGGCGCGCCCGGCGAGCGCGGCCTTCAGCGCCAGGGCGAAGCGCGCCAGCTCTCCGCCCGAGGCGATGGCGCCCAGGTCGCCGAAGGGCGCGCCCGGATTGGTGGCGATCTCGAAGGCCACCCGGTCGGCGCCCGTCGGCCCAGCGCGATCCTCCGGCAGGGACTCGACGGCCACCCGGAACCGGGCCTTGTCCAGTTTCAGCGGCGGCAGCTCGGTCATGACCGCGGCGGCCAGGCGATCGCCGGCGGCGCGGCGGGCGGCCGACAGCTTCTCGGCGTCGGCCAGATAGGCGGCGCGGGCCTGGGCGACGGCGGCGTCGGCGGCCTTCAGGTCGTCCTCGCTGGACTCCATGGCCCGCAGCCGTTCGGCGAAGCGCACTCGCAGGGTCGGCAGCTCCTCCACCGAGACCTGGAGTTTCCGGGCCATGCCGCGCAGCTCGAACAACCGCTCCTCGGCCTTTTCCAGACGGTCGGGGCGGAAGTCGAAGGCCTCGGCGGCGGCGTCCACGGCGGCCTCGGCCTCCTGGGCCTCGCCGAACACGCGATCGATGGCGGCGCTGGCCGTGGTCAGGCGCATCACGGCCGCCCCGTCCTCGGCGGCGCCGGCCTGTATCGCCCGGGCGCGGGCATGCTCCACGGCGCGCACGGCGGCGGCCAGCTTGCCGGTCAGGCCCTCGAAGGCGGTCCGCGCGTCATTGATGTCGGTGATGGCCTTCTCGGCCGCCCCCAGGATCGCGCGCTCTTCGGCGAGCGCCGTCTCCTCCCCCTCGTGGGGATCGAGCCGGTCCAGTTCGGAGAGCCGCAGGGTCAGTTCCTCGGCGTCGGCGGCGGCGCGGTCGACGGCTTGCCGCAGCTCGTCGGCCTTGGCCCGCGCCTCACGCCAGGCGGTCCAGCGCGCGCCTACGGCCTTGGCCAGGGGCGCCAGGGCGCCATAGGCGTCCAGCAGCGGCCGGTGGGTGCGGGCGTCCAGCAGGCCGACGGTCTCATGCTGGCCATGCACCTCCAGCAGGTGCTGGCCGAGCTCCTTGAGCACGCCGACACTGGTGGCCTGGTCGTTGACGAAGGCGCGGCTGCGGCCGTCGGCGGCCAGCGTCCGGCGCAGGACCAGGTCCTCGTCACGGGCATAGGCCAGGCCCTTCTCCTCCAGCACATCCCAGACGGGATGGTCCGGCGGCGGGGCGAAGACGGCCGAGGCCATGGCCTGGCTCGCGCCCTGCCGCACGAGGCCCGCGTCGGCGCGCGCGCCGGTGGCCAGTCCCAGGGCGTCGAGGATGATCGACTTGCCCGCCCCGGTTTCGCCGGTAAGCGCAGTCAGGCCCGGCCCGATGGACAGGTCCAGGGCCTCGATGAGCACGACGTCGCGGATCCAAAGTCCGATCAGCATGTCGGGGAAGATCGCCCGGAATCAGACGCGCTGGAAGCGGTCAGTTCGCCTTAGGTTCTTCAATCGGAGTCGACGGCGGCTTGATGGTCGCGGCCTTGTCCTTGCGGAACGGCAGATGCGACAGCACCCCCCGCTTTTTCGCCGTGGGCTCCACCGCGGGGCGCAGGCCCTTGTCGGTGAGGAGCTCGTAGGCGTCGGCGTACCAGGGATCTCCCGGATAGTTGAACCCAAGCACCGCGCCGTTGCGCTTGGCCTCTTCCGCGAGGCCGAGGGTCAGATAGGCCTCCACCAGGCGGTAGAGGGCTTCCGGCGCATGGGTGGTGGTCTGATAACGGTCGATCACCGCGCGGAAGCGGCCCAGGGCGGCGATGGTGTCGCCCTGGCGCAGGTACCAGCGGCCGATGGTCATTTCCTTGCCGGCCAGCTGGTCGTTGACCATGTCGATCTTCAGGCGGGCGTCGGCGGCGTATTCGGTGCGGGGATAGCGCTGTACGACCTCGCGCAGGTTCGCCAGGGCCTGGCCGGTGGCGGCCTGGTCGCGGCCCACGTCGACGATCTGCTCGAAATAGCAGATGGCCTTCAGATAGTGGGCGTAGGTGGCCGCCGGATTGCCCGGATAGAGCGAGATGAATCGGTCGGCGTCGCCGATGGCCTCGGCGTAGTTGTTGGCCTGGTAGTGGGCGTAGGCGGTCATCAGGATCGCCCGGCGCGACCACTCCGAATAGGGGTGCTGGCGTTCCACCTCCTGGAAATAGTCGACGGCCTGATTCCACAGGCCGCGGTCCATCCGGTCGGCGCCGGTGGCGTAGAGCAGCTCCACGGGGCGCTCTTCATAGGCCAGCTTGGGCCGCTTGGCTTTGCCGGCGCACCCGGCGAGGGCAAGGGCGACCATGCAGGCGACAAGCGCCGGGCGACCCCAGGAATTGCGAAGCAAGGACACCGTCACCTCAAACAGACCAAATGCGCGCCCCCGCGCCGCGTGACCTTGCTTCTACACCACGCTTGGCGGGGCGCAAACGGAAGGCGGGTCGCCAAGCCATTCATGAAGAGGACGCCGGCCCACGAGATTCAACCCGCAAGGAAGCTTGGCCCGCCCTCGGCGCCCCAAGCGCGCCGTAAACCTTCAGTTTAAGGCTACACCCTATTGTGGCGCCCGAATGTGATGCTGCACCATGACCAATGAATCGTTCAGCTTTCCGATGCCCTCCTACGGCGTGCGGAACCTGGGAAACCTGGAGGCCACCGCCTCGACGGCGCGGGTGCTGAATCTCGTGTCCGTCGCGCGAGATTGGTCTGACACGCCGGAGTACTCGGACCAGCCTTTCTTCCGATCCCGGATCCTCAACACAGCCCTGTTCGTGAAGCACAGATTGCGGCGTGACGAGGCCTATGTCCTGACCTGCGAAAACAAGATCACCACCAAGGTCATCCTGCCCCTGCACCGAGAACAACTGGAGTTGGGGGGACAGTCCATCATGCTGGACCATCCCGGGTGGCGCGAAACCCTGGCCGAGGTCTGTGGCGACGGGGCGGACCTGAGGCACGACGTCAAGACGCTCCGCATCATGAACAAGCTGCCGTCCTTCGATCCTTTCCTGCTGCGGGAGCATCTGAGCCGGCACAAGGTGGAGGTGGCCGCCTGCTACTTCGCGATCTCGACCGCGGACGTCGAGCGCATGCGCGCCTTCGTGGGCGCGGAAGTCGCCGAACTGATCACCCTGGCCTTTGGCGACGTCGGCGCCACCGATCTGGAGCAGACCGCCAGGCTGGTGAGCGCCTTGCTTTCGACCCGGATCGATTCGAAGCTCGAACCCCTGCGCCTCACCTTCGGCATGAGCCCTTCGGCCTTCAGCGAGGGCGTCTTCAGCTGGAAGGGCTTCCTCTATTACAAGTGGTCGATGGCCGACCTGCGGCCCCGCATCCGCGACACCCTGGTCGAACTGGACAAGTTGAAGCTGCACAGGCCCTGCACGCCGGACGCCATGATCTATGTGAACGAGGCCCGCGCACGGATCCGCCGCACCATCGGGCGCGCCTATTCGGGGGTCAACCGGGCCATGGAGGTCTATGACGACGCCTTCCGAGACCTGACGGTCAACGGCAATCCCAAGGCCTTCCGCGAGTTTCTGATCAGCGCCCCGGACATGTTCATCGCCCTGGGGGAAACCATGGGGGCCCTGTCGCACATCGCCAGCTTCTGGCGGTTCCGGTTCCGGGAGGGCGCGAAGATCGAGGCGTCCGGCGACGAGGCCTACGAGATCCTGCGCGACTTCGAAGTCGGACTGGGCGAACGCGTCACGCCGCCGGAGGGCAGGTTCGCGGCCTAACCCATCCCCGACCCAGCCCGGTCAGGCTCAGACGGCCTGGGCGAGATTGTCCACCAGGCTGCGGTAGCGCCAGGCGTTGGGGCGGGCCACGAGGGCGCGGACCACGGCGTTGTTGATTCCGTGGCCGGCCAGAACGCCCTCGAAACGGCCCAGCACCGGGGCGCCGAGCACGAAGAGGTCGCCGATGGCGTCCAGCGCCTTGTGGCGCACGAACTCGTCCGGACGGCGCAGGCCTTCCGGGTTGAGGATGCGGTCGCCCTCGATGACGACGGCGTTCTCCATCGAGCCGCCCCGGGCCAGGCCCATGGCGCGCAGGGCCTCGACCTCATGCAGGAAGCCGAAGGTGCGGCAGTTGGCCAGTTCGTTGCGGAAGGCGTGCTCGTCCATCGGCAGGTCCACCCGCTGACGGCCGATAGCCTTGGAGTCGAAGGCGATCTCGAAGGCCACTTCGAACCGGTCCGCGGGGCTGAGCGTAGCGCGCTTGTCGCCGTCCACGACCTCGACGGTCTCCAGGATCTCGATATAGCGGCGCGGGGCGTCCTGGCCCCGGCGGCCGGCGCGGTCGAGGATCTCGATGAAGGGCTGGGAGGAGCCGTCCATGATCGGCATCTCGGGGCCGTCGAGCTCCACCACCGCGTTGTCGATGTTCAGCATCACCAAGGCGGCCATCAGGTGCTCAATGGTGGCGACGGTCACATCGGCGGGGTTGGTGATCACGGTGCCGAGCTGGGTCTTGCAGACCGCCTCTGCGGTCACCGGCACGCGGTTGTCGCGGTCGGTCACGTCGGTGCGGACAAAGACGATGCCAGTGTTGGCGGCCGCGGGGCGCACGGCCACGCGGGTGTGGGCGCCAGTGTGCACGCCGACGCCGGCGAAGATCGCCGGGCCCTGCAGGGTGTGTTGAAACGCAGATGCGGGCAAGGCTGGAACCCTTCGTGCTTCGCAGGCGGCCATGACGGCCGCGATACGCCAGAGATGCCCGATTAAGGGCTATGCTGCGGCGCCGCAAGACACGTCCTGTTTCCGAATGTTTCGAATCGGGACCTCAGGAAATCTCAGTTGAATCAAGATCTAAGCCCCCTCGCCTCACAGGCGAATCCGCAGCCTGAAACGCAACATGGCCGGGCGTGAGCCCGGCCATGCGCCAGTTCTGAAGCTTGAGCGTGCGCCTAGTTGGCCAGGCGGCGCAGGAAGGACGGGATTTCCAGGTCTTCCTGGCTCTCGGCCTGCTCCTGCGGGGCCGGGGCCTCAGCGGGCTGGGCGCCGCCGCGGGCCGCGGGCCGGGCCGCCGGCGCTGGGGCGTCGTAGCGGGGGCGGCTGCCGAACAGGCTCAGGAAGCCGCCGCTGCGTTGCGGACGGCGGTCCTCGAAGGCGGTGTCGGCGAACAGGGGCTCGTCGTCCTCGTCGGCCACGGACGGATCGACGATCCGGGTCATGGGCGGCGGGGCGGCGGGCTGAGGCGCCGAGGCCTGGATGATCTGGGGCTCGACGCGGGGGGCAGGAGCCGGAGTCGCCGCGGCCGGGGTCGGGGCGGCGTAGAGGTCGCCCTGGGCCTCGGTGTCCTCGTCCAGATAGGCGGCGGGCGCCGCGGTCGGGGTGGGCGCCGGAGCCGCCGAGGCCGGGGCGCGATAGGCCGGAGCCTCCTGTCGGGGCGCCTCGTAGCGGGGCGCGGGCGCCTGGGCGGCCGGGGTGGCGTAGATCGAGCGCACCGGTTCGACCGGCGCCGGCTGCGGCGCGTAGGACTGCTCGGTCGCGCGCAGCGGCGGCGCGGTCAGCGGGCGACGTTCCATCTTCGGCTCGATGGCCGCGATGGAGGCGCCGTCCATGCCGGTGGCCACGACGGACACGCGGATCATGCCGTTCAGGCTGGGATCGAAGGCCGCGCCGAAGATGATGTTGCCCTCGGGATCGACCTGTTCGGAGATGGCGTTCGCCGCCTCGTCGACTTCCAGCAGGGTCATGTCCAGGCCGCCGGTGACGTTCACCAGCACGGCCTTGGCGCCCTTGAGCGAGACCTCGTCCAGCAGCGGGTTCTGGATGGCGTTCTGGGCGGCCATCAGGGCGCGGTCCTCGCCGGACGCCTCCCCGGTGCCCATCATCGCCTTGCCCATCTCGGTCATGACCGTGCGGACGTCGGCGAAGTCGAGGTTGATCAGGCCCGGCAGCACCATCAGGTCGGTGATGGAACGCACGCCGGAGTGCAGGACCTGGTCGGCCATGCCGAAGGCCTCGGCGAAGGTCGTCCGCTCATTGGCGACCCGGAACAGGTTCTGGTTGGGAATGACGATCAGGGTGTCGACGTAGCGCTGCAGCTCGCCGATGCCGGCGTCGGCCAGGCGCATCCGGTGACGGCCCTCGAAGTGGAAGGGCTTGGTGACCACGCCCACCGTCAGGATGCCGCGCTCACGGGCGCACTTGGCGATGATCGGGGCGGCGCCGGTGCCGGTGCCCCCGCCCATGCCGGCGGTGATGAAGACCATGTGGGCGCCGTCCAGGTGCTCACCGATCTCGGGAATGGATTCCTCGGCGGCGCTCATGCCCACCTCCGGGTGCGCCCCGGCCCCGAGGCCCTGGGTCACCTGCACGCCGAGCTGGATGCGCCGGTCGGTCTTGGAGAACGAGAGCTGCTGGGCGTCGGTGTTGGCGACGACGAACTCGACACCCTCGAGGCCCGCCTCGATCATGTTGTTGACGGCGTTGCCGCCTGCCCCGCCGATACCGAACACAACAATGCGCGGCTTCAACTCGGTCGCGCGCGGCGCGGAAAGTGCAATAGCCATTGGGACCTCTACGTCCTCCGTCAGTCATTCGTGGGAGACGAGGCGACCCGCCCGCCAGGCTCCCGCGACGGATGGCGTTAAGGAAACGCCTACCATCGTTAATTGGCGGTTAACTGCATAAGGCGAGTCGGAGGTCCGTCGAGGCGCCAACAATGCAAAATTTGTTGGCGCATAAGGCTTGGGCGTGAATCGAAGGCCCAAACTGCGACACCCTGACTCACATATTTCGTCAAGCCGCTGATCATATTCAAAGAACAGGATCGCCACTCAACTGAGTCGTTTGTGAGTCAGGAGGCGACCGCGAGTCGCCATGAGTTCAAAAACCCAAGTGAAGCGCACCGCAGCTTCAGCACGAACCTGTGGACGAAAGCCGCGTAGACCGATTCTAGAGGTTCTCGCGCAGCCAGGCGGCGGCCTTCGCCACCGGGTTGGCGCCCGGGTCCAGGGGCTCGCGCCGCAGCTTGGCGGAGGCGAGCGCCTTGGCCGAGACCGCCTCTCGGGGTCCGAAGGCGTGGCGGTGCAGGACGCCGGCCGCCGCGCAGAAGGCGGGCCCGGAGGCGGCGTCGGCCAGGTGCGGCACGCGGCGGGGCCGGCCCAGGCGCACCGGGCGGTCGAACACCCGCACGGCCACTTCGCGGACGCCGGCCAGTTGGCTGGCGCCGCCGGTCAGGACCAGGCCCGCGCCCGGCTCGACGGGCGCGCCCGAGGCCTTCAGGCGATCGCGCAACAGTTCCAGGGTCTCCTCCACCCGCGGGGCGATGATGCCCTTCAGCAGGGAGCGAGGGGCGATGACCGGGCCCGCGCCCGGATCGTCGCCACGCGGCGGGGCCTCGATCATCTCGCGGTCCTCGTTGGCCGAGGCGATGGCCGAGCCGTGCAGGGTCTTGATCCGCTCGGCGCCGGCGATGGAGGTGGACAGGCCCCGCGCGATATCTGCCGTCACGTGGCTGCCGCCCACCGGCAGGGTCTCGACGTGGACCAGGCTGCCGCCGGAGAACACGGCCGCGGAGGTCGAGCCGCCGCCCATGTCGATGCAGACCGCGCCCAGATCCATCTCATCCTCCTCCAGGGCGGCCAGGGCCGAGACGAAGGGGGCGGCGACCACGCCGTCGAATTGCAGGTGCGCCCGCTCCACGCAGGCGCCGAGGGTCTGGAAGACGGCCTCGGAGACCGAGACCACCAGCAGCTCCACGGCGAGCGCGCGGCCGAACATGGCGCGCGGATCGCGGATGCCGGACTGACCGTCCACGCTCCAGGCGACCGGCAGGATGTGGGCCGCGCGGCGGCCGGGCAGCTTGACCTGGGCCAGCGCGGCCTGGATGGCGCGCACCAGGTCGTTGTCGGAGATGGCGCGGGCCCCCAGCGACACGCGGCCGGAGATGCGATGGCTGGTGAGCTGGCCGCCCCCGGTGGCGACGGTGACGCCCTGGACCTGGACGCCGGCCACGTTCTCGGCCCGCTCGACGGCCTGGGCGATGGCGTCGGACGCCTCGTCCAGGTTGACGATCGCCCCGCCACGCACGCCGCGCGACTGGACATAGCCGACCCCGGCCGCGGTCAGGGTGCGGTCGGAACGGCGCACGCCGTCATGCTTCATGATGAAGCAGCTCACCTTGGACGCGCCAAGGTCCACCGCGGCGATCACCGGCTGGCGGCCAA
Organism: Phenylobacterium sp.; assembly: GCF_030645195.1. Lineage (GTDB taxonomy): Bacteria > Pseudomonadota > Alphaproteobacteria > Caulobacterales > Caulobacteraceae > Phenylobacterium. Next base: position 243 of record NZ_JAUSLW010000093.1, on the reverse strand, counting down.
GCGCGGCCTTCAGCCCCTCGCGGCTCTCCTTGCGGTCCTCAACACGGGTCGCCAACTGGTCTGCCCTCTTCTTCCTCAAACGCCGTTCGCGACGAGTTGCCCGGGAAGGGCCCCGTCGCGCGGCCGCACCGCCACCACGCTCGGATCACGCAGATCGATCCGCTCGAAACCCAGTTCCAGGATGCGCTGGCTCTGATCCAGCTGCTCCAGTTTTATCAGGGCGCCGTCTTCGTCCACCGCCGG
>NZ_JAUSLW010000139.1 GCF_030645195.1 Phenylobacterium sp. | reverse complement strand
GGCAGGTACGCCGTGGAAGCGAACAGCGAGATCAATGTGACGCCCTTCGTGGACGTCATGCTGGTCCTCCTGATCATCTTCATGGTGGCGGCACCCATGGCCGCCGTAACGGTGAAGGTCGCACTTCCCAACGCGGTGGCTAAGCCGTCTACCAACCCTCCTAAGCCGGTCTACATATCCATCCAGGAATCCGGTCGTCTGTTCATTGGGGACGTTCCCACTGAGATCGCGACCCTGGGGGACGACCTGCGGAAGAATATCGGCAACAAGCGTAATCCGGAAAAAGAGCGGATCTTCATCCGCGCCGACAAGGGCGTCCTCTACGGGGACTTCATGGGCGTGATGAACCAGCTCCAAGACAACGGATTTTACAGCGTGGCGCTGATCGGCGAAGACAAGCAGTAGGGGTGGAGCATGGCTGAAGACATCACCCACCCTGGGCACAACCCCTTTGATGCGCCGCGTAAGAAGCGCAACAATGGGGTGACCGCCGCCATCATCGGCTCTGTCATCGTCCACGGCGTGGTCGGCGTTTATCTGTGGAAGGCCAAGTTTACGTCTGAGTACAAGGAATACTCCGACGACGTGACGGACGTGGCGATCATCAAGCCCGCCCCGCCACCGCCTCCGCCTCCGCCTCCGCCGCCGCCGAACACGCCGCCGCCGCCGCCGCCGAAGCTGCAACCGCGGCCTCCGGTGAACGTGCCGTCGGACATGCCGACGATCCCCCCTCTGCCGGTTCCGCCGGTCGAGAAGCGGATCGAGGAACCGAAGCCCCCGGCTCCGGCTCCCGTGGCGCCTCCGCGCCCGTCGGTCATCTCGAACCCTGACTGGGCCCGCAAGCCCAGCGGCGAAGACATCGCCCGGTACTACCCGGAGCGGGCTCAACGGATGAACGTTGAAGGCCGTGCGATGATCAGTTGCACGGTGACGGCCAAGGGGACGCTTGTGGGTTGTTCCGTCGTTTCGGAAGATCCGTCCGATCAGGACTTCGGCAATTCGGCGCTGAAGCTGAGCAAGCTCTTCAGGATGAAGCCCAAGACCCTCGACGGCTCGCCCGTCGATGGCGGCAGCATCCGGATCCCGATCCGGTTCACCCTGCCGAAGGGCTGACCCTTAAAGGTCGCTTGAAAGTGAATTGGCCCCGGAGGTTCGCCTCCGGGGCTTTTTCTTTGCGCTATGCTCAACCCCATGACCCACGCGAGTCCGTCCAGGGGAGGGGAGGCCGGAGGCGACCGGCAGGGCGACGCCCTGTTCATCGGCCTCTTCGCCCTGTTCTGCGCGGGCGTGATCGCCGTCGATATCTTCAGCGTCCTGCATGACCGGGCCGAGGCCGGCGCGCCGGTGTCCTGGTGGGAGCCCGCGGTCTGGGAGCCCGCGGTCTGGGAGACCTCCAGCGGCTTGGTGATGGTCGCCCTGCTGCCCGCCGTGCTCTGGCTGGTCCGGCGCGCGCCGCCCCGCCTCTCGGGCCCCTTCGGCTGGATCGCCGTCCACCTGGGGGCCGCGCTCGCCTTTTCCCTCGTTCACGTCGTCGCCATGGGCCTGCTGAGGAGCGCGGCCTATGTGCTGCTAGGCGCGGTCTACGACCCCCTGGGGCCGCTCGGCGACTGGCCCTACGAGTTGCGCAAGGACCTGCTGGTCTATGCCGGGACGGTGGCCGGCTATCCCATCTGGCGAGAGGTCCGCGCCCGCCACGCGCCGCCGTCCGACACGCTCGCCGCCATCGAGGTGCGCGACGGCGCGCGCCGCCGCTTCGTGCCGGTGGCCGACCTGCTCTGGGTGGAGGCGGCGGGCAACTATGTGCAGCTGCGCACCGCCGGCGCGACGATCCTGCACCGCGCCTCCCTGACCGCCATGGAGCGCCGCCTGGCGGCCGACGGCTTTGTCCGCATCCACCGCTCCCGCTTGGTCAGCCGCGCCGCCATCGCCGAGGTGGACACCAAACCCTCCGGGGATTTCGCCGTCCGCCTGACGTCCGGCGAAACCCTGTCCGGCAGCCGGAGATTTAGGGCCGGGGTCCTGTCGTCCGCCGCTTGATCCTGGCGCCGCGCCCGACTAGAACACGCCTTCGCGATGCGCCGCCTTAGCTCAGTTGGTTAGAGCGCCGGTTTGTGGAACCGGAGGTCCTCAGTTCAAGCCTGAGAGGCGGTACCATCGCTGACCCGCCGTCCTGACGGCGAAGCCCCCCCTTTCTCAGCATATGTTCGCGCTCTGTTCGCATCTCCGCGAATCATGTCCTGCTGGCGACAGGGAGCGACGACATGGAAGCCAGGTTTCACGATTGGCATATCGAGCCGCGCGAGTACGCCCGGCAGGAAGAGCGCCGCGGACGGCGCCACGCCTATGAGCGCATCGATCCGGCCCGGACGGCCCTGCTGGTCATCGACATGGTCCCGTTCTTCCTGAACGAGCTGCCCTACACCCGGGGGATCGTGCCCAATATCAGCCGCATCGCCGACGCCCTGCGCGTGGCCGGCGGCACGGTGGCCTGGGTCCTGCCCACCAACGGCGCCCCCACGCGGGCCTCAACCGAGTTCTACGGCGAGAGGGTCGCTGCGATGTACGCCGCCAGCGGCGGGGAGGGGACGCTCGCCGAACGGCTCTGGCGCGAGTTCCAGGTGCATGAGGCCGATGTCCTGGCCGAGAAGTCGGCGACCAGCGCCTTCTTCCCCGGCCGCTCGACCCTGCCGCCCCTGCTCGAGGCGCGCGGCATCGACACCGTGCTGGTCACCGGGACCCTGAGCAATATCTGCTGTGAATCCACCGCCCGCGACGCCAGCACCCTGGGCCTGCGGGTCATCATGGTGGCCGACGCCAACGCCGCCCGCCGCGACCAGGATCACAACGCGGCGCTCTACAATGTCTATCGCAGCTTCGGCGACGTGCGGCCCACCGGCGAGGTGTTGGAACTGATCGCTCCGTCGGCGGCGTAGCGCCCAGCAAAAAGGGGAGGTCTCTTGCGAGACCTCCCCTCCTTACACGTACTGGAGTCCTGTCGGCGCTTAGCGGAAGAGGCTGAGCAGGCCCGAAGACGAACTGTTGGCGATCGAGAGCGCCTGGACACCCAGCTGCTGCTTGGTCTGCAGCGAAGTGAGCCTTGCGCTTTCCTTGGCCAGGTCGGCGTCGACGAGGTTGCCCACCCCGGCGTCGATCGAGTCCTGCAGCTTGCCCACGAAGGTCAGGTGCGAGGCCAGGGCCTTGGAACCCGTACCCAGCTTCGACAGAGCGGTCGAAACGGTGCTGATGGCGGTGCCGATCGTGGCGATCATCGTCGTGGCGGTGGTCTCGGTGCCGATCGAGGAGGTGGCGGTGAGGCCGATGCCGGTCAGGGAGAGGTCCTGGGAGGCGACGGTGATCTTCGAGGTGCCGTCATCGTTGGCCAGGGCCGCGATGCTGGTGCCGGCGGCCTTGATCATGTTCACGCCGTTGAAGGTCGCGTTGGTGACCGACTTGGCGATTTGGTCGCGCAGGGCCATGAAGTCTTCGTTCAGGGCGGTCCGCGAGGCGGTGTCGAGGCTGGAGTCGGAAGCCGCGAGGGTCTTTTCCTTCATCTGCAGGAGCAGATCGGAAACGGCCTCGCCGCCGGCG
>NZ_JAUSLW010000135.1 GCF_030645195.1 Phenylobacterium sp. | reverse complement strand
GGCGGCGTGGTCGCGAAGATCGAGTACTGGGGCCTTCGCAACCTGACCTATCGCATCAAGAAGAACCGCAAGGGCCACTATTCCCTGATCTCCATCGACGCCCCGGCGCCGGCGGTGAAGGAAATGGAGCGCCAGCTGTCTCTCAATGAAGACGTGCTGCGCCACCTGACGGTCCGCGTCGAGGAGCTCGACCTCGAGCTCTCGCCGGTCCTGGCCCGTCGCGACCGTGATCGTGAGCGCGAACCGCGCCGCGAAGACAGCTTCCAAGCCTAAGAAAGGGAGGATCATCACATGACCGACGAAACCTCCGAAGCCACCACCGCCGGCGCGCCTGCCGCCGGTGGCCAGCGCCGCCCCTTCTTCCGTCGCCGCAAGGTCTGCCCGTTCTCGGGCGCCGGCGCGCCGAAGATCGACTACAAGGACGTGAAGCTGCTGCAGCGCTACGTCTCCGAACGCGGCAAGATCGTGCCCTCGCGCATCACCGCGGTGTCGGCCAAGAAGCAACGTGAACTGGCCAAGGCCATCAAGCGCGCCCGCTTCCTGGCCCTCCTCCCCTACGTCGTGAAGTAGGGAGACAGGCACATGAAAGTCATTCTGCTCGAACGCGTCGAAGGCAAGGGCGCCCTGGGCGATGTGGTCACCGTAAAGGACGGCTACGCGCGCAACTTCCTGCTTCCGCGCAACAAGGCGCTCCGCGCCAATGCGTCCAACGTCAAGGTCTTCGAGGCCCAGCGCGCCGACATCGAGGCCCGCAACCAGAAGGCCAAGGAACAGGCCGCCAAGACCGGCGAAGGTCTGGACGGCACGTCCTACATCCTGATCCGTCAGGCGGGCGAAAGCGGCCAGCTCTACGGTTCGGTCTCCGGCCGTGACGTGGCCGACATCGTCAACGCGGCCGGCGGTAAGCTGGAACGCGCGATGGTGGCGCTGGACAAGCCGATCAAGACCCTGGGTCTCCACCCGGTGAAGGTCGTCCTGCACGCCGAAGTCGTCGTGACGGTGACCCTCAACATCGCCCGCAGCCAGGACGAGGCCGAGCGCCAAGCCCGCGGCGAGGACGTGATCAACGCTCAGTTCGAGGAAGATCGCGTCGCGGCCGAGGAAGCCGCCCAGGACATGCTGGCCGGCGGCGCCGGTTCGCACGAAGGCGACTACGTCGAGAGCTGATCTTCGAATCTGACTTGTCGACATTGATGACGGCGCGGAACCCCTGGTTCCGCGCCGTTTTCATGCCCGCCGTTGCAGAAATGTCATTTTCACGGGCAGCGGCGCCCCCTAGCTAGACAGTTACAAGGGCCAAGCTAGAGCTTCGGGTCTCCCGGAGCAGAGGGGATAATATGCGCTACCGTACACTCTTGATCACCACGGCGTCGGCCGTCAGCCTCTGGACCGGCGTCGCCGCCGCCCAGACCGCCCCCAAGACCCAGACCGAGGTCGAGGAATTCGTCGTCACCGGCACCCGCGCGGTGGGCCGCACCCGGCTTGAGACCCTGGCCCCCGTCGACGTCATCACCACCGAGACCCTGCAGCAGCGCGGAACCACCGAGCTCGCCACGGCCTTGGCCACCACGGTGCCCTCCATCAACTTCCCGCGGCCGTCCAACACCGACGGCACCGACACCATCCGCCCGGCCACCCTGCGCGGCCAGGGCCCCGACCAGACCCTGGTCCTGGTGAACGGCACGCGCCGCCACGCCACGGCCCTGGTGAACACCAATGGCTCGGTGGGCCGCGGCTCGGCCGCCGTCGACCTCAACGCCATCCCCTCCACGGCGATCGAGCGCATCGAGGTTCTGCGGGACGGCGCCTCGGCCCAGTACGGCTCCGACGCCATCGCCGGGGTCATCAACATGCGCCTGCGCGAAGCCAGCAGTGGCGGCGGCCTGACCGTCACCACCGGCGAATACGTCACCAGCTTCGACGGCTTCTACGGCGGCAAGCGCGACCTCACCGACGGCCAGACCACCACGGTCTCCGGCTGGCAGGGCCTGAGCCTGCTGGGCGACGGCTTCCTGACCCTGTCGGCGGAATATCGCACGCGCCAGAACACCAACCGCAGCGACGTCGATCCGCGCGTCACCCCGGTCCGCGTCACCTCGCGCTTCGGCGACGGGGACGCCGACGACCTGTCCTTCTACGCCAACGCCGGCAAGCCGCTGGGGGACACCTGGACCCTCTACGGCTGGTACGGCTACGAGCACCGCGACGCCTCGTCGGCAGCCACCTACCGCCTGCCCACCGACGCCACCCAGAACATCCCCGCGGTCTATCCCAACGGCTACCTGCCGCTGATCACCACCGACACCGAGGACAACAGCGCCGGCGTCGGCATCAAGGGAGAATGGGCGGGCTTCAACGTCGATGTGAACCTGGTCTACGGCAAGAACGACATCGACTTCGGCGTCCAGCACACCCTCAACCCGTCGCTGGGTCCGACGTCGCCCACCTCGTTCCAGGCCGGCGGCCTGACCTATGACCAGACCGTCTTCGGCGCCGACTTCAGCCGCGAGGTCGAGGTCGGGCTGGTGAAGCCGCTGAACGTCGCCTTCGGCCTTGAGGCCCGCCGCGAGAATTACAGGATCAACCCCGGCGAACCCGGCTCCTACATCCGCGGGCCCTTCACGACGCTGGCCCTGGGATCGCGCGGTTTCACCGGCTTCACCCCGTCCAATATCGTCGACGTCGATCGCGACGCCGTCGGGGTCTATCTGGATCTGGAAGGCAACCTCACCGAGAAGCTCTCGGCCTCGGCGGCCGTGCGCTACGAGGACTATTCGGACTTCGGCGGCAACACGACGGGCAAGCTCTCGGCCCGCTACGACTTCACGCCGGAATTCGCGATCCGTGGCTCGGTCTCCACCGGCTTCCGGGCCCCGGCCCTGCAGCAGCAGTACTACACCGCCACCTCGATCCTCTACATCAACGGCGTGCCCTTCGAGACCGGCACCTATCCCTCGGTCAGCCCGGTGGGCCGCGCCCTGGGGGGCAAGCCCCTGGAACCGGAGACCTCGGACAACTACGCCCTGGGCTTCGTCTTCCGGAAGGGCGCCTTCGAGCTGACGGTCGACGCCTATCAGATCAAGGTGAAGGACCGCATCGTCCTGTCGGAGACCCTGACCGGCAGCGCCACCGCGGCCCCCGGGACCAACGCCCGGATCATCTATGACCTGCTGTCGCCCTACGGCGCCTCGGCCGCGCGCTTCTTCATCAACGGCGTGGACACCGACACCAAGGGCGTGGACATCGTCGCCCACTACAAGATCGTCGACGATCAGGCCGGGACCTTCGACTTGACCGCCGCGGGCAACGTCAACGACTTCAGCGTCACCAAGACCCCCACCACCTCGGCCACCATCCTGCCGACCCCGGTCTCGCTGTTCGCCCGCCAGGCGACGCTGCGGTTCGAGGACGGCGCGCCCAAGCACAAGCTGACCCTGCAGGGCGACTGGAAGAAGGAGGGCTGGGGCGCCACCCTGCGCACCACCTTCTATGGCGATGTCCTGTCCCCGGGCACCCTGGCCAACGGCAGCGGCGACAGCAACACCGGCTCCCAGGGCATCGTCGACCTGGAGGGCCGCTACACCTTCCCGGCAGGCGTGACGGTCTCGGTGGGCGCCGACAACCTCTTCGACGGCTACCCGCTGCAGATCGCGCCAAACCTCAACACCTCGGGCGCGGCGCCCTTCTCGTCCTTCTCGCCCTTCGGCTTCGGCGGGCGGTTCGTCTACGGCCGCCTGTCCTACAAGTGGTAGGACCCGCCGACCTCTGAGACGGAGCGGCGCGGAACCCCGGTTCCGCGCCGTTTTCCTTTTGTTCCAGTTCTGCTAGACTTTCAGCTTACCCAAAGTGAGGTCATCCACAGGCCCGGCCCGAACCTGTGAGTAGGGCGTCTGGCCGCACTGTTCCGGCCTCCCCGTTAAGCTATCAGTAACCCATGGCCCTCGTTCCCGCGCTCGACCTTCGCCCCGCCCACAACGACACGTCGATCCCCCACGCCCCGGCCAATATCGAGGCCGAACAGGCCCTGCTGGGCGCGGTCCTCTACGACAACGCCACCTTCGAGCGGATCGGCGACTATCTGCAGGCCCGGCACTTCTACGAGCCCTTCCACGCCCGGCTCTACGCCGCCATCGAGACCCACGTCCGCAAGGGCCAGCTGGCCGAGCCCATCCTGCTGGCCGAGCAATTCAGCCGCGACCCGGCCTTCGAGGAGCTGGGCGGCATCCGCTACCTGGCCGACCTGGTGGACCGCGCCCCGCCGGGCGCCAACGCGCCGGACTATTCCCGCGTCATCTACGACCTGGCCCTGCGCCGAGACCTGATCCGCATCGGCGGCGACATCGCCCAGGCGGCCACCGCGCCGGAGGACGACCTTTCGGCCCGCGACCAGATCGAAGCGGCCGAACAGCAGCTCTACGCCCTGGCCGAGAGCGGCGGCCAGAGCCAGGGCTTCGTGCCCCTGTCGGAAGCCCTGCACGGCGCCGTCACCATGGCCGCCGAGGCCCACAGCCGCGAGGGCGGCCTGGCCGGCCTCTCCACCGGCCTCATCGACCTGGACCAGAAGCTGGGGGGGCTGCACCCCTCCGACCTGCTGATCCTGGCGGCCCGCCCCTCCATGGGCAAGAGCGCGCTCGCCGTGAACATCGCCTTCCACGTGGCGCGCAACTACGCCTGGGAGCCGCAGCCGGACGGCACCAAGAAGACCGTCAGCGGCGGGGTGGTGGCCTTCTTCCAGCTCGAAATGTCCGCCGACCAGTTGGCCATGCGTATGCTGGCCGACGTCTCCGGGGTGTCCGGCGACCGCCTGCGCAAGGGCGAGATCGACGCCGTGGAGTTCGGCCGGGTGCGCGACGCCGCCCTCGAGATCCAGGACGCTCCGCTCTATATCGACGACACCGGCGGCATCACCATGGCCAAGCTGGCCGCCCGCGCCCGACGCCTGAAGCGCATGGTGGGGTTGGACCTGATCGTGGTGGACTACCTACAGCTCGTCACCATCGGACCGGGCAGCAAGGTGGACAACAGGGTGCAGGAGGTCAGCGCCATCACCCAGGGGCTCAAGACCCTGGCCAAGGAGCTCTCCGTCCCGGTCATCGCTCTGGCCCAGCTCTCCCGCCAGGTGGAGAACCGCGAGGACAAGAAGCCCCAGCTCTCCGACCTGCGGGAATCGGGCTCCATCGAGCAGGACGCCGACTGCGTGATGTTCATCTACCGGGAGGAGTACTACCTCTCCCGCACAGAGCCCCGGGAAGGCACCCCCGAACACCTCACCTGGCAGGACCAGATGGACCAGGTGGCCGGCCTGGCCGAGGTGATCATCGGCAAGCAGCGTCACGGCCCCATCGGCACGGTGAAGCTGTCCTTCAACTCCGACCTCACCAAGTTCGGCAACCTGGCCCGCGACCACAGCCGCTACGACCAGCAGCAGCGCGACTGAGCCTTTCCCTTGGCCCTGTCACGCTCTAAGGGAGCGCCAATGGCTCTCCCCTCCTCCGCGCGTCTGACGATCGATCTCGACGCCCTGGCCCACAACTACGCCGTCCTGCGCGCCCAGGCCCCCGGCGCGGAGGCCGCCCCGGTGGTCAAGGGGGACGGCTATGGCCTCGGGGCCAGCCCGATCGGCCGCCGGCTGTGGGCGGAAGGCGCCCGCAGCTTCTTCGTCGCCCGCCTCACCGAGGGCGAGGCCCTGCGCGCGGCCCTGGGTCCCGACCGCCCGGCTGTCATCTATGTCCTGGACGGCATGACCAGCGGCACGGCCCCGCGCCTGCTGGCCGCCGACCTGACGCCGTCGCTGACCAGCGTGCCGCAGATCGAGGCCGCCGGCAGCTTCGCCTCGGGCCTGGGCCGCCCCCTGGCCGTGGCCCTGCACATCGACACCGGCATGAACCGCCAGGGGATCACCCCGGACCAGGCCGTGGCGCTCGCCCAATCCCGCGACCGGCTGGCCAATCTCGAGGTCGGCCTGGTGATGAGCCACCTGGGCTCGGCGCCCGAACCCCAAAGCCCGCGCAACGCCCGCCAGCTCGAACGCTTCGCCGCCGTCCGCAAGCTGTTCCCCGACGCCCGCGCCAGTCTCGCCGCCTCGGCTGGCGTCTTCCTCGGCGAGGATTACCGCTTCGAGATGGTCCGCCCCGGGGTCAGCCTCTATGGCGGCGGCCCCGAGGAGCGTCCCGACCCGCGCCTGAAGGCGGTGGCCACCCTGGAGGCCCCCATCCTCGACATCCGCAACATCGAGGCCGGCGAGACCGTCGGCTACGGCGACCGCCGCGTCGTCGACCGCCCCACCCGGGTGGCGGTGGTGGCTGCGGGCTATGCCGACGGCCTGGTCCGCGCCGCCAAGGCCGCCGGCCACGGCTGGTACGCCGGCGCCCCGCGCCCCTTCCTCATCGTCACCATGGACCTGATCCTGGTGGAGATCGGCGACACCCCCGCCGGCCTGGGCGACATGGTCGAACTCATGGGCCCCAACGCCCACATCGACGACCTCGCCGCCGCCGCCGGCACCGTGGCCCACGAATGCCTGGTCCGCCTCAGCCCGCGGGCGCAGCGGGTCTATCTCGGCCAGGTCTAGGCTCGGCGCCAGTCGCGCGGGGGCCAAGGTCTAGCTTTCGGGGTCAGTCAATAGCCTTATCCGCTTGGCCCCTCACGTCATCCCGGCCGCAGCGAAGCGGAGAGCCGGGACCCAGGGGCCGCGATCAATCCCCCTGGGTCCCGGGTCTCCCCTGCGGGTCGCCCGGGATGACGGTTGTTGGTGGGGAGCGGAGGGACCGCAACTCAACCCACCCGTCTTGACCTTCGACCATGCGTCAGATATTTCTGACACATGAAATGGAAAAGCCGGACCCATCGGCGTCTCCAGCCTGTCGAGAGACCCATGCCATGACCGCCCGCCCCCTCGAGACCCATCCCAACCTCTATGCCCGGCTGGCCGGCGCCATCTATCTGCTGGTGATCCTGTTCGGGGGCTTCTCCGAGGGGTTCGTCATGAGCAGCCTGGTGGTCTCGGGCGACGCCGCGGCCACGGCCCGCAACATCACCGCCGCCCCGTCCCTCTGGACCCTCAGCCTGGCGGGCAATCTCATCGTGCCGCTGATCGCGGTGGCGCAGCTCTGCATCGAGTACCTGCTGCTGCGGCCGGTCAGCCGGAACCTCTCCCTGCTGTTCCTGCTGTTCAATCTCGTCTCCCTGGCCGTGGAGTGCGTCAGCAAGCTGTTCCTGCTGATGGTGGTCCCGATCCTCAACCGCGCGGACGGCGCCTTCGATCCCGGCCAGATCCAGGCCCTGGCGGGCCTGGCGCTCGCCGCCCACGACATCGCCTTCCACATCACCCTGATCTTCTTCGGCGCGGCCTGCCTGCTCAGCGGCTACCTGATCTTCCGCTCGGGCTACCTGCCCCGGCTCGTGGGCCTGCTGATGCAGGCCGCCGGCCTCAGCTACCTGGTCGCGTCCTTCGCCCAGCTGTTCGCCCCGGGCTTCGCGGCCCAGATCACCCCGGCCATCCTGCTGCCGGCCCTGGTCGGCGAATCC
>NZ_JAUSLW010000132.1 GCF_030645195.1 Phenylobacterium sp. | reverse complement strand
CTGATCGGACCCTCGGGCTCGGGCAAGTCGTCCCTGCTGCACGCGGCAGGACTTCTGGAACGTCCGACCGCCGGCCAGATCTTCATCGAGGGTCGCGACTGCTCCAACCTCAGCGACCGGCTCCGCACCCGGGTGCGCCTGCACACCATCGGCGTCGTCTACCAGGCCCCCCACCTGCGTCCCGCGTGCTCGGCCCTGGATAACGTGGCCCCGCCGCAGATGATCGCCGGGGTGTCGCGCAAGGCCGCCCGCGAGCGCGCCTTCTTCCTGCTGGACCAGCTGGGCCTGGCCGAACGGGTCAAGCACCAACCCGCCCAGCTCTCCGGCGGCGAGCAGCAGCGCGTCGCCATCGCCCGCGCCCTGGCCAATTCGCCCCGCCTCCTGCTGGCCGACGAACCCACCGGCAACCTCGACCCGCACACGTCAGCGGCGGTGTTCGAGAACCTCTACGCCCTGGCACGCGCCACCGGCGTCGCGGCGCTCGTCGCCACCCACAACCTGGAGCTCGCCCGGCACATGGACCGGGTCTTGGGGCTCAAGGACGGGAAGCTGGAAGCGCAGACGGGGTTTTAGGGGGGCGCTCACCGCTTGCGGGCCTAACGCCGCCGACGCATGGTGACGTTCGCGCGGGGGGGGACCGTGAAATGAATCGCGCCCAAATAGCCTTGATTGCGGCGTACAGCATCTACTGCTCGCGCGCAGAGGCGTAGGTTCGCATGAGCCCGCTTACCATCACGCGGATCGCGAATGTCCTGACTCAGCAATTTCGCGACCATATCGACATGTCGGACTTGGCAAAGCACCCGCCCGAACAGGTGGAAACAGCCTTCCTTTCGCGAGCTATGGCGGCTCTGGCGGTGCGGAAGTTGGCGGGCGAGGACCCTGTGGTCGCAGCCAAGTCCGTCGTCGATGGCTACAATGACGGTGGCATAGACGCGATCCATTTTGACGCCAAGACGGACACGCTCCTGTTCGTTCAGGCGAAATGGAGCAAGAGCGGCAACGCTAGCATCAATGAGATAGCATCAAACAAGTTTGCCAACGGGGTCCGCGACCTTCTAGCAGATAGATTTGAACGCTTTGATCAGAAGGTTCGAGACAAGGAGTCGGAAATTCGGTCCGTCTTGTATTCGGAGCGCGCGATTAGACTTCGCCTCGTCACCATTCATACTGGTAGCCAACCCCCGCCGCCACACGCAACCAAGAGCATCGAAGACCTTGTCACTGAGTTGAATGGCGCCGTTCAGATCGCGTCTTATGAGGATTTCGACCAAGCCGGCGCTTACGGCTTGATTACGTCCGAAACTGCGGACCCCAAAATTAAACTGCAAATTGCGCTCCATGATTGGGGGCAAATTGAGCAACCTTACCTTGCATACTACGGCCGCGCGAACGTTACTGAAGTCGCGCAATGGTGGAAAGAGCACCGGAGTTTTCTGTTTACACAGAATCTACGACTATTTTACACCAATTCTGGCGTAAATAATGCAATCCAGCGCACTTTGTCAGAGAGTCCAGAGAATTTCTGGTACTTCAACAATGGGATTACAGTTATCTGCGACGCGGTGGACAAGAGTCTTGTGGGGTCTCCTGGGCGTGCATTGGGGTTATTTAATTGTGACGGAGTGAGTATCGTCAACGGGGCTCAGACAGTTGGTAGTATTGGAACGATTGTAGGATCTTCGGTAGATCCCGCCGAAGAGTTTGCTCGATCATTTGTGCCAGTTCGCATCATCTCCCTAGCCAAGACCTCACCTGAGTTTGGTCGCCAGATCACCAGAGCGGCAAATCTTCAGAATGCGGTGGGAAATAGAGAGTTTGCGGCGATGGATCCGCTACAGCATCGACTGGCAACCGACTTCGCTCTCGACAAGCGTCGGTATGTCTACAAGACGGGGGAGTCTGACCCGCGTAGCGATGATGGTTGTAGTATAGTCGAAGCTACGCAAGCGCTTGCAAGTGAACGGTCAATTGCTCTTGCAGTTCAGGTGAAGCGTGAGATTGGCGCAATTTGGGCCGATACAGCAGCTCCGCCATACACAGACTTATTCAACGAAGACCTGACTACATCTCGGCTTTGGAGAGCTGTTCGCGTCATGCGCGCTGTGGATGAAGAGCTGCACTTCCTGAAAGCTTCCATGGCTCCCCGCGCTTCCTTGGTGGCGATCCATCTAAATCGCGTCATCCTCCATTTTGTATTTCAGGACGCGGAAGTTCGACGAAGTTTCGCGCCGGACCGAACCGACGACGACGTGACTCTTGCGGCTCGGCAGGCAACTCCTCCGATCTTTCAGAAGGTGTCTGCCTACCTCGAAGGCAACCACGGCAGTGACTACCTGGCGCAGTTCGCGAAGAACACGGCCAAATGCGAGGAGCTAGCCAGGACCTATGACCGCAGGGATGGAGGCCCTCCTGGAGCACAAGGCAGCCTCTTGGATTGGGTGCGAGATGGGAAATAGCCCCCTTGTCATGAGAACAAAACCAGAATAGGAACATACCCGGAACATTCACAGGAGGGGCGTTATGGTTGTTCGTCTGGCGCGGGAATCGCTGGCCTTTGTGTCGGTGGCGGGCTTTGTCTGGATGATGTGTCAGGTCGCGCAACTGGCCGCCTGAGGCTGACAATCTGAGAGCGGAGGGCGGCGTGAGCGGGCAGGGCGGACAAGACGGTTTCGTCCATCTGCGGGTGCGCTCGGCCTATTCGTTGCTGGAGGGCGCCATCAAGGCCGACGCGGTCGGCAAGCTGGCGGCCAAGGCCCACATGCCGGCCGTGGCGCTCACCGACCGGGCCAACCTGTTCGGGGCTCTGGAGTTCTCCGTCGCCACCAAGGAGACCGGCGTCCAGCCCATCGTCGGCGTCGCCCTGCCGGTGCGCGGCATCGGCGAGGGGCCGCCCGAGCGCTGGGCCAAGATCCCCACCCTCGTCCTGCTGGCCCAGAGCGAGCAGGGCTATCTGCACCTCTCCGAACTCTCCTCGATGGCCTATCTGGACATCGAGCCCACCGACGAACCCCAGGTTCCCTGGAGCGCCGTCGTCGAGCGGGCCGAGGGGCTGATCCTGCTGTCGGGCGGCGTCGACGGGCCGGTCGATCCGCTGATGGCCGCGGGCAAGACCGCCGAGGGTCAGGCGGCCCTGGCCGAGATGCACCGGGTGTTCGGCGACCGCTTCTATATCGAGCTGCAGCGCCACGGCATGGCCGCCCAGGCCGCCGCCGAGCCGGAGCTGGTGGCCTACGCCTACGAGTTCGACATCCCGCTGGTGGCCACCAACGACGTCTATTTCGGCCCGGCCGAGCTCTACACCGCCCACGAGGCCCTGCTGTGCATCGCCGACGGCGCCTTCATCAGCCAGGAGGACCGCCGCCGGGTGACCCCCGAGCACTGGTTCAAGCCGGCCGAGGATATGCGCAAGCTGTTCGCGGATTTGCCGGAGGCCTGCGACAACACGCTGGATATCGCCCGGCGCTGCGCCTTCATGGTCAAGAAGCGCGACCCCATCCTGCCGCGCTTCCCCACCGTGGCCGGCCGCACCGAGGCCGAGGAGCTGGCCGAGCAGGCCCGCGAGGGACTGCGCAGACGGCTGGAAGGCCACATCCTCTCGGGGACCGAGCAGGACTACTGGGACCGGCTGGAGCGCGAGATCGGCGTCATCCAGGCCATGGGCTTCCCCGGCTACTTCCTGATCGTGTCGGACTTCATGAAGTGGGCCGTGGCCCATGACATTCCGGTCGGCCCGGGCCGGGGGTCCGGCGCGGGTTCGCTGGTGGCCTGGTCGTTGCTGATCACCGGCCTGGATCCCCTGCGCTACGGCCTGCTGTTCGAGCGGTTCCTGAACCCCGAGCGGGTGTCCATGCCCGACTTCGACATCGACTTCTGCCAGGAGCGGCGGGAGGAGGTGATCTCCTACGTCCAGCAGCGCTACGGCCGCGACCGGGTGGCCCAGATCATCACCTTCGGCACCCTGCAGGCCCGCGCCGTGCTGCGCGACGTGGGTCGTGTCCTGCAACTTCCCCTGGGCCAGGTGGACCGCCTGGCCAAGATGGTGCCGGCCAACCCCGCCAATCCGGTGACGCTCGCCCGCGCCATCGAGATCGAGCCGCGCCTGCGCC
>NZ_JAUSLW010000123.1 GCF_030645195.1 Phenylobacterium sp. | reverse complement strand
GCTCGCCCTCGGCCGAGAGCAGCACATTGGAGAGGATCGGGATGGTGTTGCGGCGTTCCACCGCGCTTTGCACATGCCCGAGCGCCTTCAGAAGCGCCGCCCGCTCGATCGTCAATTTCATGGTCAGTCCGAACCTGTGGCCAACGGCGCGCCCGTGCGCCGCCGCCCCCCGAGAGGAAGGGACTTGCGACTTTAGCCGAATTGCCGCCGTGCGGAAGGGGGCTGGGCCCGCTGGCTTGATGATCTGATAACTATGTGGCGTTGGGCCGCGTCCCGCGGGTCTGCGCAGGTGACCAAGGGACATTGCGCCCCTATCTTGGAGCCATGACCGACACGCCGATCGCCGACGCCCCGCCACTGCCCGACCTGCCCCGCGACAACACCCAGGACGGGCCGGCGGTCCGACTCTATCTGGTGGACGGATCGGGCTTCATCTTCCGGGCCTTCCACGCCCTGCCGCCGCTGACCCGCAAGAGCGACGGCCTGCCCATCGGGGCGGTCTCGGGCTTCTGCAACATGCTGTGGAAGCTGCTGGTGGACATGAAGGCCCAGGCCGACGCCCCCACCCACCTGGCGGTGATCTTCGACCACTCCGGCGACACGTTCCGAAACCGGCTCTACGACAGATACAAGGCCCACCGTCCGCCGCCGCCGGAGGACCTGATCCCGCAATTCCCCCTGGTGCGCGAGGCCACCCGAGCTTTCGGCGTGCCCTCCATCGAGCTCAAGGACTACGAGGCCGACGACCTGATCGCGGCCTATGCCTGCAAGGTGCGCGACATGGGCGGGGAGGTGCGGATCATCTCCTCCGACAAGGACCTGATGCAGCTGGTGGGGGACCGGGTGTTCATGATGGACACCATGAAGAACCTACTGATCGGCCGCGAGCAGGTGATCGAGAAGTTCGGAGTGCCGCCGGAGAAGGTGGTGGACGTCCAGTCCCTGTGCGGCGACAGCGTCGACAATGTGCCGGGCGCGCCGGGGATCGGCATCAAGACCGCCGCCCTGCTGATCAACGAGTATGGCGACCTCGACACGCTCTTGGCTCGCGCTGGCGAGGTCAAGCAGGACAAGCGCCGCCAGACCCTGATCGACTTCGCCGACCAGATTCGGCTGTCGCGGGAGCTGGTTCGGCTGGACTGTGACACCCCCCTGCCCTCCCCCCTCGAGGACCTGCTGGTGG
>NZ_JAUSLW010000118.1 GCF_030645195.1 Phenylobacterium sp. | reverse complement strand
GGGTCGGGATTGGCCGGTTGCAGCATGGCGTAGAGCTGCAGGGCCAGCAGCAGGCCGACGAAGATCAGGGCCGGCCACAGCCCCTGGCCGAGCTTGGCGCGCCGCCAGGTCCAGGCCGCCGCGGCGAGCCCCAGCAGGCCGATCTCCACGGCCTGTTCGGGGACCGGATAGTTCCACAGCCCCAGCCCCACCTTCTCCCCGCCGAACCACAGTTCCAGGTCGGGGCGGTGGACCAGGAAATCGGCCAGCCAGTGGGAGAAGACCGTGAGCGCGATCACCACCGCCACCTTCCAGGGCAGGCGCAGGACCAGGCGCGCCAGCAGGGCCGCGCCCACCGACCAGGCGATCGAGGCCGGCAGGCTGTGGGTGTAGGGCATGTGCTCCAGAACCAACGCGCTGCCCGGCAGACTGGGGTCGACGGTGACCCGCTCGACGCCGGTGGCGATCAGCCCGCCCCAGGCCACGTCGATCAGCTGGCAGCCCAGGACATAGGTCCAGAGCGGCCCGCGCGGCTCGACGCTCTTGGCCGCGAGCGCGGCGGCGTAGTGACCCACGAACATCGGCGTCCTCCCCCTGTTTTGTCCGATGAGAGCGCCGGAGCTTGGCTGTGCGCAAGCCCCCGCCGTTAACGCCCGACTCAGGACTCCGAAACGCGTCCTTTACCCAAGGCCTGTATCAATCCGGGTCAACAAGAGGCCTCGTCCATGCGGCGGCGCCCGGTTCTGGTGGGTGTTTTCAAATGACCAAGACGGTCCTAGTCGTCGATGACGACCCGACACAGCGCAGGCTGATCCAGGCGGTCCTGGAGCGGGAGGGCTTTGTCGCGGTCCACGCCGAGAACGGCGACCAGGCGATCGCCCGGCTGCAGTCGGGCGCGCCGACCGACCTGGTGCTGCTGGACCTGGTGATGCCCGGCATCACCGGCCAGGAGACCCTCAAGGAGATGCGGGCCCGCGGTCACCAGCAGCCGGTGATCGTGGTCACCGCCACCGGCGGCATCGACACCGTGGTCGCCGCCATGCAGGCCGGCGCCTGCGACTTCTTCGTCAAGCCGGCCTCGCCGGAACGCATCATCGTCTCCATCCGCAATGCGCTCAACCTCGGCTCCCTGAAGAGCGAGGTCGAGCGGCTGAAGAAGCATACGACCGGCCGCGCCAGCTTCGCCGACATGGTCGGCGACTCCCCGGCCATGACCATGGTCAAGCGGCTCGGCGAGCGGGCGGCCAAGTCCTCCATCCCCATCCTGATCACCGGCGAGAGCGGGGTCGGCAAGGAAGTCATCGCCCGCGCCGTGCACGGATCGTCCGACCGCGCCGGCAAGCCCTTTGTGGCGGTGAACTGCGGCGCCATCCCCGAGAACCTGATCGAAAGCATCCTGTTCGGTCACGAGAAGGGCAGCTTCACCGGCGCCACCGACAAGCACCTGGGCAAGTTCCAGGAGGCCAATGGTGGCACCCTGTTCCTCGACGAGGTGGGCGAGCTGCCGCTGGACATGCAGGTCAAGCTGCTGCGGGTGCTGCAGGAGGGCGAGGTCGACGCCATCGGCTCCAAGCGCTCGCTGAAGGTGGACGTCCGCATCGTCTCGGCCACCAACCGCGACCCGGCCCAGGCGGTGAAGGACGGCCTGTTCCGCGAGGACCTGTTCTACCGCCTCAACGTCTTCCCCATCGAGGCCCCGGCCCTGCGCAACCGCCGCGAGGACATCCCGGCCCTGGTGGAGCACTTCATCCGCCGCTTCAATATCGAGGAGGGCAAGTCGGTGGTGGGCGCCTCGCCCGAGACCCTGGCCTTCCTCACCGCCTTCGACTGGCCGGGCAATGTCCGCCAGCTGGAGAACGCGGTCTATCGCGCCATCGTGCTGGCCGATTCACCCTATCTGCAGCCCTACGACTTCCCGGCCATCTCCGGGGTCGCCGCCCCGCCGCCGGAGGCCGTCTCGCCGACCGCCCTGATGGCCCAACCCCCGTCCCTGCCCACCGCCCAGCAGCTGATGAGCGAGATCCCCCAGGACTCGCCGGTGCGCATCCTCGACGGCCGCGGCCACCTGCGGACCCTGGAGGAGATCGAGCGCGACCTCATCCAGCTGGCCATAGAGATCTATGCCGGCCACATGAGCGAGGTGGCCCGCCGGCTCGGCATCGGTCGCTCCACCCTCTACCGCAAGGTCCGCGAACAGGGGCTGGACGGTATCCTGAAGGACGGCGAAGGCGAGGACGCCGCCGCCGTCGCCTGACGGATGAGGCTCGGGCCGGCCCTCGACAGGGGCGGCCGGCTCCCGCAAGGAGGACAGGTTCAAGCTCGCGTCGGAGCCAGGCTTCGCCGCGTCCGGAGTGAGCCTGCAGATGGTCGACGCCCCCGCCTCTCCCCTCGCCCCCTGGGACCAGGACTTCCTGCCCCCCGCCCCGCCCTGGCAGGGCGCCAGCCAGGCCCTGCTGCGGCCGGCCACCGACCCCTGGGTCACCGCCTTCGAGGCCGACCCTGAGCACAATTTCAGCCCCGACTACGCCGCCACCCGTGTCTGGTTCGACCGGCTAGAGGCGGCCTCGCCCTGGATCCGCATCGAGGTGTTCGGAACCTCGCCGGAGGGGCGGCCGATCTATGCGGTGATCGCCAGCAAGGACGGCGAAACCTTCGATCCGAAAAAGCCGGTGCTGCTGGCCCAGGCCGGCATCCATCCGGGCGAGATCGACGGCAAGGACGCGGGCATGATGCTGCTGCGCGACATCGCCTTCAACGGCAAGGACCACCTGCTGGACCGGGCGAACCTGATCCTGGCCCCCATCCTCAGCGTCGACGGCCACGAGCGCGCCTCGGTCTATTCGCGGCCCAACCAGCGCGGTCCCCGGATCCAGGGCTGGCGCAACACCGCCACCAACCAGAACCTCAACCGCGACTACATGAAGCTGGACCAGCCGGAGATGCAGGCGGCGCGGAGCCTGCTGAACAGGTACCGGCCCGACCTCTATGTCGACATCCACGTCACCGACGGCCTCGATTATCAGTACGACCTGACCTACGGCTACAATGGTGAGGAAGGCTCCTGGTCGCGCTCCCCGGCCATCGCCAAGTGGCTCGACGACGTCTTCAAGCCCGCCATGAACGCCAGCCTGGAGGCCGAGGGCCATATCCCCGGCGAGCTGGTGTTCGGCCTAGACGAGGACGATCCCAAGGCGGGGCTCTCCGACGGCGGACTCGGCGAGCGGTTCTCCAATGGCTGGGGCGCGGCCGCCCACGTCCCCACCATCCTGATCGAGAACCACAGCCTCAAGCCCCACGCCCAGCGGGTCCTGGCCACCTATGTCTTCCTGGAGACCGCGCTGGGCCTGCTGGCCCGCCAAGGCGCGGGGCTGCGGGCGGCGATCACGGCGGATCGGGCCCTGCGGCCAGCGCGGATCCCGACCAACTTCGTCCGGGCCAAGGAACCCGCCCGCATCCGGACCTTCATGGGGATCCGGTACGACACCTATGAGAGCGCGGCCTCGGGCCGGCGGGAGATCCGCTGGCTGGGGGAGCCGGACCCGACGCTGTGGTCCCTGCCCCACTTCCTGTCGGAGCCGACCGTGACGCTCTCGCGGCCCAGCGCCTATTGGGTCCCGGGTTACCGCAAGGACCTGATCGAGCGTCTGGCCCTGCATGGCGTAGCGATGGAGGCGCTTAGCGCGCCCAAGACGGTCAGCGTGGAGATGCTGCGGCTGACCACGCCAAAGATCGCCACCCAGGCGGCCGAGGGGCACGTGGCGATCACCGTGAAGGACGTCGCACCCGAACGCCGCGACTGGACCTTCTCCCCCGGCTCGGTGCGGATCTCCACCGATCAGCCCCTGGGGGACCTGGTGGTCCTGCTGCTGGAGCCGCAGTCCAGCGAGAGCTTCTTTTCCTGGGGCATGGTCCCGGAGGTGCTGACCCGGGTGGAATATATCGAGCCCTACGCCATCGCCCCCCTGGCCGACCGCATGCTGACGGCGGACGCAGGCCTGCGCGCCGCCTTCGAGGCCAAGCTGGCCGCCGAGCCGGAGTTCGCCAAGGACGCCGCCGCCCGCCTGGCCTGGTTCTATGAGCGCACGCCCTTCTACGACGACCGCTACCTGCTCTATCCGATCGGCCGCGAGGTCTAGCAGGCCCAGGACCCAATAGAGGCGACGCCTAGATCCCTTCTCCCCTTGCGGGAGAAGGTGGCCCTGTGGAGCAGGGTCGGATGAGGGGTCGATAGATCTGGCCGGCGAGCCCCTTGCCAGGACTGCGGAGAGGGGAGCGCGACCCCTCATCCGGCGCGCCCTCGCGCGCCACCTTCTCCCGCAAGGGGAGAAGGACATCAGACAGCCACCCGTCCAGTAGCGTGCGCCCCTAGTGGCCGCCCTCGACCCAGGCCACGCCGGCCTTGCGGAAGGCGTCGGCGAGCGCTTCCTCCAGGTCGATGGCTTCCCAGCGCTTGAGGGGATTGAGGTGCTCCACCACGTCGGGGAGCAGGCGGACGCCGAAGCGGTTCACCCAGCGGCTGGCCTTGTAGCCGGTCTTGTGCTGATCGAAGCGCAGGTCGGGGTCGCGGGAGGTCTCGCCGACATAGAGGCCCCAGCGGCAGGGCCGGCGCGGGTCCTCCAGCAGAACTACATAGACGGCGTGGTGGGCCCCGCGTTGTTTCAGGGTCGTGGCGCGCAGGGTCAGCGCCGCCCGCCTCGCCCTCGCGATCAGCTCGGGAAGGGTGTCGTCGGAGGCCATGCGCTAGGCGCCGTCTTTATCGACCTTGGGCGGCCCGCGCCGCTTGAAGCCGCGACGGGCCGGGGGCGGCTTCTTCTCGCCCTTGGCCTTGGCGACGATCTCTTTCAGCTTGATGTGCTGCATGACCGAGAAGGCCTCGCCCGCGCCGCCCTTCTCGGGGTCGGCGAAGGCGCGGCCGTAGGTCTTCACCCGCTCGGTGACCGATTCGAGGAATTCGCCCTCCCAGTCGGAGAGCTTCACGCCGGCCTTGTCGGCCGTGCGCTGGGCGCGTTTCAGGGCGTTCAGCGCGGCCCGCTGGGCCTGCGCCTTCCGATCTGGTGGCCCCCGCTTCAAATCACTCCGAGCGCGGAGAGGTAGAGGTCCAGGATGGCGTCTTCTTCCTGGCGCTTGGCGGCGTCCTGCTTGCGGATGCGGATCACCTTGCGCAGGATCTTGACGTCGAAGCCGTTGCCCTTGGCCTCGGCGAAGACCTCCTTGATCTGCTCGGCGATCTCCGACTTCTCCTGCTCGAGCCGCTCGATGCGCTCGATGATGCTCTTCAGCTGGCCCTGGGCCGTCTGGTTCAGGATGTCGGCGTGGGCGGTGGCGTCGTCGGCCATGGGAACTCGCGGGTCGGAGGCTGGAAAGCGCCGGACACTAGCGTCGTGGTCGATGCCTGTCATCCGCTCTGAGCCCTCAGTTCGCCGTCACCGCCCGTTCCTTCACCCGCGCGCCGTCGCGGACCTTGTCGGAGGGGAAGACCACCAGCCGGTCGCCAGCCGCGAGGCCCGACTGCACCTCGGCCTCGCGGTCGGTGAGGGCGCCCACCTTGATGGGGGCTAGCCGCGCCCTGCCGCCCTCGATCCGATAGACCGCCCAGCCGCCGTCCGCGCGCACCAGGGCGCCCAGGGGCGCCTTCAGGGCGCGGGGCGCCTGGCGCAGGATCACCCGGCCCCAGACGCGGTAGCCGGGCCCCAGGCGCGCCCAGGTCGCCGCCGGTCCGGTGAGCTGCAGCAGCACCCGGACCCTCTGCTCCTCGACCCCCAGGGCCGAGGTCTTGGTGAAGGCCTGGGGCTCCACCCGGCGCACCACCGCCGGCAGGGTCCCGAGTCCGCCCCAGTCGTAGATCTCGGCCGGCATGCCCTCGGCGATCCGCACCGCGTCCTGGGACAGGAACTCGATGGCCGCCTCCAGGCCCCTCTGGTCGCTGACCTCCAGCAGGGGCGCCCCCATCGCGAGCGGCGCCTCGCTCTCCTGCAGGACGCGGGTGACATAGCCCGAGGCCGGCGAGGTCACCGCCACGGTCCGACCGCCGCCGGCCTCCGGCCCGAGCAGGGCCGCGCGGGCCACCGCCAGCTGCGAGCGGCTGACCTCCAGCTGAGCGGTGGCCGCGCGCACCGCCGCGCGGCTGGCGCGGGCCTCGGCCTCGGCGGCGTCCAGGGTCTGGCGGGCGGCGAAGCCCTTGCCGGCCAGGATGCGGACCCGGCCGAGGTCGGCCTCGGCCTTGCGCGCCTGGGCCGCCAGTTGCTCGCGCTGGGCCTGGGCCGCCCCCACCGCGGCGTCGGCCGCCGCCAGGGAGGCCTCGGCCTGGGCCCGGGCCCGGGGGTCCAGCAGGTCGGCGCTGGCGGGGCGGATCCTGGCCACCACCGTCGTCCCGGCGATCACCTGATCGCCCACGTGCAGGTCGACGCGTTCCAGCCGCCCGGACACCGGGGCGGCCACCAGATAGGCCTCCCGCACCCGCGCCAGCCCCTGATCGGCCACGGTCTGGGCGATGGGGCCCAGCCGGGCGGTCCCGACGTCCACCGGCACGGGCCGCGGGGCCAGCAGCAGGGCCAGGGCGCCGACCGCCGCCGCCGCCGCCGCCCCGCCCAGGGCCCACCTCACCCACTTGATGTCGGCCACGGTCCTACTCCCTGGTCTTGAGAACGCTTACGAGATCGAGATTCCAGACGCGGCGCACCACCAGCACCCCGCCCAGCAGGACGGCGATGAGATAGGCCGCCATCGCCACGCCATAGCTCTGGGCGGTGATCACCGCCGGCAGCCGCAGTTCGTCTCGCGAATAGGCCGCCACCAGGCCGTGGGCCAGGCCCTGGCCCCCCAGCACCCCCAGGGGGATCGCCGCCAGGGCCAGCACCGCCAGTTCGCCCGCCAGGATATAGGCGCACTCCCCGTGGCCGAAGCCCAGGACGTGCAGGGTGGCCAGGTCCCGTGACCGCTCCGACAGCGAGATGCGGGTGACGTTGTAGGCCACCCCGAAGGCGATGGCGGCGGCGAATCCGACATAGAAGGTCAGGGTCATGCGGAAGGCCTCCGCCATGGCTTGGCGCCAGGCGGCCACCGTCTCGTCCCGCGAGGAGGCGCCGATGATCCCGGGCCGGTCGGCCACGGCGCGGTAGAAGGCCGGCCGCGCGTCGGCCGCCACCAGCAGCTCGGCGCGGTTGGCCAGGTCGCCCTCCCCCAGCAGCCGGTTCAGGGCCCGGCGGTCCAGATAGGCGGCGAAGCCGCTGTAGTCGCGGGCGAGCGCGGTGATGGTCATCAGGCCGCTGGAGGCCCGACCGTCCAGGACGTCCACCCAGACCCGGTCGCCGGGACGCAGGGACAGCCGCCCGGCCAGGGCCTCGCTCACCACCAGGCCCTCGCCCTTGAAGGGGATGGGCCGGTCGCGGGCGTCCAGGGGCCGCTGCAGGCGGGCGTCCGACTCCAGCCCCACCAGGCGGGTGGTCTCCTCGCGCCCGGCCGCCTTCAGGCGGGCGGCGACGACCCGTACCGGCTCGGCCGCCGTCACCCCGGGCAGGCGGCCGATCTCGGCCACGGCGGCGAGCCCCCGCGCCTCGGCCAGGCCCACCGAGTCGGTCCAACTCTGGGTCCGGTAATAGGCCTGGTCCACCACCTGATCGAGGCTGTCGAACAGGAACTGGGTCCCCACCAGCAGGGAGAGGCTGGAGGCCAGGCCAAGCGCCGCCAGCAGGCCGCGGCCCGGGAACCGCTCCAGGTGGCGCACGATCATCCGGGTCGCCTGGTCGACCCCCGCGCCCCGCACCAGCCGGTCCAGCAGGCCGGCGCGATAGGCCGCGGGCCGGGGCGGCGCCATGGCCACGGCCGGCGAGAGGGCCGCGGCCCGCCGCACGGCGGTCAGCGATCCCCCCAGGGCCGCGGCGACGGCCACCGCCGAGGCGCCGGCGAAGGCGGGCCAGTGGAAGGTCACCTCCAGGACGGGAAAGCGGAAATACTCGCGATAGAGGTCGACGGTGGCCGCCCCCAGGGCGCCGCCCGCCACGCCCCCGGCCAGGGCGCCGGTCAGGCCGATGGCGCCGGCCAGCTTCAGATAGGGCGAGGCCGCCTCCAGGTCGCTGTAGCCGAAGGCCTTGAGCAGGCCGATCTGCTCGCGCTCGGCCTCCACCAGCCGGGTGATCACCAGATGCACCAGGGCCGCGGCGATCAGCAGGAAGATCGGCGGCAGGATGCTGGCCGAGGTGGACAGCTCCTTGAGCTCGGCGTCCAGGAAGGCGTGGGAGGGCTGGTCGGCCCGGGCATAGGCCGCCCGGCCGCCATAGGCCGACAGAATGCGGTCGGCGTCCTGCAGCACGCTGGCCGCCGAGGCCCCCGGCGCCAGGCGGAAGGCCGCGGTGTTGAAGGCCCCCGACATGCCGGCCACCCGCTCCACCGCGGGCCGCGGCGCCCACAGCACCCCCTGGTGGGCGTCGTCGGGCATGAAGGATTCCGGGGCCGGCACATAGACGTATTCCGGCGACAGGGCCGCGCCGACGATCTTGAAATCGAAAGTCCGCCCGCCGATCACCGCGCTCAGCCTCTGCCCGAGATGCAGGTGGGCGGCGGTCATGAAGGTCTTCAGGGCCACGGCCTCGTCGGTGCGGGTGGGGTCGGGCAGCCGCCCCTGGACCAGCACGATCCCGTTCAGCGCCGCCCGCTCGTCCTGCGGCAGGGCGATCAGCCGGGCCGTGGCCGGGCGCTCCAGGCCCGGCACGTCCATCAGCCCCACCTCGGCGATGCGCACGTCCAGCGCGCTCACGCCTTCGATGGCCGCCAGCTCGCGGGCCAGGGACAGGGGCGCGTGCTTGGCCTGGGCGAAGGCGTCGGCGAAGCGGGTCTCTGCGTAGAAGTCGGCCTGGGCGGTGGCCAGGGCCCGCTGGGCGGAGAAGGACATCACCGCCACCGAGACCCCGCAGGCGATCAGCAGGGCGATGGCCATCACCTGCCATTTCATGCGCCACAGGTCGCGCAGCACCTTGCGATCCAGGGGGGTGGGCTTCACCAGGCCATCTCCTTGGGGGCGACCTTGTGGGCGTTGGCCACGGCCTCGGTGATCTGGCCGTCGCGGAAGCGGATGATCCGGTCGGCCATGGCCCCGATGGAGGTGTTGTGGGAGACGATCATGGTGGTCGCCCCTACCGCGGCGGTGACCTCGACGATGGCCTCCAGCACGCGGACCCCGCTCTCGCTGTCCAGGGACCCGGTGGGTTCGTCGCAGAACAACAGCTCAGGCCGCTTGGCGATGGCGCGGGCCACGGCCACCCGCTGCTGCTCGCCGCCGGAGAGCTGGGCGGGGAAGTGGTCGAGTCGCTCCGCCAGGCCGACCCGGGCGAGCGCCTCCTCGGGCGGCATGGGATCGCGGGAGATCTCGGTGATCAGGGCCACATTCTCCCGCGCCGTCAGGCTGGGGACCAGGTTGAAGAACTGGAAGATGAAGCCCACGCTGGCCCGCCGGTAGCGGGTCAGCTCGCGGTCGCTGGCGGTGGTCAGCTCCAGGTCATGGAATCGCGCCGACCCAGAGCTCGCCCGGTCCAGGCCCCCCAGGATATTGAGCAGGGTGGACTTGCCCGAGCCCGAGGGCCCCAGCAGCACCAGGGTCTCGCCCTTGGCGATCTGCAGGTCGACGCCGCGCAGGGCGTGCACTTCCCCGGCCTCGGTCCTGTAGACCTTGGCCAGGCCCCGGATGTCGAAGGCCGGCGTCGCGTGGGAAGAGTCCATATCCGGCCCCGGGCGCCTCGCGGCGCGTCAGCCTCGACCCTGGCGGCGCACGCGGGCGCCGGCCTTGATACGAGTCAACCCTAGGTGAGCACCTCCAGCCGCTCCATGCCCCGGAAGAAGGGCAGCCTGCGCCACTCCGGCGTCTCGTCGGGATGGGCCAGCTTCAGGTTCGGGAAGCGGTCGAACAGCAGGGTGAGGGCCACCTGGGCCTCCAGCCGCGCCAGGGGCGCGCCGATGCAGATATGGGCCCCGCCGCCAAAGGCCACGTGGGGCTTGTGCTTGCGGGTCACGTCGAAGCGGTGCGGGTCCTCATAGACCTCCGGGTCGCGGTTGGCGGCGCGAAGCGAGACGGTCATGGCCTGGCCGGCCTTCACCGGACAACCGCCCACCTCCATGTCGGCCGACGCGATCCGGCCGGTGATATCCACCGGCGGCTCGTAGCGCAGCACCTCCTCCACCAGGCCGTTGATGATCTTCGGATCGGCCTTCAGCTTGGCCAGCTCCGCCGGGTTGAGCAGCAGCAGGCGCACGGCGTTGCCGATCAGGTCGGTGGTGGTGAGGTTGCCGCCGATCAGCAGGGCCGTGAGATTGATCCGCAGCTCGTCGTCGCTGAGGTCCGCGCCGGCCGCCTGCAGCCCCACCATGTCGCTGATGAGGTCGTCGCGAGGGGTGTGGCGCCGGGCGGCGATGGTCTTGGTGAAATAGTCCGATAGCGCCGCGCTGGCGGTCTCCATCACCGCGGTCTGCTCCGGCGTGCGGAACGGGTTCAGGCCCTGGATGCTGCCCTCCGACCATTCGCGGAACTCCGCCAGCCGGTCATGGTCGACCCCCAGGATCGAGGCGATGGCGTCGATGGGGATCGGCACGCAGAAGGCCGCCATCAGGTCGAGGCTGGCCGTCCCCGCCATCCGGTCCAGGGCCTCGCCGACGATGCGCTCCACCTCCGGACGGAAGCGCGCCACCCGGGCGTAGAGGGCCTGGGCCAGGGGCTGGCGGATACGGGCGTGGTCGGGGTCGTCCAGGGTCAGGATGCTGGCCTGGCTGGTGCGCGGCAGGCTGGGGTCGTAGCCCTGGGTCTGTTGCCGCTGGAACATGGCCGCGGGCTCGGCCCGCAGCGGATCACGCCACAGCTCCCGGTCCGACACGATGGCGCGCACGTCGCCATAGCGGCTGATCACGAAGTTGCCGGAGACGGCGTCCCGGTGCACCGGACATCGGGCCCGCAGGTCGTCCAGCACCACATGGGGATCGGCGCGGTAGGTCTCGTTGAGCGGCGTCAGGTCGATCATCGAGGGGAGAGGCTGGGAGGTCATCGCCACGGTCCTTCAGTCGATGCGCCACCCTGCTCCGGAAGCCCCGCGGGTCGCAAGGGTGACCCAGCGTCGGCCTCCGCGCGCCCATGCATCCAAAACCGGCCTTGCGCGGTTAAGCTTCTCGGCCTCATTCGAGGCGGGCGCGCCCCGGCCTTCCCGTCGGCTGGGTGCGCGCCGCAGACCCTGAACACCAACGGAGAACCCCATGCGCCTCGCCCTGATCCTCTCGGCGGCTATCGCCAGCCTCACCCTGGCCGCCTGCTCGCAGAAGACCGAAGACCATGCCGCCGCCGCCGCCGACCAGGCCGGCGCCGCGGCCTCCTCGGCCGCCAACGACACCGCGGCCAACGCCGACGCCGCTGCCGCCAGCACGGCCGCTGCGGTGGACAACGCCGCGGCCAACACCGCCGCCGCCGCCGGCACGGCGGCCCGCAAGGCCGACGCCGCCGCCGAGGCCGCCGCCAAGACTCAATAGTCTGTCGGCCCCTGGCGGCGACGCCGGGGGCCTTGACTCATTTGAGGCCCAGGCACCTCCGGGCGATCAGTCTTCGGCGTGCCTGTCGGCCAAAATGAGCAGCCCAACTATGCAGGCTGGAAACAGGGGAAACCAAGCCAGCGGTTCCCAGGTCGTGCCTAGAAGTGCTTCGAGAAGTACGTTTGCTCCGATGATGCCCGTGATGAACAGTATCCACCCCTTCAGGTGACAGGGGTAATAGCCCCACAGGATGCGCCCGAACCAGACCTCCCGGCCTTTTCGATTCAGTCTCTTCAACGCGCCGCCCCGTTCGCCGCCCGACCCATGAACTATGAGTGCGCCGTCTGGGAGGGGTTCGCAATCTATGCGGGCACGGAAAGCTACAGCGGTCACGCTCTAGAGCAGCCCCCGCGCGGCCAGCGCCGGCCGCAGCTCCGCCGGGTCGGTGAAGTGGTGGGTGTCGATGCCGAAGGCCCGGGCGCTCTCGACGTTGGCCAGGCTGTCGTCGATGAAGACGATGTCCTCCGGCGCCAGTCCGAAGCGCTCGCAGGCGAGCGCATAGATGCGCGGGTCGGGCTTGATCATCCCCTCGCGACCCGAGACCACGATGTCGGCCAAGCGCTTGAAGGCCGGGCTCATCGCCATGGTGCCCTCGAAGGTCTCGTCGGACATGTTGGTCAGGCCGTATTGCGGAACCCCGGCCGCGTGCAGGGCCTCGATGGCGGCCTCGCTCTCAGGGATAGTCCCGGAGAACATGTCCCACCACCGGGTCTCCCAGGCCTCGATCGCGTCGCGATATTCCGGGAACTGGGCGATCAGTGGCCCGCGATTGTCCGCGAAGGTCACGCCCAGGTCGTGGTTGACGTGCCAGATCATGGTGCAGACGCACGACAAGAACCGGTCGCAAGCGACCGGCTCTGGAAAGATCTGGGAATAGAGCGTGCGCGGATTCCAGCGCACGACGACATTACCAACGTCCCAGATGACCGCCTTCGGCATCCGGGACCCCGGCGCCTTAGCCTTGCTTGGCTTTGAAGCGCGGGTTGGTCTTGTTGATGATGTAGACGACGCCCTTGCGGCGCACGAGCTTGCAGTCGCGGTGACGCGTCTTGAGCGACTTGAGCGAGCTTCGAACCTTCATGACCGTATCTTC
>NZ_JAUSLW010000117.1 GCF_030645195.1 Phenylobacterium sp. | reverse complement strand
CCTGGCGACACGATCCGGATCGCCGAGCGGTTCTTCTAGGCGAGCCCAGGGCGCGCATGCAGACAATCCTGGTCAGCGGCGGCGCCGGCTATATCGGCTCGCACACCTGCCTGCGCCTTTCCGAGGCCGGCTTTCGGCCTGTGGTGTTCGACAATCTGTCGAACGGCCACGCCGAGTTCGCCCAGTGGGGGCCGCTAGAGGTCGGCGACATCCGGGACGCCGCGCGTCTCGACGAGGTCTTCGCCACCTACAAGCCTGCGGCGGTCATCCACTTCGCCGCCCTGATCGAGGTCGGGGAATCGGTGCTGCACCCCGGCCGCTTCTACGAGAACAATGTCGGCGGGGCCCTGAACCTTATCGAGGCCGCTCGTCGCGCCGGCGTCGACGCCCTGGTGTTCTCCTCGACCTGCGCCACCTATGGCGACCCGCAACAGGTGCCGATGGACGAGACCCATCCCCAGGCGCCGCTCAACCCCTACGGCCACTCCAAGCTGATGGTGGAGCAAATCCTGCGAGACCTGGACCGCTATTCCGGCTTCCGCTCGGTGATCTTGCGCTACTTCAACGCCGCCGGCTGCGACCCCGAGGGGCGCATCGGCGAGCGGCACGAGCCGGAAACCCACGCCATTCCGCTCGCGATCCGGGCGGCCATGGGCTCCAACCACGGCTTCAAGATCTTCGGCGACGACTATCCCACCGCCGACGGCACCGCGGTGCGCGACTATATCCATGTGCTGGATCTGGCCGACGCCCACGTGCTGGCCCTGCGCCACCTGCTGGAGGGCGGGGCGAGTGACGTCTTCAACCTCGGCACCGGCACGGGCACCAGCGTCCGTGAACTGGTGGCGGCCATCAAGCAGGTCTCGGGCGGCGCCTTCGACGCCCAGTCCGCCCCGCGCCGTCCCGGCGACGCCCCAGCCCTGGTGGCCGACAACCGCAAGGCCCGTGAGGTCCTGGGCTGGACCCCGCGCTATGGCCTGAACGATATCATTGAGACCGCCTGGCGCTGGCATCAGGCGGAAGCCGATCGCGCCGGGGCGTCGAAGTAGCATTTTTCCGGCCCTTCCTGGCCGGAGCGAGGGGCGGGGCGATGGCGGTCTATCCGGTAATCATGTGCGGCGGGTCTGGAACCCGCCTGTGGCCGGCCTCGCGTCCCTCGCGGCCGAAGCAGTTTGTGCCCCTGACTGGGATGCGATCCAGCTTTCAGGACACGGTCCTGCGGGTCGCCGGTTTGGCGGACGCCGCACCGCCGCTGATCGTAGCCGGTCTGGCCCATCGGGCTTCGATCCTGGCTCAACTCGCCGAATTGGACGTTGAGGGCGTGTTGCTGCTTGAGCCGGAAGGGCGGGATTCCGCCGCGGCCATGGCCGCGGCCGCCGCCTGGATCAACTTGCGAGACCCGCTTGGTGTCGCTGTCGTGGTGTCCGCCGACCACGACGTACCTGATGACGCCGCGTTCCGCGCCGCCGTGGAGGTGGCGGTTATCAGCGCCCGCGGCGGAAGTATCGTGACGCTTGGCGTGCGCCCGACGTCGCCATCCTCGGCCTACGGTTACATTCGTGCGGCTGGAGGCGATGGGGTTTCGCCTGTCGCCGCCTTTGTTGAGAAGCCCGACGTGGCCACAGCCAAGGTCTATGTCGAGGCCGGCTACCTCTGGAACAGCGGCAACTTCGTCGTTGCGACGGCTGTGCTCGCCGAAGAGCTCGCCGCTCATGCGCCGCAGACCTATGCCGCGGCGCACTCGGCCGTCGGTGATGGAAAGGCCTCAGACGGCGTTCTGGTTCTGGGGGAGACGTTTCGAACCGCCCCGAAGATCTCTATCGACTACGCCGTGATGGAAAAGACCAAGCGCGCGGCCGTGCTTCCGGTCGATTTCGCCTGGTCTGATGTCGGGGCCTGGGACGCCGTGTGGGCGGCCAGCGCCAAGACCGTGGCGGGCAATGCGGCGTCGGGCGCAGCGCTGTTTGTCGAGAGCTCGCATTCGCTGGTTCGGGCGCCTGCCGGCGTCCAGGTGGCGGTGATCGGACTGAAGGATGTCGCGGTTGTGGTTGACGGCGATGACATCCTGGTCTGCGATCTGAGCCACAGCCAGTCAGTGAAGGCCGCCGTGGATCAACTGAAGATGCAGTCCAAGCCGAACGCCTTTGCCAGCCTTGCTGAGGCGAGCGACGCCTATCAACATTGGCTTCGGGTCAGCGCCTTACCGCTGTGGTGGGCGGTTGGGGCCGACCATGAGCGCGGAGGCTTCATTGAGGCGCTGAGCGTTGACGGCGACCCGCGTCCCGCGCCCCGTCGTGGTCGCGTCCAGGGCCGCCAAGTTTTTACCTATGGCGCCGCCGGTGAACTCGGCTGGAAGGGACCCTGGCGGCAAGCCGCCTGGCATGGCCTGAACTATGCCCTGGCGCGGTTTCAACGACCAGACGGCCTCTTCCGCAGCCTGCTGAGCGCTGAGGGCGAGGTGCTGGACGATGGTGCGGCTGTCTACGACCAAGCCTTTGCGCTCCTGGGCATGGCAACCTTGCATCGTCTTGATCCCGGCAAGATGGATCTGGTCGCAGCCTCCAACCATTTGCGTCACGGCCTGCAGAGCCTTCGCCACGGGGGCGGTGGGTTCAAGGAGACCTCTGACTACCCATTCCAGTCCAATTGCCACATGCACATTCTGGAAGCCGCCCTGGCCTGGAGCGAGGCCGGCGAGGCGTCTTGGGACGCGTTGGCCGACGAGATCGTCGGCATGGCCGCCACCATTTTCATCGACTCCGAGGGCGGGTTCCTACGGGAGTTCTTTGACGAGACCTGGAAGCCCGCGCCCGGCGACGACGGCCGGCTCGTCGAGCCCGGCCACCAGTTCGAATGGGCCTGGCTGTTGGAACGCTGGGGCCACCAGCGTGGGGACGGGAAGGCGCGGGTGGCGGCGCGAAAGCTGTTCCAGATCGGGCGCAAGGGCATCGATCCGGTCCGCGCCGTCGCCATCAACGCGCTCTGGGACGACTTCTCGATCCGGGACGCCAACGCCAGGCTATGGCCGCAGACCGAATACCTGAAGGCCGCCCTGATCCTCGGCGAGGATGATGACGCGCTGGTGGCCGCCAATGGTCTCTGGAAGTATCTGCAGACGCCCGCCCAGGGCGTCTGGTTCGACAAGATGCGTCCCGACGGCGCCTTCGTCGACGAGCCCGCGCCCGCGAGTTCCTTTTACCACATCATCTGCGCCATCGCCGAACTGAGCCGGCACCAAGCGGCGCGTAGCTGAGCTGAGTCGATGGGTTGGCCGAATGCGCCAGCCTATCCACCGCCTACTGGCGAAATCCCTGCGCGTCGCAGGCCCGCGCAGATTTGAGACCGGGGGTCTTAAGCCACCCGATCGCGGCCAGGAGGTAGCTCCGATCCCGGCCGAGCGGGGAGACGTGGGTGGCGCCATGGGCGTCGAGGACCCAGCCCTGACACGCCCGCCGGGCCGGCGCCGCCTGGGCCTGCCGCCATGCCCTGTCAATCGGGTCGGTTGGGGCGAGACTGGCCACGATCACCGCCGTGGGCGTTGCCCGGCCTACCCCGCCGATTTCCCTTACCCGTCGTAGGCCAGGCAGGATCTGTAGGACCTCATCACGGGCATTCTCCAGATGCCGAGGAGAGGTGAGGGCGGCCCACTTGTGGTGCGCCGCCGGATCTTGCAGCCCGATCGCGTCGATCGTCGGTTGGACCACCAGCGGCGCCAGGCCCATGCGCCCGCCGATCGCCGCCAGGCGGGCTAGGGTTTCCTCATCCTGCAGGTCCGACATCACCAAGGGCTCGTCGAGGTCGTCGCTGCCGACGCCATCGACATAGAGCACGCCGGCCACGCGAGCGGGAAACAGGGTGGCGAAGGTTTCGACATAGAAGGCGCCATTGGAGTGGCCCACGAGGATGACGGGCCGGGTCTCCCCCAGGCTATCGAGGGCGTTCGCGAGGTCGCGCGCGATGTTTTCCGGCGTCGGCGGGGTGGTCCGGTCCGGCGACCGGCCGAGGCCGAGGCGGTCGTAGGCGCAGACGCGCCCCCTCTTGACGAGATCCCGCATCGCGAGACCCCAATCGGCGGAGGTGCCGAAGGCGCCGGCTTCAAGCACGACCGTCGGAGCCGTTGTGGCTTTGCCACGACATTCGAAGAACGGCTCGACGCTTCCCAAGCGTGGATGGACGGCGATTGGCCCGTTCGCTGTGGCACATCCGCCCAGTCCAAGGCCAACCCAAGCCAGGACCATGCCCAGCGCAAGTCCCAGCCGGGCGCGATCGCCCACCCAGAGCGACGCGGGATCTTTCGCGGGCGAGCGGGCGAAAATCATGTCGGGATATAAGGCGAAGGATTGCGCGACACCAAGCACCCGCGAGCCGAGGATGTTCCCAACCCTTGGCGGCCATCCCCGCCACGTCGCCATAGTTGTCCGATAACGCCTGTTCTCGGCCTGGGCGCCATGCAGGGTGGCGCCGTGGGCCAGGGTCCAGACCGCGCCGCCCAGCGGCTCGCTGTCGATCTCGGCCTCGGTGACGATCCCGAAGAAGCTGCGCCAGCTCTGGCCGTCGGTCAGTACATCCCCCACCAGCTGGCCGCATTGGCGACCATCGGTTCGACCAGGAAGACCAGGCCCGCGCTGGTCAAGGTCGTCAGC
>NZ_JAUSLW010000088.1 GCF_030645195.1 Phenylobacterium sp. | reverse complement strand
CGTCAAACCCAGGCCTTCGACGCCGCGCCCGGGGGGGCGGGCGGCGAAGTGAGGTGACTCAGACCGGGCCTCCCTCCTGTCCTGACCGGGAGGCCCGGTCGCCGCCTCTCGCCGGCCCCTCCCGGGCGGTGCGCCCGCGACGCTGGCCACGATTGTTGCTAAGGTGATCCCGTCGGTGGCGGAGGGATCATGAAGCCAAGTTGGCCCAGGCGTCTGGGGCGGGTCGGGCCGCCGCCCGGCGGCGTGCGCGCCGAGCCGGCCGGGTTCTCCCAGGTCCGCTTCATCGGCGACGAGGACGAGCAGGGCCTGGCGCGTTTCTATGGCGAACTGCCGACCCGCGCCCCGACCTCCACCCCAGATTGCCTGCGGGTGCTGGCCCTGTCGGGCGGCGGAGCGGGCGGCGCCTTCGGGGCCGGGGCCATGCTGGGCCTGACGCAATCCGGAAGCCGTCCGAAGTTCGACATCGTCACCGGGGTCAGCACCGGCGCCCTGATCGCCCCCTTCGCCTTCCTCGGCTCCGACTGGGACGAGCATCTGGCCGGCGCCTATCTGGGCGACCAGACCTCGGTGATCCTGGACTGGACCACCCTGCGGCCGGGGGCTGGCCTCTATGCCAGCGACCCGCTGTCGGGACTGGTGCGGCGTTACATCGACGCCGACCTGCTGGTGGCCGTCGCCGCCGCCCATGCCGAGGGCCGACGCCTGTTCGTCGCCACCGCCAATCTGGACACCCAGAAGCTGTCGATCTGGGACATGGGGGCCATCGCCAGCCGGGGCGGGCCCGAGGCCCTGATGCTGTTCAAGGATGTGCTGGTCGCCTCGGCCAGCATGCCGGGACTGTTTCCGCCCAAGATGATCTCTGTCGCCACGGAGGACGCGGTCTTCGCCGAGATGCACGTGGACGGCGGCACCATCACCCCGCTGTTCGTGGCGCCCGAGCCGCTGATCGTGCGTCGCGCCCAGCAATGGGCGGTGCGGGAGGTGGAGGTCTACGCCCTGGTCAACACCACCCTGGAGCCGGTCTCGGCGGCGACCCCGATGGGGGTGGTGCCGATCCTGATCCGCAGCTTCGAATTGATGCTGCGATCAACCTATCGCAACGCCCTGCGGGCGGTGGGCGCCTATTGCGAGATCAACGGCTTTTCGCTGCACACCGCCTCGATCCCGGCGGATTTCGGCGGCATCAACATGCTGCGGTTCGATCATGGCCTGCTGAACAACATGTTCGAGCACGGCGCGGAGTTGGCCCGCAACGGACGGCTGTGGACGAAGGTGCGCTGACCCGGCCGGCCCCGGAGTTCCCGGGGCCGGCCTTCAGGGGTCAGAGAACCCCCAGCATCTCGGCCACCAGCGGGTGGCGGACGATGTCGCGGTCCTTCAGCCGGACCACGGCGATATTGGCGACCGCCTCGAGCTTCTCAGCCACCGGGCCCAGGCCCGAAAGCTCGGGCAGCAGGTCGGACTGGTTGGGGTCGCCGGTGACCACCATGGTGGAGTGCCAGCCCAGGCGGGTCAGCAGCATCTTGAGCTGGCCGTAGGTGCAGTTCTGGGCCTCGTCGATCACCACGAAGGCGTTGTTGAGGGTCCGGCCACGCATGAAGCCGACCGGGGCGATCTCGATGGCGCCCTCGGTCCTCAGGGCCCGGACCCGCTTCATGGAGAGGCGGTCGGACAGGGCGTCGTAGAGGGGGCGGAGATAGG
>NZ_JAUSLW010000116.1 GCF_030645195.1 Phenylobacterium sp. | reverse complement strand
TCAGGCCTCGGCCATCGCGCGGTGCATCGCGCGCCGACGGGCGCGGCGGCGCAGCCACATCACCAGGCCGGTGATCGACAGCACCACGGGCGCGATCCCGCCCAGGACGATGATGGTCTGCCAGACGATCCCCATGTCGGCGCCGTCATGGATGCGGCGCATCCAGCGCGACAGGGGGTCGGGGCCGCCGCCGCCAGGGCCGCCGCGATCGGCCTTGGCCTCGCCGGTGGCGTCGTCCACGGCCAGGGTGGCGGGCTCCTTCACGCCGGGCTTTCTGACCTGGACCTTCCAGGCCGGCGCCTTGCCCTGGGTGGGGACGCTCACCGCGGCCAGGGTCCCTCCAGGGGCCGCGGCCAGGGCCCTGGCGGTCGCGTCTTCGAAGGTGAGGTTGGGCGCTGCGATCGGCGGGGCGAAGCGACCGCCGCCGGCGCCGCCCGGGCGCTGGCCGCCGCCCTGGGCGCCTTGCGCCTCCGGCGGCGGGGCGACGCCGAACAGGGCGCGGCTGGTCTGGGGGAAGGAGATATAGACCCCGGTCAGCGACAGAACCGCCAGGGGCAGGCAGATCCAGAACCCCACCATGTGGTGCAGGTTGAACAGGGTCGAGGGCCCGCGCCGCCAGCGCAGGGCCTTGAGGACCGCGCCGTTGCGGGGCCACCAGAGCCAGAGTCCGCTGACGCAGGAGACGAACATCGCCCAGCCGATCCAGCCCACTACCTTGCGGCCGATCTCGGGGATGAAGAGGGTGCCGTGCAGCCGGTGCATGGTCATGGAGAAGCCCTTGGCCACCTCGGCCTTGGCCAGGACCTTGGCCGTCGGCGGGTCGATCCAGAGGTTCAGACTGCGGGGCCGGCCGCCGGGGCCGGGCGGGCCTTCGATGCGGCCGACGGCCACCACGGGATCTCCGGCCGCCTCCGGGAAGCGGATCTGGGTGAGGCGGGCCTGCCGGCCGAAGGCGGCCTGTGCGCTCCGCGCATAGGCGGCGGGGGGCAGGGCGACCTGCGGTCCGCTGACCGCGTAGCGCTCGCCGTGGGTCGCCCGGTCCAGGGCGTCGTGCCAGACGAGGATCGAACCCGAGAGGCTGAGGGGGATGATGGCCACCAGCAGGCCGACGCCGATCCACAGGTGGACGTCGAGCCAGAGCCGGCGCAGGCGGCCGGACAGAGATGCGGTCATGGGATCCCCCTTGGAAAGCCTGTCGGCCAAGGACCCAGCTACTGCGAACGGCTTTCAATCGCAAGTATAATGCGAGCTATTATCATCTGAGACCAGTCGGGCGCCAGCCGCCAAGGCTGCGACAGTCCGTCGGCTCGCCGGCTGCGCGAATCATGTGAGTCTGTGAACAGAGCGTCGCAACCATCGCGGCGATCGGATGTTCCCGTGTCAGGCGCTTAGACCAAGGGATCGCCCATGTCGCTTACCCGTACCGAGTCCAACCCGTTCGAACTGCTCCGGCCCTTCGTCTGGTTGGCGGCCTTCGCCTTCTTCGTGGGCTTTGCGACCTACATGGTGGCCGGCGCCGGTGGCGCGGCCAAGGCCTATGGCCGCACCCACGCGGCCTCGCCCATCGAGTCCTCGATGATCGACTGGAACAGCCGCAAGGCGATCTAGCCGGCTACCGGCCCCGCGCCACGAACCAGCCGTTGCGGAACTTCTCGTCGGCCTTGCCGTAGGCGAAGGCCTCGCCCTCGGGGGTCAGCACGCTGCCGCCGGCGGCCTCCAGCACCGCGTGGCCCGCGGCGATGTCCCACTCCATGGTCGGCCCGTGCCGCGGATAGACATCGGCCGAGCCCTCGGCGATGCGGCAGAACTTGATGGAGGAATCCATCGCCTGGGGATGGTCGAAGCCGTACTTGTCGGCCAGGGCCTGGATGGTCTCTTCCTTCATGGTGTGGCTCACCAGGGCCACGGCCTTGCCCTGCGGCCAGGCCCGCGCCTGGATCGGCTTGCCGGCCTCGCCCACCCCGCGCTTCATCGCGTGGCCGCCCTGCGTGTACCAGGTCTCGCCGCTGGCCGGGGCGCAGACGGCGCCGGCCACCGGACGGCGGCCCTCGATGAGGGCGATATTGACCGTGAAGTTGGGGTCGCCGCGGACGAAGGCCTTGGTGCCGTCCACCGGGTCCACCAGGAAGAAGCGGTGGCCGATGGCCTCGGGGGTGCCGAACTCGCTGGCGTCCTCCTCGGAGATCACGTGGACCCCCGGGAAGTGGGTCTCCAGCCGCGCCAGGATCAGCAGTTCGCCGCGACGGTCGGCCTCTGTCACCGGGCTGTCGTCGGCCTTGGAATGGACGGTCAGGCCCGACTTCCACAGCGGCAGGACCAGGCGTCCGGCCTCCTCGACGATGTCGGCCAGCAGGGCCCCGATCTCGTTGTCGAAGTCGCTCATCGCGCCGCGCCCCGGCGGCCGCGGGGATCCTCGGCCACGAAGGCGAGGGTCACCACCGAGCTGTCGATCACCTGCTTGCCGGCCTCTTGGAAGTTCACCGTCACCTTACGCCCCGCGACTGACTGCACCTGACCCAGGCCCCAGTCGTCCTGACCCGGGTGGCGCACGATGACGCCAGGCTCGAGGAAAGGATCGGAACCGCTCATGGACGGGCTTCCTAGACGTCCGAGGCGGTTTGCCAAAGCGCCAAATCAGGCCAAGTTCAGGGCCTTATGACCGAGCCCGAACAGACTCCCGAGCCGCAGGCCCCCGCCGAGCCGCCCGCCAAGGCCGTGCCGCGCACCGCCGAGGTGGCCGCCTATCTGGCCGCGCGCATGTGTCACGACTTCATCAGCCCAGCCAGCGCCATCGTTTCAGGGCTCGACCTGCTGGAGGATCCCAGCGCCCAGGACATGCGCGAGGACGCCATGAGCCTGATCGGCGCCAGCGCCCGCAAGCTGGCCGACCTGCTCTCCTTCACCCGCGTGGCCTTCGGCGCCTCGGCCACCGCCGAGACCTTCGACGCGCGCGAACTGGCCAAGCTGGCCCAGGGGGTCTTCGCCCATATGCGCGCCGAGCTGGACTGGCAGGTGGAGCCGGCCTCCCTCAACAAGGCGGCGGCCCGCGCCATCCTCAACCTGGCCCAGATGGCCGGGGCCGCCCTGCCCACCGGAGGGGTGGCCAAGATCCGCGCGGTGGAGGAAGGCGCCTTCGTCGTCATCGCCGTCGAGGCGACCGGTCCCCGCGCCCGGCTGCGGGCCGAGGTGCTGGACGGCCTGCGGGGCGAGGCCATGGGCGAGGGGCTGCACGGCCACTGGGTCCAGGCCTATTACGTGCACCTGTTCATGACCGACGCCGGCGGGCGGATCTTCGCCGACGTGGGCGAGGAAAAGGTCACCTTCGCCGCCAGTATTCCGGCCTGATCCAGGTTGCGGCCAAGTCGCGCGCAAATGTGAATTTCCGGCCGGTTAACACGCCTCCTTAACCAACCGCGCGCGAGAAGATTCGCCTAAGGTTGGAGTGCCCCGTTGAAGACCTGCCTCGTCGTTGACGACAGCCGGGTGATCCGCAAGGTCGCCCGCAGAATCCTGGAGGACATCGGCTTCGAAATCGCCGAGGCGTCCGACGGGATGGAGGCGCTCGCCTGGTGTCGGGCGGCCATGCCCGACGCAATCCTGCTGGACTGGAACATGCCGGTGATGACGGGGATCGAATTCCTGCGCCACCTGCGGCTGGAGCCGGGCGGCGACAAGCCCACGGTGGTGTTCTGCACCGTCGAGAACGATATCGAACGCATCCGCGAGGCGCTGGACTGCGGCGCCAACGAGTACATCATGAAGCCCTTCGACGGCGACATCATCGCCTCGAAGTTCGCCGAGGTCGGACTGGCATGAGGCCCGAGGACAAGGATCTCGTCGTCCAGCTCTGCGGGGCGCGGGCCGGCCTGCACGTCGACCCCGACAAGGACTACCTGCTGGAGAGCCGGCTGGGGCCCGTGGCCCGCCGCGAGAACTTCGGCTCCATCGACGAGATGATCGCGGCCCTGCGCGCCAAGCGCGAAGATCGCCTGGCCTGGGCGATCGTGGAGTCCATGGCCTCCAGCGAGACCGCCTTCTTCCGCGACCGCACGCCCTTCAACCTGTTCCGCGACGAGATCCTGCCGACGCTGGCCCGTCTGCGCGATGGAGAGCCGATCCGCATCTGGAGCGCGGCCTGCGGCTCGGGTCAGGAGGTCTATTCGCTCGCCATGACCATCGACGACCAGCGCGCCCTGATCCCGGGCGCCAAGCTGGAGCTGTTCGCCTCGGACCTGTCGGAACGCGCCCTGGAAAAGGCCCAGAGCGGGCTCTACACCCAGTTCGAGATCCAGCGCGGCCTGCCGATCCGCCAGCTGGTGCGCCACTTCGAGAAGGTCGACGAGATGTGGGCCCTGTCGCCGCGCATCCGCCAGATGGTCCGCTGGCGGCGCATCAACCTGGTGGCCGACCTCTCGGCGGCCGGGCGCTTCGACGTGATCTTCTGCCGCTATGTGCTGGGCGCCCTGGTGGAGCCCATGCGCGTCCGCCTGCTGGAGAACCTGGCCCGGGCGCTCAGCCCCGACGGCTTCCTGTTCCTGGGGCTCGGCGAGACCGCCACTGGCCTGTCGGAGGCCTTCCAGCCGGTAAGCGGCCGGCCCGGCCTCTACGCCCGGAACCCCTCCTTTCGCGCCGCCGCCTGACAGGCGGAGGCACAAGGGTCTAGGATCGCCCTGACCAACCTTGGGGGGTGATCCGAATGCGCCGACTGTCCGCAACCGCCGCCGTGCTCGCCGCGGGCCTGGCGCTCGCCAGCTGCGACAGGCCGGCCCGCGCGCCCGCCGCCCCGGCG
>NZ_JAUSLW010000109.1 GCF_030645195.1 Phenylobacterium sp. | reverse complement strand
CGCCGGTAGACGCGGTTTGTGGCAGGCGCGCGGCCGGGCGGCAAGACGCACCGGCCCCGATTCAGGGTGTCGGAAGGTTCCTGGTGGAGCCGAGCGGAATCGAACCGCTGACCTCCTCACAGGAAACGACGCCATTCTCGCGTGTCACATGCTTGCCCACGATTTGACGGAATTTCTGCAAGTCTGTTTAATTACAAGGCTTTGTGCAATCCGAAGCAATCGAGTGATAACCCATCCATTCGAGGGAACGCTTGACCGACTGCTTATCCAGCGCTTATCCAGATGCGGCACGTTCCCTGATCTGGATAAGCGGCGATGGCGACCCTCAAGCTCACAGACGGACTGGTGGAGGCCATCGAGCCCGACAACGGCGACACCTATGCGTGGGACTCAGCGCTTCCCCGGTTCGGGGTCCGCGTCACCCCAGCCGGGGCTCGCATCTATCTTGTCCAGTACCGACCAAAGACCTCGCCCGGCGAGCCGGCGAAGACGCGACGCATCACCATAGGCAAGCATGACGGCGACCTGTGGAACGTGACCAAGGCCAGGGCCGCCGCCCGCAAGCTTCTCGCCCCCGTTGACCTCGGCCGCGACCCGTTCGCGGAGCGGGAAGCCGCACGGGAAGCCGAGCGCCAGGCCAAGCTCGCCGCCCAGGAGGCCGACGCCGCCCAGGTCAGGGAGTCTGTCAGGCGAGAGCGGGAGAGCTTCGCCGCCGTGGCCGAGCTATTCATTGAACGTCGGGCCAAGAAGAACCGCACCTGGGCCGAGACGGAACGCCTGCTGAGGTTCGGCCTCGGGCCCGCGGAAAGCGGCAAGCGCCCCAGCGGGCATCGCAAAAAGCTCGACGCCGCGCCGGGCCCCCTCAAGGCCTGGGGGGAACGCCATGTCTCGGAGATCCGGCGCTCAGACGTGGCCGAGCTACTTGAGGCCATTGGCCAGCGGTCCCCAGCCGTGTCGCGGGCGACCTTCGCCGCCCTTCGCCCGCTCTTCGACTGGTGCATTGAGCGTGACCTCATCGCGGTTTCGCCCTGCGACAAGCTCACCGCACCAGCGCGACCCAAGGCGCGAGACCGGGTTCTGTCGGACACGGAGCTTCGCACCATCTGGCGGGCGAGCGAGCGGCTGGGCTACCCGTTCGGCCCGGTGGTGCAGATCCTCATGCTGACCGGTCAACGCCGCACCGAAGTCGCGGAAATGACCTGGACGGAGATCGACCTAGGAGCCAGCCGGTGGCGCATCCCGGCCGAGCGCACCAAGAATGGCAAGGCCCATGAGGTGGACCTCAGCCCCCAGGTGGTCGCGATCCTCAAGAAAATCCCCAAGGCCGGCTCGCATGTCTTCCCCGCCAGGGGCGGCGGCGCTGTGCGGGGCTTCTCGGCCACCAAGCGGCGGCTTGACGAGCTGGCGGCCGAGATCGTGGTGGAAGACCAGGAGGGCGAGGCCCCTGAACCCTGGCGGCTTCATGATCTCCGCCGCACAG
This sequence comes from Phenylobacterium sp., assembly GCF_030645195.1. Lineage (GTDB taxonomy): Bacteria > Pseudomonadota > Alphaproteobacteria > Caulobacterales > Caulobacteraceae > Phenylobacterium. The sequence goes on along the minus strand of NZ_JAUSLW010000109.1, from coordinate 15,433 downwards.
CGGCCACCGGAATGGCGGCGCTGGCCTTCCCGCCCCATGTCGTGGAGCGCGTGCTCAATCACATTTCAGGAACCCAGAGCGGGCTCGTTGGCGTCTACCAGCGCCATGAGTACCGGCCCGAACGGGAAGCGGCTCTGAAGGCCTGGGGGCTGAATGTCGCCGCCATCGTGAGCGGACAGCCGCGCCCCTCCAACGTGGTCGGCATCCGGGGTTGATGCTCGCCAGGGCCCGACCCTAAAACCTCTCTCGGCCATCATTGCAATTGCTTCTCAACTGCATATTCGGCCAGATGATCGCCGGTGTTCGCGGCCTAGGAGGCCTCACGTTTGGGCCCGGAAGGCGACGAGCCGAGGTCGGCGGCGGTCACCGCCTCCGCCTCTGCACGGCTCATTCCGCCGTCGAATTCGCGGATCGCGGCGCGCTCTTCCCACTCGCCCCAGGCATCGGCGGACGCCTCTTCAGGCGCGCAATGCGGCATATACTGTTTTTCTGTGGGGACCACTGGGGACCTGGGGACCGCAGCCGCAACGCCTTGCGCTATAGGGGGTTGTCGGTCCCCGGCGGGCTGGCCCAGCGGTCCCCAGGGCGCTTCAGCCGGGGACCGCTGGGCGTCATCCGGCGACCATCTTGCGCGGGCGGCCTGAATCGCCATCCACAGTGGATCGTTAGTCGCCAAGGTCGGCTTCCGTTATGGATGAAAGCACGCAATAGAGTTTGTGCTTCTCGCCCTTGATTTTCACAGTCTTCTTGAGCCTCTGCTCTGATTCCCGGTCGAGGAAGCCGGCCTCATATACTTTCCGCGCGGCGTCCTGGGGGTTGAAGCCTCTGAAAACGTGCGCCCATCCGGCATCGTGAAACAGCCACCTTACTTCCTGGCCGCGAACGTGCCGATAGCCGTAGGTCATCAGCCCGCGCGCTTCACCATCCCGCCCCCCGACCGTCGGCGCGGCCTCATCTGAGGTGTCATCGTCCCCCAAAGGCGCGAAGGCGGAACGCTCGCTTTCGATCACTCCTTTGAGCCGCCGCAGGATGTCCCGCTCTTCGCGGGGCGTGTCACGACCAAAGGCCGACGCCCAGCGGTGGTAGAGGCAAAGCGCGGCCTCAGCCGCCCAGCCTGGCGCCCAGGGCACGACGCCGAAGCTGCTGGCCAGCTCGCCAGCCGCCGCGATGGCCCCGAAGCGCACCGCCGCCCGCTGCGCCTGGCCGGAGTCGCCCTCCCTCGCCGCCAACGTCAGGAAGCCGGCCAGGATCTTCTTCGCGGAATCCATGGCCGCGCGGCGGTCGGCTATCAGGCGCTCAAGAAAAGCCGGGCCCGCATGGCCATAGTCCTGGCCACAGGCGGCCTTGATCGCATCGGAGAGCGCGGCCGGACCTTCCGCGCCGTTCAGCGCCTCCCACACGCCCATGTGGGCCCCGGCGTCGGCGGCTATATCCAGCAAGCGAAGCTCTTGCCCCGCCATAGGCCGGTCGCCCTTCTTGCTGGCGCGTATGTGGTCGGCCAGCCCGATCTCGCCGGTGGAGAGGATGGCAACGCGCCACTCAGATCGGCGGCGGAGAGAGCCATCGGCCTTAGAGCGCGCCTTGGACTGCCCAGACGATAGGCTGTAGGCCGCGCCGCCCGCCTCCTCAGGCGCCACCAGGGCCAGTTCGTCAAACACCACCAGGCCGTCGTTATGGCCGAAGGCGACCATTTCCAAGGCGTTGGCCGTGCTGCGCCAGGTCTGTGCAAAGCCGAGCGGCCCGCCGCCGCCCCACACCGAGCCGGCCGCCTGGGCGAGCGTGGTCTTGCCGCATGATGAGTCGCCGCGGAAATGGACCCCGCCACCTTCAAGGTCGAGCGGCCTCATCAGCGGCCCCAGGAAGGCCAGGGAGAGAGCGAAGGACAGGAGCGCATTGCCCTCGGCCTTCGCCGCCACCGAGGCGCGCCAGCCGTCCAACGTGCCGGCCTGTCGATAGTGCAGGGCCGGGGCCTCACCCATGAATAGCACCGGCTCGCCGCCGATCGGCCCGACGACGCGGGCCGGGAGAACGAAGCGCTCGCCACACCAGCCGGTGGCGGTCACAAGCGTCATGCGGCGGGCGCTCTTCACCTCGGCCAAGGCGATGGCGAATTTGTCGGCCTTCCCGCGCGCCGGCGAGACAATCAAGCCCGCGTCGGCCAGCTCGGCCCGGACCTCGGCCGCACCGCTCGCCAGGCGGGACCGCGAGACTGGAATGGTCTTCTCGCGGCCGTCGCGGTCGCGGAATCTCAGGACCACGGCCCAGCCGCCGCCGTCAGGGTCGCGGGCCTCGCCCAGCACCTCGAATGCGGCTGAGAGGCGCGTCGGCGCGACGTTGCCGCCTGGGGTCGGCTGATCATACCAAAGGCCTTCGGCGTCCATGCGGAAGCCCCAGGGCCATTCGATCCCACCCGGCTGCGCGTCGGCCCTGGCCGCGTCGATCAGCGCCGCAGCCGTGGCGAGATCGAAGCCCTCCGGCCAGGCGTCGGCCAAACCCCAGCCCTCGGGGAAGAACCCCGGAGGCTCAACGATCGCGACGGTGGTCGCACCCGCCGCCGTGGCGGCCTTGGCGGCAGCCTGGGCGGCCTTGCGGCCTGGCGCGTCAGCGTCACCCCAGACGATCACGTCGCGACCCATGAGCGGGCCAAAGTCGGCCTTCGGGACGGCATTGCTACCACCCGGCCAGGTGACGCACGCAAAGGCGGGGAACCGCTCCGCAGCGCCGTCCGCATCCTTCTCGCCTTCGGTCACAAGAACCGGTGCGCCGGATCTCGCGGCGAGCCGGTCGAGCCCATAGAGCGGGCGCGCGTCCGGCTCGGCTTTCAAGGCCCACCGAAGCCGCCCCTTGTCATCCCGGCGCAAGGTGGCGGCCCGGATCGTCTTGCCCGTCCAGCCCGTTCGCGGGCGGCCCCCCTCGCCCCTCGCCGCGTCTGGCTCTGGAAAGCGGAGCGTGTAGCGCAACAATCGTCCGGTGGCGTCGAGGAAGGGCCAGGACGCGGAGGGCGCGCCCAGTTCGCGCCAGTCGGCGGGAAGGGGTGGCGCATCGGTGGGCACGGGCGACACCAGGTCGCCAGTCTTGGCCATCGAGCCCTGTTGTTTCATCTGGCCCTTGGCGGCGGCCTGCCGCACGCGCTCATACGGGTCATCAGGGGCGCCCGTCATGGCCGCACCTTCACGCGCAATCGGCGCAGCGGCTCACCCACGCTCGGGCTTTTTGCGCGCCACCTCAAAGCGCGGGCCTCCGGCGAGCCAGGCCGCCGAACACAACGGCTCCCTCCACGCGCGTTGGGCCGACATGAGGCTTTCGGGCGACGCCAGGAAAGTCATCCGCGACGCTGAAGACAAGCTTCGGCGACAACGCAGCCCTAAGGCCGCCCACCTGGCGCACGTCGAGGACAAACCCGAAATCCTCAAAGTCCCGGATTGCGCTGACTGCGATCCCGGAGGCCCTTGATAGATCGGCTCGCGTCCAATTCAGGAGGCCTCTGGCCGCCGCCAGCACTTCTGGGGTGAGGATCAGGTGCCGGTGGTCATCAGTGAACATGAGATCCCGGCGCATCAGCGCGCGCCCTGGAGAGGGTCAATGCCCAGCACCTCGGCTAGGCGGATCGCCGCGTCTCGCTGCGACCCGCCTGCAACATAGGCCGCGAGGCTCACCAGATCCCCGCCACGATCTCCCGTCGCGAAATCGCCCCACTTGCCGGTGGTGAGATTGACCTTGAACGAGCCGGGCTTTCGGTCCGGCCGGTTGGGGTTCCGGGCGACCCACTCGGCCCCCTCCTGTCGGCCATCCGGAAGGAGCCCCGACACGACGGCCAGGGCCACCGCAAGCGCGCGGTCGTTTATGCGGCCGAAGTCCACGAGGCCGCTCACGACGAAGCCTCGCCAAGGCCGGCTGTGGACCGGCGCTTTTGACCCTCGATCCAGGCGCTGAGGTCAGGCTGATCATAACAAACCCGAGCCCCCAGCTTGACGAAGGGCGGCCCCGCGCCGGTCAGCCGCATCTTGTTGAGGTAGGAGACGGAGACGCCAAGCCGTTCGGCAGCCTCGTTGACGTTCAAGAGCTTCGGGGTTTCACCCATCGCCATGCATTCCCTCAGTAGCGCCAGCGATGCGCTGGCGTTTTCAGGGAAGACGATTTCTGGGGCTGGTTCGCCGAGCTTAACGACGCCGGGCCGCGCGGTTGAGCCGTCCTAAAGCGGCCGGTTGAGCGTCGCTGAACCTACTGTTTCGGAAGCCTCAGAGAGCCGGCGGCCTTCCACTTTGGCAGCACGCGCCTGCTGAGATCAGCGGCCTCAACGCGAGCGGGCCCAGATGGCGCGAAGGGCCGAGCGGTCCATTTCAACCACATGTCTGCGCCCAGGCTATTGAGGCTAAGGCGTTGGCCGGCGGGCCATGAATCCACAAGGGATTGCGCCCAAGTCGCACCCTCGACCCACCAGGCTTCAGCATCCTCCGACCTCTTCTGAGCGGTCTTAGCGGCGCGGTTCCGGGCCATGTCAGAAGGAAGCTCTGCCTCGCGCACACGGCGCCCTGCGAGATAGGCTGCATCGAGCATTGAGCGCAGCGCCGCCGCTGTGATCGCCAGCCGGGGGCCCGGATCCCAGTCCGGCACGACATAGCTATCGGCGTCGCGCCAAATCTCTACCGCATCAAGGGCCTGAAGGAAGGCCAGCGCATCAAGCACGGGGCCACCTGGAGCGCTCAGCGTCACGGCTTTGGAATTGAAATTGGGCTCGCCCTCCCCCAAGCCGTCCAGCGCGGAGCATTCTAGCTCATCCTTGCGCTCCGCAGAAATGGCCCCGCCATTGGCGGCCTCAAGGTAGGTTGCGAGGTCTTCAAGGTCCCAGAGCCCCCCCCGATTGGGGCGATACAACGTCTCCACCCGTGAATAGATGGCGCCAGACGGCCAGGTCTCGCGAAAGCGAACCACCAGGGCGGGGCTCTTGAACAGGCCCCTACCAAGAGTGCGGCGCGAGACAGACTCCACAACTGCGACGGTGCCTATGGGAGCGCCTGTCTTAGGTGGAGACCAGCCCCTGAGCCTCGCGTCTTGCACGACTAGAGGGCCCCACCCTTCGGCGTAACTGGCCTCAAACGCCATCGGAGGTCCCCGCGTCGCGGGAGTGGAGTAGAAGGGCGCCGGTTCGAGCGCCGTCAGCGACAAGCTCGACACCCTCAGCCGCGAAGGCCGCCACAATTTTGGCGGCGGTCGCGTCGCGCGCGTCCGTTCCGGCTTCTAGCCGATTGATCGTTGTCCACGCCACGCCGGCCCGCTCGCCCAGCTCTCGCATCGACCATTTGAGGATCGCCCGGCCTGCCCGGCAGGCCTCTGGGGTGACAGACATTCCGTGCTCCTGTGAAAGCGCAGGAAAGACGATACAAGCGTATCTATCTCATTGCAAAGCGATCCTATATCGCATACATCTGTATGCGTTTAGGGGATGCAGCCATGAAGACCACCAGCCAAACCCGCCGCGACGTGATGAACCTGGCCTGGGGCCTCTACAGGGCCGAGGCCAAGGGCCCGAACCCCCGCTCCTTTTCAGACGCCCTCGCTGGGGCCTGGCGCTTCATGAAGCGCCGGGCCGAGCGCCTCACCCCGGCATGGGCCAAAGGCTCCGCCCCCCGCCAGATCCGGTTCGCCTCGATGGTCAGCAGCCCCATCGCCCGCAGCCTCTCCGGCCAAGTCTATGCCGGCGTTCGCGCCGCATCGGCCGGCTACCACACCAGCCGCTTTGGAGCCTGACACCATGACCAAGGACGACCCCAACACCACGGCGCCGGCCTTGCCCGAGAAGGGCCACCGGCCACCGGCCGCACATGAAACCGCGTCAGAAAGAGACACCACGATGAACGCCGCCGCCCGCCTCGTGATCGAAGAACCCCCTCACCAGCATTCGTCAAATCCAGCGCAAGCCTGTGGCGCGCCCGAGGGCGCGGCCGAGTCGGGCCTTTCCCTGGCCCAGCTCGCCGGGCAGTGGGAGACCCTCAAGGACGATGCGGCCGAGGCCTGGGGGCGGCTCAACGCGGCCGACGCGGCGGCCTCTCGGCTGATTCCGCCCTATCCCTCTGAGTGCATAGCGGCGAACCGCGTGCTGCTGGATAGGGAGGACTGCGCCCGACTGGATGAGAATGCCCGCAATCTCACGTGGCCGCGTCCCGACGCTTCGCCGCGCGTCGCAGCCTATGACCTATGGCACGAGCAGGCCGCTGCGATCGAATCCTCGTTCGGCGTACCCGGCCTGGACGCCGCCGCCGACCGCGCCCAGCGCGCCGCAAATTGCGTTGCCGAGCTGGCCCTGGCGATCCGACCCGCCACAGCAGCCGAGGCGGCGCTCAAGTTCAGGATCCTACTCGCCCACTACGCTGACGGCCGCGGCGGCTTCGACCAGCCCGAGAAGGTGCAGTCCTTCCAAGCCGATCTCGACCACCTGGCCGAGATCTCCCACCACCACTGACGAACGCCGTTCGCCAGGCCAAAGGCCCGCCGGGAAACCCCAGGCGGGCCTTTCCGTGCCCGGCCCTCGCCGTCCCTCAGGCCCGCCCTGACCGCGCGGACGCCGCTCGCGTCTTGAGAGGGCCCGCCCTCGCTGAGAAGGTCTGGGGGCCACACTCGCGCGAGAATTCAGCCCTTGGGTGGGTGAAAAATACCCGAAATCTAGGCCAAACGCGGGTGGTGTCTCAGTTTGAAATCCGGCCTCGTTGACAAGCATCGCAGCGCGTCTGATTCCGAGATATCCTCTCGGGATGGCATACAAGGTCACATACGAAGTCGAGGGGATGGAGGGCGCCCAGCCCGGCCTTACCGCGAAGCAGGCCGCCGCATTTGGGCGGGAGATGACGGACAAAGGGAACGTTCCCGTCCGCATCTTTGACGACGCCGGGCACCGGGTCGATCTTCATGCTCTTGAGCTGGCGCTTGGCGGCAAGCGGTTCGGGTGATGCCTAAAGGATCCCAAGGCCAGAAGCGCCCGGCCGACCTCCACCACCTGGCCGAGATCTCCCACCACCACTGACGAACCCCGTTCGCCAGGCCAAAGGCCCGCCGGGAAACCCCAGGCGGGCCTTTCCGTGCCCAGCTCTCGCCGTCCCTCAGGCCTCCTCTTGACCGCGAAAGCCGCCCACGTCGTGCGAGGATCCGCCATCGCTAAGAGGGTCCAGGGGGCCGCACTCGCGCGGGAATTCAGCCCTTGGGTGGGTGAAAAATGCCAGATATCTAGGCCAAACGCGGCGCGACCTGGCGGGGCGGACCACGCCGCAGCCGGTAGAATCCCGGTCCCCAGCGGTCCCCAGTGAAATTCCCTGACTGGGGACCGTATCCGGGGAGAATAATCTCTATCTTTATAACGAGTTAGATGAGCAGTCCCCAGGTCCCCACCGGTCCCCAGTCTGTTTCCCGCCAAATAAATGGTTTGGCGGAAAAACCTGCGGCGAAAAAGAGTGCATTGGACACCGGTCCGGGACCTGGTGGCGCCAGACTTTTGACCCCCCTCCCCCCTGGATAGACCGGCCAGGCCGCGCCCGCGCGGGCGGTCCTAACAAAAAAGTTCTCGGGAACTCGTGAAACGATGCGCGTGACTTGGACGCCGGTCCCGTACGGAGGGCCCCCAGAGTTTTGCCTACCCCCCGGTGGGCTCCGACCGCACCGAAAATAAAACCCGCCAACACAGGATGGCCGGCCGCCGCGCTGCCCACGCCTACAGACAGCCTGCCGCGGACTCGATAAAGCCGCACGACTTCAATGAGTTACTAAGGCTCGCGGCGGGCCTCGCAATGATCAGGCCTCCCAGCTCGCCGCCATGCCCCGCACCGGGCCGTCGACCACAGAATCTGCGATCGTCAGAAAATAAAATCCCCGAATGACAAGGACGCCGGTAGGCGGCGGCGGGGATCGGCAGACTTTAGACCCCCCCCCTACCCCTCGACCTTGGGTGGCGGCGGCGCTCAGCCTCAGCGTTGAGGTCGCCAGCTGGCGCGCGCGTGTGGCCTCCCCTCCGCCCCTCAACGCGCGATTGGACCAGGCCCACGAGATCTCGAACCGGAACGGGCGTCAGGTCATTTATGCAAATGCGTCGCAACCTTATTTTCGGCGGTCGAGGCAACGGCCTATTAGGCCCGTGGCGACCTGGGCGCAGCGGAGACGCCTATCGGTGCTGCTTATCCAGTGCTTATCCAGAGCCCGGCCCAGGCTGGCCCGGCGCTCCTGAATTTCACAATCCCTTACGGGATAAGGTTCCTGGTGGAGCCGAGCGGAATCGAACCGCTGACCTCCTCATTGCGAACGAGGCGCTCTACCATCTGAGCTACGGCCCCAGGAGGCGCGGAATAAGCGTTTTCAGGCCCCTCGTGTCAAGCCGCAGAAATGCGCGATGGCGACACAGCGCCTTGCCAGTGACATAGGAGCCCCTTTAAACGGGGCCCATGGGCAGCTTCCTCTACTTCATCGTCAATTCGCTCCTGGGCCTGTTGATCTTCGCGATCTTCGCCAACGCCATCATCTCGTGGCTGGTGGCCTTCGACGTGATCAACCTGCGCAACCAGGTGGTCTACAACATCGCCAAGTTCCTGGACGCGGTGACGCATCCGATCCTGGCGCCGTTCCAGCGGATCATTCCGCCGCTCGGCGGAGTGGATATCAGCCCGATCATCGTCCTGCTGATCCTGCAGGGGATTAAGTCCTACCTGCTGCCCATGGCGTTCGGGCCCCTCGTCGCCCTGATGGGCTGATGCGCCTGCCCGTCCGGGTCACGCCCAAGGGCGGCCGTGACGCGGTGGACGGCTGGGCCACCGATCCCGAGGGCCGGGCCTATCTGAAGGTCAGGGTGAGCACCGTCCCCGCCGAGGGCGCGGCCAACGCCGCCGTGCTCGTCCTGCTGGCCAAGACCCTGAAACGGCCCAAGTCGGCCCTGCGCATCGCCTCGGGCGAGACCGCGCGGGTGAAGATGATCGAGGTGGAGGACGCCACCGAGGCGGACTTCGAGGCCGCCTTCGGCCCCAAACCCGCCCCGTGAGGTTTCAGGGATTGTAGGCCCGCTCCCCGTGGGCGGACATGTCCAGCCCCTCGTCCACCGCCTCGTCCCCGGCCCGCAGGCCCGTCGTGCGGCGCACCACGAAGACCAGGACCAGGGTGGCGATCCCCGACCAGGCGCAGACCGCGGCCACCCCGATCAGCTGGGTCAGGGCCTGGGACCCCATGGCCATGCCCGGCGCATAGCCCGCCCCGCCGAGACCGGCGCTGGCCAGGACCGCCACCAGCAAGGTCCCCAGGATGCCCCCCACACCGTGGACGGCGAAGACGTCGAGGCTGTCGTCGATCTTCAGGCGGTGCTTCACCAGGTCCACGGCCTGGTAGCAGACGAGCGAGCCGACGGCGCCCAGGATCACGCCCCCCAGGGGGCCGACGAAGCCCGAGGCCGGGGTGACGGTGGCGAGGCCGGCGACGACCCCGGTGACCAGGCCCACCATGCTGGGGCGTCCGAACCGCTTCCACTCGATGGCGGCCCAGACCAGGCCCGCCGTGGCGGCCGAGAGGTGGGTGGCGATCAGGGCGGTTCCGGCGTTCCCGTCGGCGGCCAGCGCGCTGCCGGCGTTGAAGCCGTACCAGCCGACCCACAACATGCCGGCGCCCATCATGGTCATGCCCGGATTGTGCGGCGGGGACAGATCGCGCGGGAAGCCGTCGCGCGGGCCAAGCCGCCAGGCGATCAGCAGGGCCGAGACCCCGGCCGTGGCGTGGACCACCAGGCCGCCGGCATAGTCCATGACGTGCAGGCCCGCGAGCCAGCCGCCGCCCCAGACCCAGTGGCAGACCGGGGCGTAGACCACCAGCAGCCAGAGGCCGGAGAACAGCAGGACGGCGGAAAACTTGATGCGCTCGACGAAGGCGCCGACGATCAGGGCCGGGGTGATGACGGCGAAGGTCATCTGGAAGGCGAAGAAGACGCTCTCCGGCAGCTTGCCCACCACCGCGTCGCGGCCCACCGAGACCAGGCCGAACTTGGCCAGGTCGCCGATCAGGGGCGCGGTTCCGGAAAAGGACAGGCTGTAGCCGGCCAGCAGCCATAGCACCGAGGCCAGGCAGGCGATGGCCACGCAGTGGGTCATCACCGAGAGCACGTTCTTGCCGCGCACCAGGCCGGCATAGAAGAGGGCCAGGCCCGGAAGGGTCATGAACAGAACCAGCGCCGTGGCGCTGAGCACCCAGGCGGTGTCGCCGTGATCGATGGAGGGCGTGGCGCCCTGCGCCAGGGCCGGAGAGGCCAGGGCCACACCCAAGATCAGCGCGCCCAACCGCGCCAGCGTCCGAACCGTCATGCCCGCTCCCCCGAGTCCCCAAGCTGGGACCCTGGCTACAGCAGACTCTGCCCGTTGTGCAGGCAGAATTTTTCAGACGGCGCGCAAAAAGCGGGCAGGGCGTCCGGGGCTAGGCGGCCAGGACGATGGGCTCGGCCGGCAGGACGTTGTCCAGGGACAGCAGGCTGACGATGCCGGTGTCGGTGGTCATCACCCCATTGACGTACTGCAGGGAGTCGAAGGTGCCGACGTCCGGCGGGGTCTGGATCAGGCCCTCGGTCACGGTGAGGATGTCGGAGACCGCGTCGACGACCAGGCCCACCTGGGCCTCGCCGATCTGGGCCACCACCACCACGGAAGAGGCGTTGGGCTCCGCCGGACCCAGGCCCAGGCGCGAGCCCAGGTCGATCACCGGCAGGATGGCGCCGCGCAGGTTCATCATCCCCAGGACGTGGGGCGGGGCGTGGGGCAGGGGCGTGGCCGCGGTCCAGCCGCGGATCTCGCGGACGGCCATGATGTCGATGGCGTAGGACTGATCGCCGATACGGATCGAGATCAGCTCCGCGCCGGGCTGGGGAATATGCGAGCGGTCCATGCTTAGAATTCTCCCAAGCTTTGCCTTCGAAGGGTCGAAACTCGCCGCGCGGCGCCCATTTTGGGCGCGCTGCCGACGAGGCCTGCTCAACCTCGATCGCCTTATCCCACGGAACCCACTCGATTTAATTAACAGCGAAGGTTACCGGGACCCGCGCCCGGCGGGCGACTTGCGCGCGACGCCCCGCCGCGCCTAACCTTTGATAGGGGGACCTGGCCATGAAAAACACCGCTGTACTGATCGCCATGGCGCTGGCGCTGCTGGCCACGCCGGCCCTCGCCTTCGACGCCCGCAAACCCGCCGACGTGCTCTCGGTCCTGCAGACCAACGGCGCCAGCGGGGAACTGAAGGCCGACGACAAGGGCGAGCCCTGGATCAAGGGCAAGGTCGGCAAACTGACCTTCGAGGTCAATTTCTTTCGCTGCGACAAGGCCAAGACCGCCTGCGAGGTGGTGATCTACCAGCTGGGCTGGGACGAGCCCCTGGTGACCCTGGAGCAGCTCAACGCCTGGAACCGCCGGACCTTCCTGTGCCCGGCCTATCTCAACAAGAAAAACCACCCCTACGCCTGGTATGGCCTACGGGCCTCGGCCACCGACACCCGCGAGGTGGTGGCCGCCCAGCAGGAGGAGTGGCTGGGCTGCGTGGCCGAGTTCGACGATTTCACCAGCGATCCGGCCGCCTTCATCAAGGCCAATGTCGACTAGCCCGCGCCAGGACCTGGCCGCCCTGATCGGCGAGGCCCGCCGCATCGTGGCCTTCACCGGGGCCGGCATCTCCACGGAGTCCGGCATCCCCGACTTCCGTTCGCCGGGCGGGGTCTGGAGCAAAATGACCCCGATCCTTTTCCAGGACTTCGTGGCCGATCCCGAGAAGCGCCGGGAAGCCTGGACCCGGGCCTTCTCCGGCCGCGCCGGCTGGGTCGGAGCCTCCCCCAACGAGGGCCACTACGCCCTGGTGCGGCTGATGGAGCAGGGCAAGCTCTCCAGCGTCATCACCCAGAACGTCGACAACCTGCACCAGGACTCCGGCATCCCGCCCAGCCGCGTCATCGAGCTGCACGGCAACGCCAGCTACGCCGCCTGCCTCGACTGCGGCCTGCGCCACGAACTGGCGGACCTGAGGGCGCGGTTCGTGGAGACCGACGAGCTGCCGGCCTGCCGGGCCTGCGGCGGGATCGTGAAGACCGCCACCATCTCCTTCGGCCAGCAGCTCAAGCCCGAGGTCCTGAAGCGCGCCGAGCGCGAAAGCCTCAACAGCGACCTCTTCCTGGTGCTGGGCTCGTCCCTGGTGGTCTATCCGGCCGCGGCCCTGCCCCAGGTGGCCAAGCGCAACGGCGCGGCCCTGGCCATCGTCAACCGGGAGCCCACCGAGCTGGACGACCTGGCCGACCTGTTGCTCAACGACGAGATCGGGCCGGTGATGAGCGAGGTCGCCGCGAGCCTCTAGACTTTTGTCGTCCTAGGCTGGCTTGACCGGGCGGGCGCGCAGCTTGGCCGGCGGCGGGTCGGCGCGGAAGTCCCCCACCAGGCCGATCTTGGCGTTGCAGGACGGGCAGCGGATCACGACGTCGTCGGCCAGCGCCTCCCCTACATTGAAGCCCGCCCCGCAGGGCTTGCACTTCCAGGCGAAGGTCTGAACCGGCGGAGGCGGCGGCGGCGCCTTGGGACGAATCGGCTCCGGGCCCAGGGGCCGCGTCGGCGGGTTCTTGAGGCTGAGAATCTTGCGGGGGCGGGGTTCGTCGGTCATGCGGCGCTTCGGGATCTGCAGGCGACAGGCGCCGCGTCGGGGTCCGAACTAGGCCTCTTGCCCAGGCGGGGCAAGCCGCGCGCGACGCCGCGCCGCAAGGCCCGCGGGTTCGGCGGTGAATTTTTAACGCTCATCGCCTAGAATCACCGGAATTCGCCGTGGAGACCTGCGCCGTGCTGACCCCCGAATGCTGCCGCGCCGGCCGCGCCCTGCTCGACTGGAGCCTCAAGGACCTGGCCGAGAAGTCGGGCGTGGCCTTCACCACCATCTCCCAGTTCGAGAACGGCCGCCCCGCCCACGGGACCACCCAGCAGCGCCTGGCCCAGGCCCTGGAGCGCAATGGCGTCAAGCTCATGGTCGAGGACGCCTGGATGGGCGCCGTCCTGGTGCGCCGAGGCTAGACCTCGACCCCGGCCTCCCGCATCAGCCGCACCAGACGCCTGAGCAGGGTGGCGTTCTGCTTGGCCATGGCCAGGACCATCTCCGGATTGCGGGTCTCGTTGGCGCCCACCAGCCCGTCCTCGGTGTCGATCAGCGATCCGGCGTCGATCAGTTTCTGGATGCGCCGCCGCGCGGTCTCGTAGGAGAGGCCGAGGGACAGGGCCACGGCGTTGCGGCTGATGGGCCGCTTGATCTCCATGGGTTCGGGCTGGTCGATGCCGCCATATTGCAGCGCCAGGGCGGGGTCGGCGTTGAGGTGGGCCACATTGGCCACCGCCACGGTCGAGAGGATCAGGGCGTCCAGGGGATCGTGGGTCCCACCGCGCAGGACCGCGCTGTAGATCGAGATCACGTAGTCCATGGACAGCCGGGAGATCAGCCGGATGTGCCGAGGGTCGTCCATGTGCCGAGTCCGTCGCGGGGGGGTGGGAAATCCCTGACGTGATTCGCCGACGCCGGGGACGCCTGGATTTGCGGATCGGAAGGAAGGGTGGTGCCGCTTAGGTGACTCGAACACCTGACCCCATCATTACGAACAATTGGGCACCGTTTTTTCCTCCATATATTCAATATGTTATGGATCTATTTTTGGGATAGTTTTCTTTCTGAAATCACTTTTACTGCGTCTTCTGGCGTCAATCTTTGTGTAGTTTTCCATCAGACACCAAGATCAGAGATTACGTCGTCCCGGATTTCACAGACAGGCGGGTCTTGTTTGACCCGACGGTCCAGACTATCGGGTCCGACCGCACATGACGACCGGTTCCTTATTCTCCCCCACGGCTTTTACTCAAAATTCGAAGGTTATTACTCTTATCCCTCTTATTCGACGCTTCGGATGCACTATATAAAAAGAGCGCCTCCGCCTCCAGACCCCACACTCCGGCCCCATGATCACGTCCGACCTACAATCTCAGCGGCCTCAGAATGGCCCCACCGCCACACCGGGTGTCGCCAATCGGCGGTGGGCTGTGGGAAGCGATCGCAACACCTTCAACTGCTCGATCCCCGTCGTCGGCCAGTTCATCGATCAGCACTGCCGATCCAAATTCATGGTGACCCTGACAGACCGCCGCCAGCTGCGGTCGTCCGACCTGACCCGGGAAATTGCCTGGGCCATCCACAAAACTAATCAGGCGTTCTTCGGCACAGCTTACCGACGTCATGGAAAGGTCTTCCTGGCGACCTACACGGTTCACGAGAAGACCCTGAACGACGGGCTTCATGCCCACCTGCTGGTGGGCGTCCCTGACGGCGCCCTTCAGCTTAAGCCCAATCAGCCGGGGCTATCGGTGCCTGAGCACCTGGTGCGAGCTTGGTCCTCTGTCGCCCCCGCATACCGCCGATCTGAAGGCCAGAGGTGGGACCCAATTTGGGATCTCTCTGGCGCATTCAGCTATGTCCAGAAGGGCGTCCGTTCCGCTACCGACATCGACACCGTCGACGTCATGAATACCAAATTTCCGACCAGCTACGACTGTCCCCCGCCCGCCGGGGGATAACCCATAAATCTCAGAGCAGACGTAAAACTAAGGAAGTCATCGGCGGCTTAGGGGTTCGGAGAAGTGTCCGAACCTTGATTTGATTGATATGGGAAATCAACAATCTAAGTGACCACAGAGCTAATAGCGAAGCTAGCGCTCGAAGAGCGCAAAGTGGAGATCGTCTAACAGGTTTGGAGGCCATCTAAGGTAGCCGTCTCGCCTTAAATGGAGGACGCCCGTGGAGTTAGCAGGCTCAGCGGGGCGTGAGGATGGTCACCAATTTTGGTTTTCCGGGACGACTCCCAAACCTAAGCGAGATGGCCGCATGGGCCCAAGACCCCCTGCTTCAGATGACGCCTGAGGCCATAGCGGCTCTCTTCTCAGAGACACCCACATTGGCCGACCTGGAAACGTTCATTGCGGGCTTCTCGCCGGGGAGTGAGGGGGGCGTAGTGAACCTGTTCGTCGCCGCTTACTCGATCCTGGATGAGGCGCTCCCGGACCTTAGACATTGTGTCCTTTCTTACCTGGCGGCCTTGGTGCTTTCGCTTGGGGGAGATGACAGGGCGACGCTGGAGGTAGCGTTAGCGGAGCTCGGGATCGGACGACCGGATGTCGAAGCTTTGGGCTTCTGATTCCGAATTTCCGCAACGTTTCGATGTTGGATGGCCCGACAGGGTGACGCCCGGCCTGGACAAGCGACTGCTTAAATGATCGGGCAGGCCCCATGACGTGACCCCCTGAAACTCCTCCAGGAATAATTAGAGTCCGCCCCAGGAAAGGGACGGACGGATGAAGCGATCAAGGTTCACGGAAGAGCAGATCATCGGGATCCTGCGCGAGCAGGAGGCGGGTGTGCCGGTGGCGGA
>NZ_JAUSLW010000105.1 GCF_030645195.1 Phenylobacterium sp. | reverse complement strand
CCGTGCTCGAGGCCCTGCCCAAGGCGAGCGGTGCGACCGTGCAGCAGCCGGCCGCGTCCGCCGCGCTCACCCGCGTGCTGGCCGCCGCGCTCGACCTCGCCTCGTCCATGAAGGACGACTACGTCGCCACCGAGCACCTGCTGATCGCCATCGCCGAAGGCCTTGCCATCCGCATCGTCAATGGCGACGTGCCGGAATCGCTCAAGAACAAATCGCTGATGTCGCTCGATCTGGGCGCGCTGATCGCCGGGGCGAAATATCGCGGCGAGTTCGAGGAACGGCTCAAGGCCGTGCTCAACGAGATCACCTCGTCCGACGGCCAGATCATCCTGTTCATCGACGAGATGCATACGCTGGTCGGCGCCGGCAAGGCCGATGGCGCCATGGATGCGTCCAACCTCTTGAAGCCGGCGCTGGCGCGTGGCGAGCTGCACTGCGTCGGGGCGACGACGCTCGACGAGTACCGCAAGCACGTCGAAAAAGACGCAGCTCTGGCGCGGCGCTTCCAGCCGGTGTTCGTCAGCGAGCCCACGATCGAGGACACGATCTCGATCCTCCGCGGGCTCAAGGAAAAGTACGAGCTGCATCATGGCATCCGCATTTCGGATTCGGCGATCGTCGCCTCGGCGCAGCTCTCGAGCCGCTACATCGCCGACCGCTTCCTGCCCGACAAGGCCATCGACCTGATGGACGAAGCGGCTGCGCGGCTGCGCATGGCGGTCGATTCGAAGCCCGAGGCGCTCGACGAACTCGACCGGCGCATCATGCAGCTCAAGATCGAGCGCGAAGCGCTGAAGAAGGAACCGGACGACGCCAGCAAGCTGCGGCTCGAGCGGCTCGAGCACGATCTCAGCGGCCTCGAGGAAGAGGCGCAGGCGCTGAGCCAGAAATGGCTCGCCGAAAAAGAGCGGCTGCAGGGCAGCCAGAAGCTCAAGGAAGAGCTCGATCAGGCGCGCTCGGCGCTCGAGATCGCGCAGCGTGGCGGAGATCTGGCGAAAGCCGGCGAGCTTGCCTATGGCGTGATCCCGGGCCTCGAAAAGCGGATCAGGGACGCCGACCAGGCAGAGGCGGGCGAATCGGGCGACAGCCCGATGGCGTCCGAAGTGGTGACGGCCAGCGACATCGCCCAGGTGGTGTCGCGCTGGACCGGCATTCCCGTCGACAAGATGCTGGAGGGCGAGCGCGAAAAGCTGGTGCAGATGGAGGGCTCGCTCGGCAAGCGCGTCATCGGCCAGGCAGAGGCGGTCACCGCCGTCTCCCGCGCCGTGCGGCGCTCCCGTGCGGGGTTGCAGGACCCCAACCGGCCAATCGGCTCGTTCATGTTTCTCGGCCCCACCGGCGTCGGTAAGACCGAGCTCACCAAGGCGCTCGCCGAATTCATGTTCGATGACGAGGCCGCCATCACCCGGATGGACATGAGCGAGTACATGGAGAAGCACTCGGTCAGCCGCATGATCGGCGCGCCCCCCGGCTATGTCGGCTACGACGAGGGCGGGGCGCTCACCGAGGCGGTGCGCCGCCGGCCCTATCAGGTCGTGCTGTTCGACGAGGTGGAGAAGGCCCACCCCGACGTCTTCAACATCCTGCTGCAGGTGCTGGACGACGGTCGCCTGACCGACGGCCAGGGCCGCACGGTGGACTTCCGCAACACCATCCTGATCATGACCTCCAACCTCGGGTCGGAGTTCCTGGCCGGGCAGGCGGACGGCGAGGATGTGGACGAGGTCCGGCCCATGGTCATGGACGTCGTGCGCCGCCACTTCCGGCCCGAATTCCTGAACCGGATCGACGAGATCATCCTCTTCAAGCGGCTGGGCCGCTCGGAGATGGACAACATCGTCGGCATCCAGATGCAGCGGGTCGAGAAGCTGCTGGCCGCCCGGCGGATGTCCATCACCCTGGACGCCGCGGCCAGTCACTGGATCGCCGAACGCGGCTACGATCCCGTCTATGGGGCCCGGCCGCTGAAGCGGGTGATCCAGAAGGAGCTGATCGACCCCATCGCCAAGCGGCTGCTGGCCGGCGACTTCCAGGACGGCTCGGTGATCGAGGTCGGCGCCACCGACGACGGCCTGCAGATCGGCAAGGTCAAGGTCCACTAGCGCTCAAGAAAACGGCCCCGCTCATCACTGAGTGGGGCCGGATTCTATTGACGGTGGTCGGCCTACAGCCGGCAACGCACCCAGACGCGGCCGGTGAAGTACATGTCCCGGGCCGGATTGTAGCTGCGATAGCGCATCTGGCAGGCGCGGACGTGCCCGTACCAGCTACGCTCGCTGCGCCAGTGGCGCGGCGGCGGGGCCGGGTGACGGCCCCAGCGGTTGTCCCAGCGGCCATAGCGGTTGTCGTAGCGGTCATGACGGTCGCTGACGCCGTCGCGGTCGCGGTCGCGGTCCTGCCGCTCGTTGTACTGGCCGTAGCCGTAGGGCTGGGCCACGGCGGCGCCGACGCCGGCCGAGGAGGCGAGCGTGATGGCGGCAAGGCCGATGGTGATAAATCTGCGCATGGTTTCTCTCCCGAGACGATCCGTCCCGGCAGGATTAACGCCCTGGTCATGGGTTAGTTCGGCAAAACCCGCCGATCTGTGCTATAGGTGTGGATATGATTGATCGCGTCTCTGCTGTTCGCGCCTACGAACGCCTGCGCGTCTCCCACGACCAGTAAGGAATCCCGCCCCATGCCCGAGGAACAATTCATCCAGATGTATGTCCGCGACTTCGCCACCATGGCGTCGCGGGTCGAGGCCGGGTCCGACATCGAGGCCCAGCTCAACAAGCGCATCTCGGAAACCCGTTCGCACGCCGCCCTGATGGACGCGCGCAAGGCTGAGGGCCACCTGGCCGCCGTGATCGACCGGCTGCGCTCGGAGGCCCGCAAGGACGCCTCCCAGGCGGTGAAGAACACCCCCGACCCCATCGCCGCCGCCGCCCGTCGCCAGGAATTCATGCTGCGCGTGGCCGACATGCTCGACGCCGAAATGGCCGAGCCGGAAAAGCGCGGCGCCGCCCGCTTCTAGAGCGGGACAGCCCCCACACCGCGCCTCCCGGCCTTCGCCGGGACGAGCGGGTTCTTACAGTTCGATCGCCACGGCCTTGCCCTGGCGGATTTCGACGCGGCGCATGATGGCCATGTCGGGACCCTCGCCACCCACGGGCTTGGCCACGGTGATGACGAACCAAGCTCCATTGGCTAGGCCCTGGAAGCTGAAGTGGTCGGCGGCGTCGCAGGTGGTGCGGCGCACGAAGGCCGAATAGTCGCCGCTGGGGGCCGAGGGCGTGCGGGCCCGCACCTGTTCGGCCGGCAGGGCCGCGCGGTCGGGCGAATTGTAGAGGATGGTCATCCGCCGCCGGGTCCACAGGGTCTCCGGCGTCAGCACCACCCCGGCGCCGGCGCAGGTGTAGCGCGACACCCCGCTGCGGAAGGTCATCTTCCCGTCGATCCGCCCCTTGCCGGGCACAGCCGACCAGGAGAAGTCGCCCGGTCGGAACACGCCGGCCGACGGCGGCCCCCCCGCGCCCGGCGGCGGCGGCGGCGGGCCCATGGGCGCGGTGGTGGCGCAGGCTGAAAGCCCAATCAGGGCGGCGGAGATCAGGAGAAGACGAGTGGGGGTCATGGCGAGGGCACCATAGGCAAGGGGAGGGGCGCGCGCCAAGAGGCTTCGTCGCCTTCCCCCTGAACGTCATGGCCGGGCGGTCTCTCTCAATCTTCCCCGCGCACCTTGCCCCGGGTGGCCTTCACCCCGCCGCGCTTGACCTTGGAGTCCACGCGCCGCGCCTTGGCGGCCTTGCTGACCTTGGTCTTCTTGCGGGGCGGCGGCGGCGGTTCGGCGGCCTTGCGGATCAGCTCCAGCAGGCGATCCAGGGCGTCGGCCCGGTTCCGCTCCTGGGTCCGGTGGGTCATGGCCACCAGCACCAGCACCCCGTCCAGGGTCACCTTGCGCCCGCCCAGCTTCATCAGCCGGATGGCCACGTCATTGGGCAGGGACGGCGAGCCGCGCACGTCGAAGCGCAGCTCCACGGCGGTGGAGACCTTGTTGACGTTCTGCCCGCCGGGGCCCGCGGCGCGGATGAACCGCTCCTGGACCTCGTCGTCGTTCAGGCTGATGTCGGGGGTGACTTCGATCATGGGTTCCAGCAGCGCTTGTGACTCGCTACTCTCACAACATGCGCAGCGTAGCGACCCTTATGCAGATTTGCACCGCCCGGCCCGGGCTGGTGAGAGCTGCTGTGCGCTAGGAAGTTCTACGACACGCCGCAGATCACCAGCCCCGCCGGCGACGGACGGGGCTTTTTCTTTGTCCCGGACTCCGCCCGCACCCACGGAGAGAGACCATGAGCGAAATCCTGATCCGCGCGCGCGAGCCCACGGACATGGCCGACCTGACCGAGCTGCTGAACCAGCCGAAGGCCATCTGGGGCACCCTGCAGATGCCCTTCGTCAGCCTCGGCGCCCGCCAGAGGCGCGCCGCCGCCGGCTCGGCGGCCGACCTGCACCTGATGGCGGTGATCGACGGCAAGGTGATCGGCTCGGCCAGCCTCAACCGCTTCGAGAACCGCCGCGCCCACGCCGGCTCCATCGGCATGGCGGTGCACGACGCCTATGCTGGACGCGGGGCGGGCTCGGCCCTGATGGCGGCCATCATCGGCCAGGCCGACAACTGGCTGAACCTCACGCGGCTGGAGCTGAACGTCTGGTCCGACAATGGGCGGGCCATCGCCCTCTATGAGCGGTTCGGCTTCGAGCGGGAGGGACTGTTCCGGAACTATGCCTGGCGCGACGGGGCCTATGCGGACTCGATCGCCATGGCGCGGTTGAGAGGGTGACACTTCGCAGCTTCCCCCCACAGGCGTGGGGGAAGCTGCCTACTGGCAGGCCAGACAAAGCCCCCGGGCTTCCAGGGTCACGGCGCGGACCACGTAGCCCACGGGGGCGGCGGCGGCGATCTGGGCGGCGAGGTCGGGGTCGAACTCCTCGGCCGCCCCGCAGCATTCGCAGATCAGGAAGGCCGCCCGGTGCCCTCGGTCGTCGCGGCGGCAGGGGACATAGGCGTTGAGGCTTTCGATACGGTGGGCGAAGCCCAGGCGCTCAAGGAATTCCAGGGCGCGGTAGACGGTGGGGGGCTTGGCCGGCTCGCCGTCAGCGCCGAAGGCGGCGATCAGGTCATAGGCCTTCAGCGGGGCGTCGGCCTTCAGCAGCAGTTCCAGCACCCGGCGGCGCGGGGTGGTGAGGCGCTCCTGGGTCTGGGCGCAGAGGCTCTCGGCCTCCACCAAGGCATGGGAGAGGTCCGCGCCCTTGATGCCCGGGTGCGCGCCGTCCTCATGATGGCACTCGGTTCCCATGTCTATTGGCTACCCGTCCGCGCGGTTTCTCGCAACCCGCGGGATATGGTGACGCGGGCCCCAAATGCGAAGGCCGGGATCATCGATCCCGGCCTTGCTGGCGTTCTATGCGTCTTCGGTTTCCGACGGAGGACCGCCTTCGCCGCCCTCGAAGCTGCGCGGGGCGCGGCGACGCTTGGGCTTGGCGGGGGCTTCGTCCGCCGTCGCGGCGGCGGCCGGGGTCTCGGCGCGGGGCGCGCGGGGCGCCCGCGGCGGGGCGGCCTTCAGGAAGGCCGGGGCGTGGCTCTCGCCGCCGTCGTCGTCGCGCAGCACCGGGGAGCTGTGGGTCTCGGCGGCCACCAGGGGCGCGCTCTTGGGTTCAACCACGGCCAGGGGATCGCGCTCGGGGCGATCCTCGCGCGGCCGGTCGTCACGCTCGCGCCAGCGGTCGCGGCGTCCGCCGCCCTCGGTCCGCGCGCCGCCATCGGGGCGATCGCCACGGGGGCGATCGTCGCGCGGCCGGTCGTCACGGTTGCGGGTCTCGGCCTGGGGACGGTCTTCGCGGGGACG
>NZ_JAUSLW010000101.1 GCF_030645195.1 Phenylobacterium sp. | reverse complement strand
AGCAGGATGCCTTCCAGGATGGAGCGCAGGCCCCGGGCGCCAGTCTTGCGGATGATGGCCTTGCGGGCCACCGCGTTGAGGGCGTCGTCGGTGAAGGTCAGGCCGACATTCTCCATGTCGAACAGGCGCTGGTACTGCTTGACGAAGGCGTTCTTCGGCTCGGTGAGGATCTTCACCAGGGCCGGCTCGTCCAGGTCGTCCAGGGTCGCGATGACCGGCAGACGGCCGACGAATTCCGGGATCAGGCCAAAGCGCAGCAGGTCGTCCGGCTCCACCTGGCGGAAGATCTGCCCCGTGCGGCGGTCGTCGGGATCGGAGACCTTGGCCCCGAAGCCGATGGAGGTGCCCTGGCCGCGGGCGGAGATGATCTTCTCCAGGCCGGCGAAAGCCCCACCGCAGATGAACAGGATGTTGGTGGTGTCGACCTGCAGGAACTCCTGCTGGGGATGCTTGCGCCCGCCCTGCGGCGGCACGGAGGCGACGGTGCCTTCCATGATCTTCAGCAGGGCCTGCTGGACGCCCTCGCCTGACACGTCGCGGGTGATGGAGGGGTTATCTGACTTGCGGCTGATCTTGTCGACTTCGTCGATGTAGACGATGCCGCGCTGCGCCCGCTCGACATTGTAGTCGGCGGCCTGGAGCAGCTTCAGGATGATATTTTCGACATCCTCGCCGACATAGCCCGCTTCGGTGAGCGTGGTGGCGTCGGCGACGGTGAAGGGCACGTCGATGATTCGGGCGAGCGTCTGGGCCAGCAAGGTCTTGCCGGTGCCGGTCGGACCGATGAGCAGGATGTTGGCCTTGCCCAGTTCGACGTCGTTATTCTTCGAGGCGTGGTTGAGGCGCTTGTAGTGGTTGTGCACCGCCACAGCGAGCACCTTCTTGGCGTGATCTTGTCCGATCACGTAATCGTCGAGGACTTCGCGGATTTCCTTGGGAGTCGGCACACCGTCCTTGGACTTCACGAAGGAGATCTTGTGCTCCTCGCGAATGATATCCATGCACAGTTCTACGCACTCATCACAGATGAACACGGTGGGGCCCGCAATCAACTTGCGGACCTCGTGCTGGCTCTTGCCGCAGAATGAGCAATAGAGCGTGCTCTTGGAGTCTCCGCTGGCGGCCTTGGTCATGGTCGTTTCTCACTCTATCGACGACCGGCTGTTCACCGGGCCGTCCGTCCTCGGAGGCGTTTCCTGACGCCATCGATGCAGGATACGCGCCGCAGGTTGTCTAATCCTTGACATTCCCCGATCCGTCCAAGGATCACAAGCCTTTGGGGGCACATCGCGACGATTGGCGGCCGGGGCGCCCGATGGCGGGCTGATCCGAATCCCTAGATGGGTGTGCGCCAGATCGGGACAAGACTTCGGCCCCGGACGCGGCGACACGCCTCTCCCCCCCAAGGTACGCGCCGCACCTGCCGATTGTTCCCAATAGACAAGCCCGAACAGGGGCGCGAGGGGATGTTCATGGCGAAACGAACTCTGCGCGGAGGTGGCGCGCCCTCCAACGAACTCCTGGACGATCAGATCGAGGACGCCGGAATGGTGGCCTTCGACTTCGACGGCACCATCACGGTGCGAGACAGCTTCACCGAATTCCTGAAGTGGCGCGTCGACCAGAGCCGTTACATGTCGGGCATGGTGCGGCTGATCCCCGCAGCCGTCGGCTATTTGGGCCACCGCAACCGCGGACGCATCAAGGCCGCGGCGGTGCGCGAGTTCCTGAAGGGCATGACCCGCGACGAACTGGAGGCCCAGGCGCGGGCCTTCGCCGAGGTCGCCGCCCCCAGCCTGTTGCGGCCCGACGCCCTGCAGACCTGGCGACGCTGGCGCCAGCGCCACGCCAAGCTGGTGATCGTCAGCGCCTCCCCCGACATGATCGTCGCCCCCTTCGCCCGCGGCCTGGGCGCCGACGCCCTGATCGCCACCGAGCTGGCCTTCGACGCCGATGACCGGGTGACCGGCGCCTTCCTGGGCCCCAACTGCCGGGGCCCGGAGAAGGTGCGCCGCCTGCGCGCGGCCTTCGGTCCGGACGTGACGCTGAAGGCCGCCTATGGCGACACCAGCGGCGACCGCGAGATGTTGAAGATCGCCGATCACCGCGGCTATCGTGTCTTCAAGGAACGTCCCTGAGCGGGGTGAAACCGTGAAGCACGCCGGTGAGACCGCACTGGACCAGCTGGAGCCCTTGCTCGCCAGGGTGCGCGCCCTGCCCGGCCTGACCGAGAAGAAGCGCGGCGTCTTCTATCTCAAGTCCCGCGCCTTCCTGCATTTCCACGAAGACCCTAAGGGGTTGTTCGGCGACATCCGTGATGAGACCGGCAAGGATTTCGACCGCTTCGACGTCACCGCGAGCGGCGAGGCCCTGATCGCCGCGGCCCAGGCCCGGCTCAGGGTCTAGCCGACCAGGGCTCGGTCTGGCCTATCACGGTCAGCGGCCGGTCGGTCCGGATGGCCTTGAGCGTCCCCTGCGAAATCTCGGCGTTGGTGAGCCAGCGGGAGCGACCGCCCTCGACCTTGAACCCTAGCACCACCTGGCGCACGGCGCAGCGGGGCACGCCCTCGGCCACCTTCCGGGCCGTGTCGAGCCGCTCTGGATGAGCGGGGTCGGCCGCGGCGCTGCCCAGCACCTGGAACATCCGCCCCTC
>NZ_JAUSLW010000095.1 GCF_030645195.1 Phenylobacterium sp. | reverse complement strand
CTTGGGGTTCAAGCCGCCAATCCGCGCCGCCGCTACCACTTGTGCTTCAGATAGCTGAGCCTCATTGCTCTCCGCCATGCGGGCAAGCAGCGTGGCCGCCTTTGCCGCGAGGTCAATGGCGCTGTATTCGGCGGCCCCCCGAATGTCAGATGCGAGCTTCCTGCCGTGGTGGATAATCCACGCGCCCTGTGTCTCGCGGTCCATAACGAGCCTCCCCTGCCAAGGGGCTACCATACGTAACCTTGGCGTGCGAGTGCCTTGCCAACCACAGGACTGTCCTGCGGGCCGGGGTTGCACCTCCCGTCCGTGCTGACGTCGTGCCAACTGGAGCAGGCTGAAAAAGGTGCCTGCTCAACCCACGCTTTGCAACAGGTTGCACTCGGCTCGGCCTTCCGGAAATAGGTACATTCACTCGGTACATTTCGGCCAGACTGGCACCAAGAACTGGTTGTTTTTGTAGGGATTAATAGGCTGGGGATCTCCTCCGCTCGGCTCCACCAGGAACCTTCCGACAGCCTGACGGGCGTCGACTTGCCCCCCGGGGTCAGGCCTGCGACAAACCCCGACTGCCAGCGTCGGGGGGCGGATGGTCTTTTCATCCATCATCTTCATCTTCTATTTTCTGCCCGTCTTCCTGCTTGGCTACTATGTCAGCGGATGGCGGACGGGCGCCCTGCTGGCCGGCAGTGTGGCCTTCTACGTCTGGGGCGAGGGGCCCTATGTCTTCCTGCTGCTGGCCCTGATCGGCGCCAACCACGTCGGCGCGCGCGCCATGGATCGGGCCCAGGCGCCCGCCCGGCGACGGCTGATCCTGACCGCCCTGATCGTGCTGGATCTGGGGGTGCTGGCCTGGTTCAAATATTCAGGCTTCCTGGCCCACAGCCTCAATGAGGTCCTGCCGGGATCGCCCCTGCCGGAGCTGACCCACCGCCTGCCCCTGGGCATATCCTTCTTCACCTTCCAGCTGATCAGCTACGCCGTCGACGTCTGGCGCCGCGCCGTGCCGGCCGAGACCTCGCTCGCGCGGTTTTCCGCCTATATCCTGATGTTCCCGCACCTGATCGCTGGGCCCATCGTCCGCTATGCCGACATCGCCGAGGAGCTGCACGCCGACCGCAGGGGCTCGGGCCGGGTGGGCCTGGGGTTCCAGTACTTCATCGTCGGCCTGTGCCAGAAGGTGCTGATCGCCAACACCGTGGCCCCGGTGGCCGACCACGCCTTCGGTCTGGCGCCCGGAACCCTCTCGGCGACGGCGGCCTGGCTGGGGACTCTGGCCTACACCCTGCAGATCTATTTCGACTTCTGCGGCTATTCGAACATGGCGATCGGCCTGGCCTTCATGCTGGGCTTCACCTTCCCGAAGAACTTCGACCACCCCTATGCGGCGACCTCGCTCACCGACTTCTGGCGGCGCTGGCACATGTCGCTGTCCTCCTGGTTCCGGGACTATGTCTACATTCCCCTGGGCGGAAACCGGGGCGGGCAGGCCAAGACCCTCCGCAACCTGCTGATCGTCTTCTTCCTCACCGGCCTCTGGCACGGGGCGGCCTGGAGCTTCATCGTCTGGGGCCTCTATCACGGGGCCTTCCTGATGCTGGAGCGGTTCGGATTCGGGCGTGTGCTGGCCGCCGCGCCGCGGCCCTTGCGCCACCTCTACGCCGTGGCGGTGGTGATGGTGGGCTGGGTGTTCTTCCGCGCCGCCGACCTGCCCCAGGCCCTGGCCTATCTGTCGGCGATGTTCGATCCGCACGGCTTCAAGCCCCTGGGCGTCGCCCTGCGCCACCTGCTGGACACCGAGGTGATCGCCGCCTTCGCCGCCGGGGTCCTCTTCGCCGTCCCGACCCTGCAAGCCTTGATGGGGCGGTTGAAGGCCCGGCGCTCCGACGCCCCCTCGCCCCGCCTGCCGGCCCACCTGGACACCCGGAGCGCCCATATCCTGCCCACGCCGATCCTGGCGGCGGGCTTCGTGGTCAGCATCGCGGTCCTGGTCAATTCGACCCTCAACCCCTTCCTCTATTTCCGGTTCTGAGGCGATGGACACCCCGATCCCGCGCCGAGGCCTGATCGGCGCCATCCTGGTCCTGATGGCCGCCGCCTTCCTCCTGCCCCATCTGGCCAAGCCGCCCCAGCTCCAGGAGGGCCGGGTGCTGGCCGGGCCACCGGCCTGGACGGGGTTGGCGGGCCTGGATGACCTGCGCCACCAGACCGACGCCTATGTCGCCGACCGCTTCCCGGCCCGGCCCTTCCTGATCGGTTCCCTCAACTTCGCCCGCCTGCGGCTCGGCGACAGCGGCTCGGACCGGGTGCTGGCGGGCCGCGACGGCTGGC
Organism: Phenylobacterium sp.; assembly: GCF_030645195.1. GTDB lineage: Bacteria > Pseudomonadota > Alphaproteobacteria > Caulobacterales > Caulobacteraceae > Phenylobacterium. The sequence goes on along the minus strand of NZ_JAUSLW010000095.1, from coordinate 4,403 downwards.
TGTTCTATAATGACGGCTCGCGCCTGAGCCCGGCCCGGGGCGTCGGCGCCGTGGACGACGCCCAGGCCGCCGAGTGGCTGCGGGGCCTGTCGGGCCGTATCGAGGCCCTGCAGGGCCGCCCCTATCTGGTGGTGGTCCCGCCGGCCAAGGAGACCCTTTATCCCGAGCTCGGACCCGCCTGGTATGACGGCCCCAATCCCCGCCGGACCAGCCTGCGCCTGGCGCAGCTGGCCGAGCGGACCGAGCCGGGCCATGTGGTCCACCTGCACGACGCGGTGACCGCCGTGAAGGCCGCCGGCGTCCCGGCCTTCAGCCGCCACGACACCCACTGGACCGGCGACGCCGCCTATGCCGGCTATGCCCAGATCATGGCCCGCCTGCGCGCCATGGGGCTGCGCCAGCCGACCCGGCCGCTCAGCGACTTCCGGCCGGTGGTGAATGGGGTCAATCCGCCCCGCGACCTCGCCCTGATGCTGGGGGTGGCGAGTTTCGTGCCGATCCATTACCGCGGCTATGTCGACCCCTCGGCCGCCGGCTACCGCACCACCTGGCTCTCGGGGCGCCGCAGCTGGACCGCGCCCCAGGTGGTGGAGACCGGCCAGGCGGGCAAGCCGACCCTGCTGCTGACGCGGGATTCGTTTTCAAACGCCCTGACGCCCTTCCTGCTGGGGCATTTCAGCCGGGTGATCCTGACCCACATCGACGACGGCTTCTGGCGCCAGGACCTGATCGACCGGTTCCAGCCGGACGTCGTCATGCTGGAGGTGCAGGAGCACGGCCTGGGCTTTGTGATGCGCGGCTCCCCGGCGGTGTCGGAGGCCGCCGAGGCCCGCATCGAGGCCGCCCTGCCGGACGCCCCGACCCATGGGTCCCTGGCGCCCTCGGCCCCGTCGCGGGGACGGTTCGCGCCGGTGGCCCGCGCTGGCGCGGCCTTCGTGGGGTTGGACGCCGCGGTCCCGACCCCGGGCTGCAATGTCGACCAGGCCCTGCTGGACGCCCGCGGCTTGGTGGCGAGCGGCTGGATCTCGGACCTCTCGGTCAAGCCCGGACCCACCGACGGCGCCGTGCGCCTCACCGGTCCGGCCGGCGACTTCCTCCAGCCCCTGCCGATAGACCAGGCGCGCCCCGACGTGGCGGCCGCCTTCAAGCGTCCCGTCGCCCAGCCCAGCGGCTTCTCCACCAGCCTCAGCGTCGAGGGCTTGCCCGCGGGCGCCTACGGCCTGCGGGTCTATCGCCGCGCGGCCTCGGGCTGGATCGGCTGCCAGGGTCCGCAGGGCCTGGTCCGCCCCTGAGCCCAAGGGCTTGTTCACCCGCCAGGGCTAGGTTCGCGCCGGATCCGGCCAAAAATCCGCCCGAACCGGCGTCTAGCTTGACCCGTTACAGGGCGACGGGCCTTTCCGGTCGTCTCCGCGTTGAAGACCCCGCCCACCCTACCTAAGGTGGGCGTCCAACCCAGAAGGCCCGCCCTTGTTCTCTCGCCTGTTCGGCCGCAAGATTCCGCAAGCTCCGCCCTCAACCGGCGGGCGGCTGGTCTACGCCATTGGCGACATCCACGGCCGGCTCGACGCCTTCGAACCTCTGCTGCACACCATCGCCCAGGATGTCCTGGCCTCGGCGCCGAGCGAGCGGCCGATGCTGGTCCTGCTGGGCGACTATGTGGACCGAGGCCCGGCCTCGGCCCAGGTGATCGACGCCATCCTGGCGCTGCAGGCCGAGGCCGCCTTCGAGGTCCGGGCCCTGAAGGGCAACCACGAGGAGGCCCTGCTGCAGTTCCGCGACGAGCCCGGCTTCGGCCAGACCTGGGTGGAGCACGGCGGATCGGCGACGCTCGCCTCCTACGGCGTCCAGCCCCCGGCCACCCGCACCGATCCCGAGGCCTGGGAGACCGCCCGCCTGGCCTTCGGCAAGGTGCTGCCGCCGGCCCACACCCACTTCTACGAGACCCTGGAACTGATGCTGACCGTGGGCGACTACGCCTTCGTCCACGCCGGGGTCCGGCCCGGCGTGCCCCTGGCGCGGCAGGTGGAGCGCGACCTGCTGTGGATTCGCGCGGAGTTCCTGCAGTCCACCGCCAAGTTCGAGAAGATCATCGTCCATGGCCATACCCCGATGGAGGAGCCACAGATCACCGGCCGCCGGATCGGGGTCGACACCGGCGCCTACGCCACCGGCCTGCTCACCGCCGTGCGGCTGGATGACAGTGGTCACCGCATCCTGCAGGGCCGCGCGGTGCGCTCGGCGGCCTGACCGAAGACCAGCGTTTGATGCTATCGCGCCTCAGTGCGCGTCGTCCCAGTTCCTGGCGGCGCAGGCCTCCACCACCAGGGGAACCGAGAGCGAGACCGCCGGTTCGGCGGCCCGTTCCATCACCCGCTTGGCGACCTTGATCAGCTCGTCGGCCTCGGGCTCGGGGGCCTCGAAGACCAGTTCGTCGTGCACCTGCAGCAGCATGCGGGCCTCAAGGCCCGCCGCCTTCAGGGCCGCGGGCATGCGAATCATGGCCCGGCGGATGACGTCGGCCGCCGCCCCCTGGATCGGGGCGTTGATGGCCGCCCGGTCGCCGAAGGCCCGCTCGGCCTGGGACTTGGAGAACACCGCCGGGATATTGACCTTCCGCCCGAAGACGGTGGTGACGAAACCCTGGGCGCGCGCGGCCTGCTTGGTGCGGTCCATATAGGTGCGGATGCCGGGGAAGCGCTCGAAATAGGTCTTGATATAGGCCCCGGCCTCGTCCTGCGGGATGGAGAGCTGGTTGGCCAGGCCGAAGGCCGAGATGCCGTAGACGATACCGAAATTGATCGCCTTGGCGCGGCGCCGCGTCTCGGCGGGCATGCCCTCGATGGGCACGCCGAACATCTCCGAGGCGGTGGCCGCGTGGATGTCCAGGCCCTCCAGGAAGGCCTTCTTCAGCTGGGGAATGTCCCCCACATGGGCCAGCAGGCGCAGCTCGATCTGGCTGTAGTCGGCGCTGACCAGGACGTGTCCCGGCTCGGCGATGAAGGCCTTGCGGATCTTGCGGCCCTCCTCGGTGCGGACCGGGATGTTCTGCAGGTTGGGATCCGACGAGGACAGCCGCCCGGTGGTGGTCGACGCCAGGGCGTAGGAGGTGTGGACCCGGTTGGTGCGCGGCGAGATGGCGGCGGCCAGGGCGTCGGTATAGGTGCCCTTCAGCTTGGAGAGCTGCCGCCAGTCCAGCAGCACCCGGGGCAGCTCGGCGCCCTGGGCGGCCAGCTCCTCGAGGATGGAGGCGTCAGTCCCTTGCGCCCCCGTCGCCGTGGTCTTCTTCGAGGCCAGGCCCATCTCCTGATAGAGCACCTCGCCGATCTGCTTGGGGCTGCCCAGGTTGAAGGGCCGGCCGGCGAGCGCATGGGCCTGGGCCTCCAGCTCGGTCATCCGCACCGAGAAGTCGTGGGAGAGCCGGGCCAGCTGGTCGGGATCGATCCGAATGCCCTCGCACTCCATCTGGGCCAGGACCGGCGGCATGGGCCGCTCCAGGGTCTCGTAGACGGTGAGCAGGCCCGCCGCGGCCAGCTTGGGCCGCAGGATCTGGTAGAGGCGCAGGGTGACGTCGGCGTCCTCGGCGGCGTAGCAGGTCGCCGGCTCCAGGGGCACATGCTTGAAGCTCTTCTGGGCCTTGCCGGTCCCGGCCACCTGCTTGAAGGAAATCGGCTCGTGGCCCAGCCAGCGCTTGGACAGCTCGTCCATGCCGTGGCTCTTGTGCAGGCCCGCCTCCAGCACGTAGCTGATCAGCATCGTGTCCTCGATGGGGGCCACCTGGATTCCCTGCCGCGACAGGACCGCCAGGTCGTACTTGGCGTTCTGGGCCACCTTCAGGACCGAGGGGTCCTCCAGCAGCGGCTTGAGCCGCGCCATCACCGCGTCGTGCGGGATCTGGGTCAGGTCGGCGGGGGCGTCGAAGGCCAGGCCGCCCTCGGGCTCGTGGCCCACCGGGATGTAGCAGGCCTCGCCCGGCGCGATGGCCAGGGACACCCCGCAGAGGCCCGCATTGGCCGAGGAGAGCGAATCGGTCTCGGTGTCGAAGGCGATGACGCCCACGGCCCGGGCCTTGGCGATCCAGGCGTCCAGGGTCTCCAGGTCGCGCACGCAGACATATTTGGTGGTGTCGATGGGCGCCTGGGCCGGCGCCTCGGGCCGCGCCGTGGGGGTGGCCGGCGCGGCCGGAGCCGTCGCCCCGCTGCCGCCGCCGTTCACGCGGCGGCCCAGGGTGCGCAGCTCCATCTGCTCCAGGAAGGCCGACAGCGTCGCCGCGTCGGGCTCGGCCACCAGCAGGTCCTCGAGGGGGGAGGGCAGGGGGGTGTCACAGTCCAGCCGAACCAGCTCCCGCGACAGCCGAATCTGGTCGGCGAAGTCGATCAGGGTCTGGCGGCGCTTGTCCTGCTTGA
>NZ_JAUSLW010000089.1 GCF_030645195.1 Phenylobacterium sp. | reverse complement strand
GTCGCCGGTGCGCAGGCCGAACTTCCGGATCTGCGAGGGGCTGACATAGATGTCGTCGGGGCCGGGCAGGTAGTTGGCTTCCGGCGAGCGCAGGAAGCCGAAGCCGTCGGACACCACTTCCAGGGTGCCGGAGCCGGAGATCTCGATGCCTTCCTCGGCGAGCGTCTTGAGGATCGCGAACATCATGTCCTGCTTGCGCATGGAGTTGGCGTTCTCGATCTCCAGCTTCTCGGCGAAGGCCAGCAGGTCGACCGGCGACTTGTCCTTCAGTTCCTGGAGGGACATCCGGGTGATGCCGAGCGCGGCGATGGCTGCGGAGAGTTCGTTGTCGTCGTCGTCGTCGCTGGTCTCCTGGGCGGCCGCGACCTGCGCGTCCATCGCCTGGTCGAGGGCGGAGTCTTCGGCGTCGAGGGTGTCGGAGATATTTTCTTCGGACATGGGGTATCGCCTTGATACGGCCCGGCGCACCCAGGACTTGAGACAGTCCTGCGGCGTCGAGCAAACTTGAAACGTCTATGGCGGGCCTTGAGACTCGCCGGGGGTGTTCAGGGGCCGGGACGCAGCAGCTTGGGTTTCTGGAAGCGCGCGTCGCCGGAGAGAGGCGGGGCATGACTTCGCGGTGCGCGACGCCATGTGGGTGCAGCGGAACCACATTGGGTGCTTCGGGTCAAGCGATGGGGGTAGCTTGGCTTGGGATACTAACCGCGGGGTTTGCGTTACCCCCCGAACTCCGTCGTCACCGCGATGACCATGATGATGGCCGCGATGAAGGGCAGTTCGTTGGTCATCTTCCAGAAGCGCGCCGTTCGAGTGTTGGTCCCGGCGACGAATTTCTTGCGGGCCGCCCCGAGCACATGATGCCAGGCGGTCAGGAAGACAATCCCCGCCAGCTTGGTGATCATCCAGGGGGTCTGCAGGAAGTCCCAGCCGCCGCGGATCTGGGTGGCGTCCACATAGATCAGGGCCAGGCCGAACACCCAGGTGGCCACCATGGCCGGACCCATGATGATCCGGTAGAGCTTGAGCTCCATGGTCTGGAAGGTCTTGTCCATCTCCCCGCCCATCGGCGCTGCGGCGTGGTAGGCGAACAGGCGGGGCAGGTACATCATGCCGGCCATCCAGGCGATCACCGAGATGATGTGCAGGCCGCGCAGCAGGTCGTAGTTCACGCCGAAGCTCCCTTGGTGGTGCGGCCGCATTTGCCATAGCCGGACGGGCAAAGCCATTCCCCCTCCGGCGCCGCGCCGCCAGCCCGGGCCAGGGACCGATCGACGGTCTGGGCCAGGGTGTCGATGAAGACCTGCTCCACCCCGAGCGCCGGCGCCCGCAGATAGGGGGCCACCCCCTGCTGCACCGCCAGCTCGGCATATTCGTGGTCCAGCTCCACCAGGGTTTCGATGTGCTCGGAGACGAAGGCGATGGGCGTGATCAGCAGGCCGACCCCCTGTTCCCCGGCCACGTGGATTTCGTCTGCCGTGGAGGGACCGATCCATTTCAGCGGTCCGACCCGGCTCTGGTAGCAGACCCGCCAGTCGGCGAGCTCGGGAACGAGGGCGGCCACCGCGGCGGCCGTGGCCTCGACCTGGACCTGGTAGGGATCTCCGCCAGCGATCACCTTCTCCGGCAGGCCGTGGGCGGAGAACAGCAGGCGGACGTTCCTGGGCTTGCCGGCCTCTTCCCAGGTGTCGTGGATGCGCTGGGCGTGGGCTTCGATCAGGCCCTCGGCGGTGGGATAGCAGCAGACTGTGCGCGTGCGGCCCGGGCCCGAATAGGCCTTGGCCCAGTCCTTCAGGGACGAGCCCGTCGTGGTGGTGGAGAACTGCGGATAGAGCGGCAGCAGGACGATCTCATCGGGATTGAAGGCCGCCACCGCCCTGGCCGTCTCGTAGGCGAAGGGCTTCCAGTAGCGCATGGCGATGAAGGTCTTGGCGGTGAGGTCGGGCCTGGCCGCCGCCAGGGCCAGATCCAGGGCTTCGGCCTGTGCCAGGGTCTCGGGCAGCAGGGGCGAGCCGCCCCCCATGATGGCGTAGTTGGCCTGGGCCGAGCTTTCCCGCCGCGAGGAGATCAGGGCGGCCAGAGGATAGCGCACGAAGGCCGGGGCCCCGATGATCGCCGGGTCCTTGAACAGGTTGTAGAGGAAGGGCCGCACCGCCTCGGGACCGTCGGGGCCGCCGAGGTTGAACAGGACAACGGCGACCCGGGTCACTTGCCGGTCACCCGGCGGATGGTGCGCTCGATGTGCTCGATGGGGGTGTCGGGCAGGACCCCATGGCCCAGGTTGAAGATATAGGGACCGGAGTTCCACTGCTCGATCAGGGCGTCGACCCGGGCGTCGAGGGCCGGGCCCCCGGCGCGCAGCAGCAGGTTGTCCAGCGCCCCCTGGATGGTCTTGCCGCTGTCCTGAATCTTCTGGCCCAGCACCGCGGTGGCCTGGGTGTCCAGGGCCACGCAGTTGACCGGGACCCGGGCGGCGTAGTTCTCCACCAGGGCGCCGGCCCCGCGTGGGAAGCCGATGAAGGGGGTGTCGACCCCGGCGGCGCGGACCTTCTCGATGATGGCGGTGTGCGGCTTGATGACGATGCGTTCGAAGACATCCTCGGCCAGCCCCTCCGCCCAGCTCTCGAACAGCTTCAGCACCTGGGCGCCGGACCTGGCCTGCATCACCAGGTAGCGGGCGGTGGACTCCACCAGCACCTCCAGCAGGCGGTCGAGCTTCTCCGGGTTCTGGTAGGCGTAGGTCCTGGCGCCGGAGCGGTCTGAGCCGCGGCCCTCGATCATGTAGGTGGCCACGGTCCAGGGGGCGCCGGCGAAGCCGATCAGGGCCCGGTCCGGCTCCAGCTCGGCCCGCACGCGCGACAGGGTCTCGCCGATGGCCGACAGCCGCCCGGTGGAGGCCTCGATCTGGTCGGCCAGGGCCTCGATCTCCGGCAGGGCGCCGAGCCTGGGACCCTCGCCCGCCTCGAACCAGACCTCCTGGCCGAGCGCCTGGGGGATCAGCAGGATGTCGGCGAAGACGATGGCCGCATCCAGGGGGAAGCGGCGCATGGGCTGCATCGTCGCCTCGGCGGCCATTTCCGGATTGTGGCAGAAGGCGATGAAGTCCTTGGCCCGGGTCCGCAGTTCCCGGTACTCGGGCAGGGAGCGTCCCGCCTGACGCATGAACCAGACCGGCGGGCGGTCCAGGGTTTCTCCGGCCAGGGCGCGGAGAAGGTGGGGTTTCGAACTGTTCGGCATGGGGAGCCTTAAATCGCCTTCCCCTCTCCGGCTCAAGCCCGTCTGTTCGGCCCCGCCTGCCTTCTACCTATCTAAGATTTGGAATCTGAATTGAAGAGGTAGCGGTAGGCCTGTCGATCATGGGGGAAACCTCCGATGTCGCACCCCCTCCTCGACTCCCTTTCCCCAGGCCAGGGCCGCTTCCTCCCGCCGTGATAAGCGGGGCTGTGGATTGTGTTAACGAAGTCTTAACCGCTTGAGCGGACTTAACGATTCATTAACCTCTCGGGGACGCAGGCCCTGAACGAACGGCGGTCATCCGCAGCTTGACCATGGGCGGGATTCACATCCCCCACGCCGCAGGGATGATCGGGGCGCCCGACGGACTCAAACTTCGGCTTTCATCCCCGTTCTCCACCGGCCGCGCGGGACCAGCGCGATTTGGCCGCGGCTATCCCCAAGCGCGCGCGGCTTCGCTAAGAAGGTGTCGACACACCTGTCCCCAGATATTTCTTCCGCCCCGCCGCTCGAACCCCAAGGGTCCATGACCACCGCCCCGCGCTTCGCCACCTACTTCCATGTGCACCTGGTCTCCGACTCCACCGGCGAGACCCTGAACGCCATGGCCCGCGCGGTCTGCGCCCGGTTCGAGAACGTCCTGCCCATCGAGCACATCTACGCCCTGGTCCGCTCGCCCCGGCAGCTGGAGCGGGCGCTCACCGACATCGAGGCCGCGCCGGGGGTGGTGATCCACACCATCGTCGACGACGAACTCCGCGCGGCCCTGGAGGAGGGGTGCCGCAAGCTGGACATGGCCTGCATCCCCGCCTTGGATCCCCTAGTCTCGGCCCTGTCGCGCTATCTGGGCGCGGCGCTGACCCGGCGGGTCGGGGTGCAGCACGCTCTGGACAACGACTATTTCAACCGCATGGACGCCCTGAACTACGCCATCGGCCACGACGACGGCCAGGGCGGCCAGGACCTGGACCAGGCCGATGTGGTGCTGGTGGGGGTCTCACGCACGTCCAAGACCCCGACCTGCATCTATCTGGCCCACCGCGGGGTGCGGGCGGCCAATGTCCCCCTGGTGCCGGGACGGTCGCCGCCCGAGAAGCTGATGACCCTGAAGAACGCCCTCATCGTGGGCCTGACCATCTCGCCGGACCGGCTGATCCAGATCCGCCGCAACCGTCTGCTCAGCCTGAAGGAAGACCGGGAGAGCAGCTATATCGACATCGAGGCGGTCCGCGAGGAGACGGTCCTGGCCCGCCGGCTCTACGAGAAGATGGAGTGGCCGGTGATTGACGTCACCCGCCGCAGCGTCGAGGAGACGGCCGCGGCCGTGCTCAACCTGCTGCACGGGGGCCACGGCCAGATCGAGGTGCTGGGATGAGCGCGCCGATCATCCTGGCCTCCAAGAGCGCTGCCCGCACCGCCGTGCTGAAAGGCGCCGGCGTGCCCTTCGAGACCGCCGTCTCCGGGGTGGACGAGGAGGCGGTGAAGACCGCCCTGCTCGGCCAGGGGGGCACGCCCCGCGAAGTGGCCGACGCCCTGGCCGAACTGAAGGCGGTGAAGATCTCGCGCGGTCGGCCGGGCTTCGTGATCGGCGCCGACCAGACCCTGGAGTTCGAGGGCTCGCTCTACGACAAGGCCGAGACGGTGGAAGCCGCGCGCGCGCGCCTGAAGCTACTGCGCGGCAAACCGCACCAGCTGCACTCGGCGGTGGTGGTGGCCAGGGACGGCGCGCCGATCTGGCGCGAGGTGGCCACCTGCACGTTGACCATGCGCGACTTTTCCGACGACTTCCTGGAGGCCTACCTGCTGGCCGAAGGGGAGGAGGCCCTGGGTTCGGTGGGCTGCTACCGGTTGGAGAGCCATGGCTCGCAGCTGTTCTCCAAGATCGAGGGCGACTATTTCGCCATCCTGGGCTTGCCCCTGCTGGGTCTGCTGGATCTGCTGCGCAAACATGGGGCCCTGGCGGCATGAGCAGGATCACCGGCGCCACCCGGGTGGCGGGCGTTGTGGGTCATCCCGTCGCCCACACCATGAGCCCGACCCTGCACAATGCCTGGCTGGCGGCCGCCGGGATCGACGGGGTCTATGTGCCCTTCGGCGTCTTCCCCGAGGCCTTCCCGTCCTTCATCAACGGCCTGCGCGGCGGGTCGGTGGCCGGGCTGAACGTCACCGTGCCCTTCAAGACCGTGGCGCTCACCCTGGCCGACGAGGTCAGCGAGCGGGCCCGCTTGGCCCAGGCGGCCAACGTCCTGGTGTTCGGACCCGAGGGCGCCATCTTCGCCGACAACACCGACGGCCTGGGCCTGCTGGCGGCATTCGCCGTCCAGGCGCCGGGTTTCGATCCCGCGGCGGCGCCCGTGGCGATCCTCGGCGCGGGCGGCGGGGCGCGCGGGGCCGCGGCGGCCTTCCTCACCGCCGGGGCGACCGATATCCGCATCCTCAACCGCACCGTGGCGCGGGCCAGGGAGATCGCCGCCGATCTCGGCCCCGCCGTGCGCGCCTATGGGCTGGACCAGGCCGAGCAGGCCTTCGAAGGCCTCGGCGCCCTGATCAACGCCACCTCGGCGGGCCTCAGCGGTTCGGGCAGCCTGGACGTGCCCCTGGCGGCGACGCCGGCGACCTGCGTGGTGATGGACATGGTCTACAAGCCCCTGCTCACGCCATTCCTGGCGCAGGCCGGGGCGCTGGGCCGGCCCACGGTGGACGGGCTGGAAATGCTGATCGGCCAGGCCATCCCGGCCTTCCGCGCCTTCTTCGGCCAGGCGCCGCCCGACGGGATCGACGTCCGGGCCCTGGCCATCCAAGCCCTGGGACTTTGACGCCATGCTGAATATCGGACTGACCGGCTCCATCGGGATGGGCAAGTCGACCACCGCGGCCATGTTCCGCGAGGCCGGGATCCCGGTCTATGACGCCGACGCGGTGGTGGCCGACCTCTATGTGAAGGGCGGGGCGGCGGTGGCGCCCCTGGAGGCGGCCTTTCCGGGGGTCACCCGGGATGGCGCCGTGGACCGCGAGGCCCTGCGCCAGCGGGTGCTCGGCGACGACGCGGCCATGGCCCGGCTGAACGCCATCGTCCATCCCCTGGTGGGCGCCGATCGCGGGGCCTTCTTCAAGCACGCCCAGGAGGCCGGCGCCGACATGGTGGTGCTGGACATCCCCCTGCTGTTCGAGACCGGCGGCGACCGGAACATGGACGCCGTGGTGGTGGCCTCGGCGCCCGAGGATCAGCAGCGCGCCCGGGTCCTGGCCCGCCCCGGCTGGACCGCCGAACGGCTGGACGACATCCTCAAGCGCCAGCTGCACGACAGCGAGAAGCGAAAGCGGGCCGACTTCGTGGTGGACACCGGCCAGGGGCTGGACCACGCCCGGGCCCAGGTCGCCGAGATCATCGCGGCCCTGCGCGATCCCGCGCGCCGTCCCCAGCGAAACAACCCTGCGACCTGAGCGCCGGTTGAAACCCCGGTCGAAGCGCGGCATCTAGGGCCATGGCCCGCGAAATCGTCATGGACACCGAGACGACCGGCTTCGAGCCTCACCTCGGCCACCGGCTGGTGGAGATCGCCTGCCTGGAAATCGAGGACTTCCTGCCCACCGGGCGGCACTTCCACGTCTATATCGATCCCGAGCGCGACATGCCGCCGGACGCCGAGCGGGTGCACGGCCTGTCGGGCGCCTTCCTGAAGGGCAAGCCCAAGTTCGCCCATCCGGAGGTCAGCCACGCCTTCCTGGAGTTCGTCGGCGACGCGCCGCTGATCGCCCACAACGCCACCTTCGACCGGGCCTTCATCAATCACGAGCTGGGGGTCTGCGGCCTGACCATCCTGGAGGAGCCGCGGTGGATCGACACCTTGGCGCTGGCGCGCAAGCGCTTCCCGGGCATGGCCAATTCCCTGGACGCGCTCTGCAAGCGCTTCAAGATCTCGCTATCGGAGCGGGAAAAGCACGGGGCGCTGATCGACGCCCGCCTGCTGGCGGCGGTCTATCTGGAGCTGAAGGGCGGCCGTGAGCGGAGCCTGGAGCTTACCACCCAGGCCATGGACACCGCCGCCTACGCCGTGGCCAACCCCTCGACCTATGGCGCGCGGCCCCGGCCCCTGGCCTCCCGCTCCACCGAAGCCGAACGCGAAATCCACGCCGCCTTCATCCGCGAGGTCCTGAAGAACGACGAACTCTGGACGCGGTTCGGGCTTTGAATTTGTGATCCTTCTCCCCTTGCGGGAGAAGGTGGCCCTGCGGAGCAGGGTCGGATGAGGGGTCGATAGACCTATCCGACAAACCCACGGGAATTTTTTGAGAGGGGAGCGCAACCCCTCATCCGTCACGCCTTCGCGTGACACCTTCTCCCGCAAGGGGAGAAGGGTCTTGGACTCTTACGCGTTGCCGATCTGGCCCGCGCCGTCGGCCTGGGCCTTGCGGGCCGCATAGACGCCGGCGAAGTCGATCGGGTCGAGCAGGAAGGGCGGGAAACCGCCGTCCGAGGTCACGTCGGCGATCACCCGGCGGGCGAAGGGGAACAGGAAGCGCGGGCACTCCACCAGCAGCACCGGCTCCAGCTCCTCGGGGGGAACCCCGGCGATCTCGAAGACCCCGCCATAGAGCAGCTCGACGTGGAAGACCGGGCCGTCGTCGCGCGTCGCGCGGGCCGAGAGCTTCAGGTCCACCTCGAAATAGCCGTCGTCGCGGCCGCGGGCGTTCATTTCCACGCCCATGTCGATGCTGGGCTGGGTGGTCCCGGCGCGCAGACTCTCGGGGGCCCGCGGATTCTCGAAGCTGAGATCGCGGATGAACTGGGCGAGAATCCGGATTCCCGGGTCGGTCAGGCCGATATCGGCGCCGTTTTCCTGGCCGGCCGCGTCAGTGTCGCTCATTTGGCGAAGATTCCGTGCTCTAAGGACTGGTTCACGCCCTGTTTGGGACCGGCGCTGCTATCATGCGACTTTCGCCGATGCAACGTCGCCCCTGACGGGGGCGTTGCAACGTCCTATATTGAAGCCCACCCCTCGTCTCCATCGAAGCGATAACCAATTGCCGATCCTTGAGTTGATCATCTTCGCCGGCCTCGCCGCGGTCGTCCTGTTCCAGCTCTATTCGGTGCTGGGCCGCAGGGTGGGCCGTCAGCCGGAGGACACGCCGGCCGCCGACGCCCTGCCCGGCGCCAAGCCCGCGCCCGATCGGCTGGAGGGCGAGGAGGTCCAGGCCGCCGAGGTCGCCGAGGGCGTGGCCCTCTCCGGCTTGGCCGCCGTGCGCGCCCGGGACGGGAGTTTCGACCTGCCCCGCTTCCTCGGCGGCGCCAAGGGCGCCTACGAGATGATCGTCACCGCCTTCGCCGCCGGCGACCGCGACACCCTGCGCGACCTGCTGTCGCCGGGTATCATGGCCAGCTTCGACGCCGAGATCGCCCGGCGTGAGACCGAGGGCCGCACCGAGACCGTGGAATTCGCCCATCCCCCGCGCGCCGACCTGGAGAAGGCCGAGGTGGTGGGCGACGTGGCCAAGATCACCGTCCGCTTCCTGGCCGAGTTCCGCAGCCGCACCAAGGGGCCGGAGGGCGAGGGGGTCGACGATCGCCGCACCGCCGAGCTCTGGACCTTCGAACGCAATCTTAAGAGCCGCGACCCCAACTGGACCCTCGTCCGCGTCGACGCCGCCGAGGCGTAGGACCACCCGCTCATCCCGGCCCCCAGCCGGTCCAGCCCGGAGTCCGTCGTGGCCCGCAACCTGTCCAAGATCCTCCTGGCCTGCGCCGCGGCCCTGACGCTCGCGGCCTGCGCCACGGCCAAGCCCGGCCCCATGCCGCGTCCCACCCCCGGCCCGCAGCCGGGTCCGCCCCCCCGGCTCGAGCAGTTCAGCGACCTGCCGGGCTGGAGCGACGAGGACCACGCCGCGGCTTTCGAATCCTTCCGCGCCACCTGCGGCGCGGCCCGGGACGCCGCCATGGGGGAGATCTGCCGCCGGGCCCGCAGCCAGCCCCTGGCGCCCCGAGCCGAGGCCCGCGCCTTCTTCGAGGCTAACTTCCGGCCCGAGGCCCTGCCCGGCGAGGGGATCCTGACGGCCTATTACGCGCCGGAATATGAGGCCCGCGCCAAGTCCGACGCCGAGTTTTCCGCGCCCGTCCGGCCCAAGCCCGTCGACCTGGCGGCCAGCGGCCAGGGCGGCCGCGACGCCCAGCAGAGGGGTCTCGACGGCCAGCTCGGCCCCTATCCCGACCGCGCCGCCATCGAAGCCTCCCCGCCCGGCCAGGTTCTGGCCTGGATGCGGCCCGAGGAGCTGTTCTTCCTGCAGGTCCAGGGCTCGGGCGTGATCACCTATCCCGATGGGACCCGGACCAAGGTGCTGTTCGCCGCCACTAACGGCCGGCCCTTCGTCGGAATCGCCAATCCCATGCGCGACAAGGGTTTGCTGGCGGCCAACAATACCTCGGGCGAGGCCATCCGTCAGTGGCTGGCCGACCATCGCGGGGCCGAGGCCCAGGCCATCATGCGGCTCAACCCGCGCTACGTCTTCTTCACCCTGGCGCCGGACGACGGCCGACCGCCGGTGGGGTCGGCGGGCATTCCCCTGCCGGTCGGCCGCGCCATCGCGGTGGACCCGACCCGCCACGCCACGGGCGAGCTGTTCTGGATCGACGGGGTCGCGCCGATCCTCACCGGCGCCTTCCCCACCTACCGGCGCCTGGTGACCGCGCTGGATGTCGGCGGGGCGATCAAGGGCGAGGTCCGCGCCGACCTCTATCTGGGTCAGGGCCAGCGCGCCGGCGCCGAGGCCGGCCGGGTGCGCCATACTCTGCGGATGCACCGCCTGGTTCCGCGGGTGGGTCCCGGGTCGTGAAGCGGCCGGTCCGGCCCGACGAACTGCGCCTCTGGTCCATGGTGGCCGCCACGGTCCACCCCATGCCCGGTCGCGCGGTCTCCAAGGCCGAACGTGACGCCCTCGCCGCCCAGATCGACCACAACGCGCCCGCCGCCCGCATCCCCATCCCCGAGAAGCCCGCGCCGAAGCGTCCCGCCCACCCCTGGCTCGGGCCCGAGGACATCGAGCCGCGCCGCAAGCAGCGCATCGCCAAGGAGCGCGAGGCGATCGGCGGCCGCATCGACCTGCACGGCATGGATCAGATGCAGGCCAAGGCGGCGCTGGAGGGATTCGTCCTCGGCGCCTGGAACCGCGGCGACCGCGCGGTGCTGGTGATCACCGGCAAGGGGGCCCGCGGCGGCGGGGTGCTGCGGCGCATGACCCCGGAATGGCTGTCGAGCCCGGCCCTGCGCGAGGTGGTGGCTGGCATCTCCGAGGCCCACCGCACGCACGGCGGCGAGGGGGCGCTCTATGTGGCCCTGAAGCGGAAGAGCCGGGCCTAGACCCCCTCGCTCACCGGCAGTTCCTCCTGCGCGTCCTCCTCCAGGCTCCATTCGGCGGCCATGGTGGTGACGGCGACGTCGGCGGTGACGTTGCCGATGGTGCGCGAGATGTCGGGCAGGGTCTCCACCGCCAGCAGCAAGGGCAGGAGCTCCATCGGCACCCCCATGGCCATGGAGATGGGCCCCAGCGTGGTGAAGAAGGTCACCGCGCTGGCGATGCCGACCGCCGCCAGGCTGACCGTGGCGGCCACCAGCACCCCGACCGCGAGGACCAGCGGGCTGAGCGCCACGCCGTAGATGTGGGCCACATAGATCACCACGGCCATGTTGCCGGCCGGGCTGGTCATGCGGAACAGGGCCACGGCCATGGGCAGGACCATGCCACGCACCTTGTCGGGAACCCCCAGCCGCTCGGCGGTGTCGAGCATGGCCGGCAGGGAGGCCAGCGACGACTGGGTGGAGATGGCCACGGCCTCCACCGGGATCATGGCGCGCAGGAAGGCCATGAAGGGCACGCGGCCGAACACCACGGCCAGGATCACCGCGACCGCAGCCATGCTCAGGCACATGATGGAGACCACGATCACATAGTGGCCGAGGATCCCCACCGCCCCCAGCCCGGTCCGGGCCCCGGTGACCAGGGCCAGCGCGAACACCCCGAAGGGGGCGGCCCACAGCACCCAGTGGACCAGGACCATCATGGTGTCCTTCACCGCGGCGAAGAACCCCAGCAGGCTGGCCCGATGCTCGGCGGCGATGCGGGTGGCGGCCAGGCCGAAGACCAGGGCGAAGACCACCAGGGGCGCCATGGCCCCCTCGGCGGCGACCTGGACCGGATTGGTGGGGATGAAGCTCTTGAGCATGGCCTCGATGGTCGGCGTGGGCGGAATCTGCCCATTCGCGGCGTGGGCCGCGGCGCGCAGGGCCTGGGCGGCCTCGGCCGGGGCCGGCCAGATGGCCAGCAGGGCCGGGGTGGCGATGGCGGCGAAGGCGGCCGAGGCCACCAGCAGGACGGCGAACAGGCCCAGCGTCCGGGCCGCGTCCCCCCCGGCCCGGGCGGTGTCGGCGGCCTGGGACACCCCGGTCACCAGCAGGGCGAAGACGAGCGGGATGATGGTCATCCTCAGGGCGTCGAGCCAGAGTCCCCCCGCCGGCTCGGCCACGGCGATGATCTGCGGGACCAAGCCTGGGGCGTAGGCCGCGATGGCGGCGCCGGCGGCGAGACCGGCGACGAGGCCGATGAGAACGCGGGTGGTCAGGGTCATGCCGCCAGGTTTCACCGGGCGCGGGGCTGCGCGCCAGCGAAAAAACCCGCCCGGACCCCGAGGTTCCCTATTGCGGCAGGGCGAAGGCCACCAGCTGGTCGCCGCGCTTGGTATCGCTCTTGGAATGGCCGCCCGCGGCGATCACCACGTACTGGCGGCCCTTCCAGACATAGGTCATGGGCGTGGCCTGGCCCCCGGCCGGCAGCCGACCCTTCCAGAGCACCTTGCCCGAGCGGGCGTCGAAGGCGCGCAGATAGTTGTCCATGGCCGCGCCGATGAAGACCAGGCCGCCCCCGGTGACGATGGGCCCGCCGAAATTGGGCGTGCCGGTTCCGCGCATGAAGAGCTGCGAGCCGGGCGCCAGGTCCCGCGTGGTCCCCAGGGGCACGCGCCACAGCACCTTGCCGTCGTGCATGTCGATGGCCGACAGCTCCCCCCAGGGCGGCGGGTTGCAGGGCAGGCCCAGCGGCGAGCGCAGCAGCTCGCGCTTCATGCCGTAGCGGGCGCCTGTATTGGGACTGATCTCCAGATCCGGCTGGGCGGCCTTGGCGGCTTTCACCTGTTCCGCCGGGATCAGGGTCACCTTGTGCAGGGCGCTGGAGGTGTTGGCATAGACCACCTGGCGGCCCGGATCGAAGGCGATCCCGCCCCAGTTCGAGCCGCCGCCGGTGAAGGGATAGATGATCGTCCCCTGGGTGGTGGGCGGGGTGTAGAGCCCCTGGTTCCGGGCGCCCTCCAGTAGCCGACGACAGGCGCCCCGGTCCCAGGGCGTCAGGCCGAAGGCATCCTGGGGCGCGATGCGGTTGGGGGCGAGCGAGGCCGGCGCCACCGGGAAGGGCTGGGTGGGGGACAGGGTCTCCCCCAGGGCCCCGCCCTGGGGAACCGGCCGCTCCACCACCGGGATGACCGGGGCGCCGGTGTCGCGGTTCAGGGTGAAGAGCAGGCCCTGCTTGGTGGTCTGGATCACGGCGGGCGAGGTCGCGCCCTTGTAGGTCACCGTGGCCAGGGTCGGCTGGGCCGGCAGGTCGTAGTCCCAGACGTCGTGGTGGGTGGTCTGGAAGGCCCAGGCCACCTGGCCGGTGGCGGCGTGCAGCGCCACCACCGAATTGGCGTGCCCGCCAGCGCCTGGCCTTGCCGCGCCGTAGAAGTCAGGGCTGGCGCTGGAAGTGGGCAGGAAGACCAGGCCGCGGGTCTCGTCGGCCGACATCGGCGCCCAGACATTGGCGGCGCCGGCGCGGATCCCGGGCCGGGCGCTGGCCAGGGGGTCGAAGCTCCACTTCAGCGCCCCGGTGACGGCGTCGAAGCCGCGCACGGCGCCGGAGAGCTCGTCGACCTTCTGGTTGTCGTCGATGGAGGAGCCCACCACCACCACGCCGGCCACCACCACGGGGGGCGAGGTGATCTGGGCGGCGCCGGGATCGTCCAGGGCGGGCATGACCGCGACCATGCCGTCCTGGCCAAAGCCCGGGCAGGCCCTGCCGGTGGCGGCGTCGAGGGCGAACAGCCGCCGGTCGTTGGTGTTCATGAAGATCCGCTCGGCGCAGGGAGCCGTGGGCGGGACGGCGGGGTTCCTCCAATAGGCCAGGCCCCGGCAGTTGTAGTCGTTGGGATAGCCGATCCCGAGCTTCAGCTTGGGATCGAAGCGCCACAGGGCCTTGCCGGTCCCCGGGTCGATGGCGCTGGCCTCGTTGAAGGGGGAACACAGATAGAGCCGGCCCGCCGCCAGGATCGGGGTCACCTCGAAGGCGGCGCGTTCCATGGCCGCGCCCTTGCTGGCCATGTCGCTGGTGGAGAAGCGCCAGGCGGGCTTCAGCCGCGCGACATTGTCCGGCGTGATCTGGCGGGCGGGGGAATAGCGTTGGCCGCCGGCGTCGCCGCCATAGTGGGCCCATCCGGCTTCCGGGGCCGGCGCGGCGCGGGGCGCGGAACAGGCGGCGAGGCTGGCGGTGGCGAGCAGGGCGAGGGCGTGTCGGGTCATGCCCCAGCCTAGCCCGCGCCGAAGCCGATCGGGAAAGCCTTCAGGGACGAGCGGCGGGACCGCCGGGACGAGCGGTGGCGCCCGGCCGGGCCGCCGACCTTCTGCAACTATCGGCGAGGCGGCCTTTGTTCCGGCTGGACCCGATCCCCATCTGCGCCGTTATGGATGTCAGTCAGAAGGGCCCGACATGAGCAAGCCGATCACCATCACCATTCCCCACGACCTGGGCCGCGCCGTGGCGCGCCAGCGGATCGAGGAGGGCTTCGGCAAGATCAGCCAGCAGTTCGGCGAGGCCGCGGCCAAGGCGCTCACCAAGAGCTGGACCGGCGACCGCATGGACTTCGCCGTCGCGGCCATGGGCCAGAACGTCACCGGCCACCTGGAGGTGCTGGACGCCGCGGTCCACATGACCATCAACCTGCCCAACGTGCTCGCCCTCATCGCCGGCAAGATCAAGGGTCGCGTCCAGAAGGAAGGCCAGCTGCTGCTGAAGTAGGGGCGCCTGGCCCCTCCTCCACGTCATCCCGGCCGCAGCGAAGCGGAGAGCCGGGACCCAGGGGGATTGATCTCGGCCCCTGGGTCCCGGATCGGCCTGGCGGCCGTCCGGGATGACGGGATTGTTCGAACCGAGACTGCGCGCGGGGTCCGGCGTAGGGCGCCTCGCCCCTAGGCCAGGGCCGGAACCACCAGGGTCCGCCGCCGATACAGCCATTCCACGCAGGCCACGATGGTCACCGCCAGCACCACCTCGTAGCCGAGGTCGGCGAGCTTGACGGTGGTTTCCGGCGAGCCCGGCAGCAGGACCTCGCCGAACAGGGCCACCCCCAGGTTCTGGGCGGCGTGGGCGCCGATCCCGAACTCCAGGCCGCCCAGCCTCAAGGTCGCCCAGGCGAAGACGGCCCCCAGCAGGGCCCGCGCCGCCAAGGCCCCCGGATCGAACTCCAGGTGGAAGAGGGCGAAGACCAGGCCGTTGATCAGCAGGACCAGCCAGACCCGGCGGGTGAAGGCGCCCACCTGCTGCAGCAGGTAGCCGCGGAACACCACCTCCTCGGCCCAGGCGGCGATCAGGAAGCCGAGGCTGGAGGCGGCCACATAGGCCAGGCGCTGGGTCAGGGGTTCGCCGGCGTCGAGGATCGGCGCCTCGCCGGCGCCCTGGGGCATGAAGACCGAAATCAGGTTCAGCACCATGATGGCGATGACACCCGCCGCCGCGCCCCAGGCCAGGACGTCCCAGCGGAAGCGGGGCGCCACGGTGATCCAGCTGCGGAAGGGCCGGCGGAAGATCAGCCGCGCGGCCAGCAGCAGGCCCGCCGCCGCCGCCGCCAGGCCGATCCCCACCTCGAAGATGTAGACGCTGGACTTCAGCAGGCGCGGCAGGTCGGCCAGCTCGCCGCCAATGACGTTGAGGGGCAGGCCCAGGTGACCGGCGAAGATCAGGACCAGGACCACCAGCAGGCTCATGGCGAGGGCGGCCACGGGTCCCGCCACCGCCATCAGCGCCACCCAGCGCCCCCTGCGGTCGCGGGGCGTCGTCTGCGCCAGGAAGGGCGGGGTCGCGCGGCCGGCAAGCACGTCGAGGGCGGGGATCATGAGGGCGCAGGTTAGCGCGCGCCGCCGAGCTCGACTATGGTGGCGCCATGCGCGCCGCTGCTTTCGCCGTCACCGTCACTCTTTTGTCCGCTGCGGGGGCCCAGGCCGCCGATCGCGGCGTCATGCAGGACAAGGACACCTTCCGCGACGCGGCCCTGGCCCCCCTCGAGGACCTCAATCTCAAGCAGAAGGGCATTCCCGACGTGCTCTCCCGCGCCCGGGCCGATCCCTATGACCTGGCGGGCCTGTCGCGCTGCGAACCCATCGCCGCCGAGATCGGACGCCTGGACGCCGCCCTGGGCCCCGACCTGGACGAGGCGCCGGCGCCCGACACCCGCACCCGGGCCCAGAAGGTTGGCGGGGCGATCAAGGACGCCGGGATCTCGGAGGTGCGCAGCGAGAGCGGCGGCCTGCTGCCCTTCCGGGGCTGGGTGCGCAAGCTGACCGGCGCCGCGCGCCACGACAAGAAGGTCCAGGCCGCCATCCGCGCCGGCGAGATCCGCCGCGGCTATCTGAAGGGGGTGGGCATGCGCATGAACTGCGCCCCGCCGGCCGCGCCGAGCTGGTTCGTCCCCGAGCCGCCCAAGGGTCCGGTGGAAAAGGCCATCGGCTTCTCCTTCGACGGCCTCTGGGCCCGGATCGTCACCTGGTTCTGGAGCTGGTGGCCGTTTTAGCGCTTCTCCTCTCCCCGTTCAGGGGGAGAGGATGGGTGAGGGCGCGCGCAGCAGGGCTGCGCGTCTCGGCCTCTGAGGGGTCACGGAACTTCGGAAAAAGCCCTCACCCTACCCTCTCCCGCAAGCGGGAGAGGAGGCGCTAGACCTCAGGTCTCCGACCTGTGCCGCCAGGCCTTCTCCTCCAGGCCTGAGCGGCCCTCGCGGCTTTCCAGCCAGGCGGCGACGTCGTCGAGGCTGACGTCGGCGGCCGCCAGCACCACCAGGAAGTGGTACATCAGGTCGGCGCTCTCGGCGGCCAGGCCGTCCTTGTCCTTCTGGACGGCGGAGATCACCACCTCGACGGCCTCCTCCCCCAGCTTCTTGGCGGCGCGCTCGACGCCTTCCGACAGCAGCTTGGCGGTGTAGGAGCTTTCGGGGCTGGCGCCCTTGCGGTCCTCGATGGTGGCGGCCAGGCGCTCCAGGGTCTCGGAAAAACGGCTCATGCGGCGGTCTCCGTCAGGCGGACAGGAATATGGGCCTTCGCCATGGCGCGCTTGACCTCGCCGATGGAAACGTCCCCGAAGTGGAAGATCGAGGCGGCCAGGACGGCGTCGGCGCCGCCCTTGACCACGGCCTCGACCATGTGGGCCGCATTGCCGGCGCCGCCCGAGGCGATCACCGGCACGTTCACGGCGCTGGTGACGGCGTGCAGCAGG
Organism: Phenylobacterium sp.; assembly: GCF_030645195.1. Classification (GTDB taxonomy): domain Bacteria; phylum Pseudomonadota; class Alphaproteobacteria; order Caulobacterales; family Caulobacteraceae; genus Phenylobacterium. The sequence goes on along the minus strand of NZ_JAUSLW010000089.1, from coordinate 28,715 downwards.
TCGATGTCGTAGCCGGTCTTGGCGCCGTCGCGGTCCATGGAGGTCAGCAGGATCTCGCCGGCGCCGCGCTTCACGGCCTCGACGGCGTAGTCCACCACGTCCAGGCCCGTCGCGGTGCGGCCGCCATAGGTATAGACCTCCCAGCCGTCGTTGCGGCCGCCCGACCCGGTCCGCGACGTCCCGTGCTTGGCGTCGATGGCCACCACCACGGCCTGGGAGCCGAAGGCGTCGGCGCAGGCGCTGATCAGGTCGCGGTTCTCCACCGCGGCGGTGTTGACGGAAATCTTGTCGGCCCCGGCCAGCAGCAGCCGGCGGGCGTCGGCCACCTCGCGGATGCCGCCGCCGACCGAGAGCGGCATGAAGCAGACATCGGCGGTGCGGGCGATGACGTCGAGGATGGCGCCGCGCCGCTCGTGGCTGGCGGTGATGTCGAGGAACATCAGCTCGTCGGCGCCGGCGGCGTCATAGGCCCTCGCCTGTTCCACCGGATCGCCGGCGTCGCGCAGGGCCACGAAGTTCACGCCCTTCACCACGCGGCCGCCCTTGACGTCCAGGCAGGGGATGACGCGAACCTTGAGCATCAGGCGGCGACCTTCAGGGCTTCGGAAGGGCTGATGGCGCCGTTGTAGAGGGCCCGGCCCAGGACCGCGCCGGCGATCGGAACGCCCTTGCGGGCCCGCAGCCGGACGATGTCGTCGACGCTGGCCAGGCCGCCGGCGGCGATCACCGGGATATTGACCGCGTCGGCGATGGCCCCGAAGGCCTCGACATTGAAGCCCATCACCGTGCCGTCGCGGTCGATGTCGGTGATGATCAGGGCGCCGACCCCGGCGTCCTCGAAACGCTTGGAGACGGTGACGGCGTCGAGGTCGGAGCTCTCGGTCCAGCCCTGCGTCGCCACCTTGCCCTTGCGGACATCGACGCTGACGGCGATCTGCTCGGGCCATTCGCGGGCCGCGGCCTTGACGATCTCGGGATCGGTGACGGCGATGGTGCCCAGGATCACCCGGGAGACCCCGGCCTCGATCCAGCGCTCGATGTCCTTCATCGAGCGGATGCCGCCCCCCAGCTGGACGGGGATGGAGACGTTCTCGAGGATGGCCTCGACGGCCTTCTCATTGATCGCCCGGCCCTGGACGGCGCCGTTGAGGTCCACCACGTGGACCCAGTGGAAGCCAGACTCCACGAACTGCCGGGCCTGGTCGGCGGGGGAGGCGTTGAAGACGGTGGCGGTGGTCAGGTCACCGTGCAGCACGCGCACGCACTGGCCATCCTTCAAGTCGATCGCGGGATAGAGGATCAAGGTCGCCACTCCAGGAAGCGCGCCAACAGGGCAAGGCCGGCGCTCTGCGACTTTTCAGGGTGAAACTGTACGCCCGCGATGTTGCCGTTGGCGACAGCGGCCGGGAATTGTCCCCCGTGATCGACCCAGGCGGCGACGTCGTTCTCGTCGTCCGGATAGAAGGCGAAGGAGTGGGTGAAGTACATGGGCGCCTCGCCGATCTTGGCGATCAGGTCGGGGCCGCTGGCGCCGATCAGGGTGTTCCAGCCCATGTGCGGGATCTTGATGGCCGGGTCGTGGCTCTCGATCCGCCGCACGTCGCCGCCGATCCAGTCCAGGCCGCGCGTCTCGCCGAACTCCAGCCCCCGCGTGGCCAGCAGCTGCATGCCCACGCAGATGCCCAGGAAGGGCGCGCCCTTGCCGCGGACCGCCTGGGTCATGGCCTCGATCAGGCCGGGGCGTTCCGAGAGCGCGGTCATGCAGGCCGAGAAGGCCCCGACGCCGGGCAGGACGATGCGGTCGGCGGCGGCCACGATGTCGGGATCGCAGGTGACCACGATCTGGCTCTCGCCGTCGGCGGCCTTCACCAAGGCCTTTTCGGCCGAGCGAAGGTTGCCCGACCCGTAGTCGATCAGGGCGACATTCTGCATGGATTGGATCCTACAGGACGCCCTTGGTCGACGGCGCGTGACCATGGGTCTTGGGGTCGAGTTCGACGGCGGCGCGCAGGGCGCGGGCCAGGGCCTTGAAGCCGCTCTCGGCGATGTGGTGGCTGTTGTCGCCGTAGAGGGTCTCCAGGTGCACGCAGGCGCCCAGGTTCATGGCGAAGGCGTGGTGGAACTCCTTGAACAGCTCGGTATCGAACTCGCCGATCTTCGGGGTCTTGAAGGCCACCTTCCAGATCAGATAGGGCCGGTTGGACAGGTCGATGGCGCAGCGCGTCAGGGTCTCGTCCATGGGGATATAGGCGTGGCCGAACCGGCGGACGCCCTTGAACCCGTCCAGCGCCTTGGCGATGGCCTGGCCGATGACGATGCCGGTGTCCTCCACCGTGTGGTGGAAGTCGATGTGCAGGTCGCCCTGGGTCCGCACCTTCAGGTCGATGCCGCCGTGACGGGCGAAGCTATCGAGCATGTGGTCGAAGAAGCCGACCCCAGTCTGGACATCGGACACGCCGGACCCGTCCAGATCGACGCTGACGCTGATCTGGGTTTCCTTGGTGTTGCGGACGACTTCGGCCGTGCGGGCCATGGGCTTAGAGTCCTTTCGACGCCGCGAGGTCTTTCAGATTGACCAGGGGGCGCGGGCCGTAGTGCGAGATCACTTCCGACGCCGCCAGCGAGCCGAGCTGACCGCAGACATTCAGCGGCCGGCCCTTGGCGAGACCGAACATGAAACCGGCTGCGTATTGGTCGCCCGCGCCGGTCGTGTCCACGACTTTTTCCACCGGGTAGGCCGAAACGTCGAAGGTCTGGCCAGCCGCGGCGATGGTGGAGCCGGCCGCGCCGCGGGTGACGGCGGCGATCTTCACCTTGCCGCGCATCTGGGCCATGGCGTCGTTGAAATCGTCGGTCTGGAACATCGCCATCAGCTCGGTGTCGTTGGCGAAGACCAGGTCCACCTGGCTCTCGATGAAGCCCAGCAGGGCCTCGCGGTGACGCTCCACCACGAACCCGTCCGATAGCGTGATGGCGATCATCCGCCCCGAGCCCCGGGCCAGGCCCGCGGCCTTGGCGAAGGCGCGCCGCGCGGCCTCGGCGTCGAACAGGTAGCCCTCAAGATAGACGATCTTGGCGCCCTCGATGATCGCCGGGTCGACGTCGTCGGCGGCGAACTCGGTCGATGCGCCAAGATAGGTGCACATGGTGCGCTCGCCATCGGGGGTGACGTTGATCAGCGAGCGGGCCGTGGCCGGGCCGCCGGTGAGCGGCGGGGTGTCGAAGTGGGCGCCGATGGCGCGCATGTCGTGGGCGAAGACGTCGCCCAGCTGGTCCTTGGCCACCTTGCCCAGATAGGCCGCCCGGCCGCCGAAGCTGGCGACCCCGGCGATGGTGTTGCCCGCCGAGCCGCCGGAGGCCTCGATGCCCGCCGCCATCTTGCCGTAGAGCTCCACGCCGCGCGCTTCGTCGATCAGCATCATGGCGCCCTTGTCCAGCGCGTTGGCGGAGAGGAAGTCGTCGGTCGCCGGGGCGATCACATCGACGATGGCGTTGCCGATGGCGGCGACGTCGTAGAGTTCGGTCATGGGGCTTTCCGGGGAAACGTTGGCCGGCTGACTACAGGGAAAGGCAAGCTTGAGCAACGCAAGGAGCCGGTGAGAGAGTCTCCAGCATGCGGCTTTTTCACTTCCGCGACGATCGCGACATCGAATGCTTCGTTCCGAGGCCGGTCGCGCTCCCCTCGGCGCGGGGCGCCAGGGCGGCAACCGGCGAGCGGCCCGCACGTTAGGTCCGCAGGGCGGAACAACCGCCATCAGTTCAAGAGGACCGGCACATGGGCATTCTCAATCAAGCCAAGGACGCCGAGCGCGCGGCCAGCGACAAGCAGAGCGTGAAGGCGGCCGAGGTCCCCCACGCCCGCAAGGTGACGCCGCTGAAGGAGGGCGAGAAGCCCGACCAACTGGCGGACAAGGAACATGAGGCCGAAGACCGCCAGGAAGCCCTGCTGGACGAGGGCCTGGAGGAAAGCTTCCCGGGCAGCGACCCGGTGAGCGTCAAGCGCATCACCTGACCTGATCCCATTCGGCCGGTCCCTCAAAAGATCGGTTGGCGCGGGGCGGCGGAGAAGCTTCACTGGGTCGCATGATCCGCAAGCTCTCCGCCGCCCTTTGCGCGTTCGCCCTGATGGGCGCCGCCCCCGCCAGCGACTGGCGGCCCCTCGATCCGCAAGACACCCTGGTGATCGACACCACCCAGGGCCGCATCATCGTGGCCCTGGCGCCGGTCCTGGCGCCGCAGTCGGTGGCCCGGGTGAAGCTGCTGGCCCGCGAAGGCGTCTATGACGGCCTGCAATTCCATCGGGTGATCGACGGCTTCGTCGACCAGACCGGCAATCCCGACAACCGCGACGGCGGGGTCTCCAGCCACCCCGACCTGCCGCCGGAATTCACCTTCAAGCTGAAGATCACCGACTATCTGGCGGTCAGCGCGCCGTCGGACGCCACCACCGGCTTCCTCGGCGCGGTCCCGATCCAGACGGTGTCGGGCCAGGAGGCCGTGCGCAGCACCGACGGGACGATCCGCGCCTGGGGCGCCTATTGCCCCGGCGTCGCCGGCATGGGCCGGCAGGCGGCCGACGACACCGGCAACAGCGAGATCTTCTTCATGCGGGCCGCCAGCCGCCGCCTCGACCGCGACTATACGGTCTGGGGCAAGGTGGTCGTGGGCCTGGACGTGGTGCGGCTGATCAAGGTGGGCGAGCCCCCCGCCGATCCCGACCGGATGCTGAAGGTGCGGGTGGCCGCCGACATGCCCGCCGCCGAGCGGCCCCGGGTCTCGATCCTCAGCGACCGCAGCCCGGCCTTCCGCACCCTGGTTCGGCAGGTGCGCAGCGCCAAGGGCGCCGACTTCTCCATCTGCGACGTCGAACTGCCGGTGCGCGTCGATTAGCCGACGAACAGTGTCTTCGAGGGACAGAGGTCGGCGATCGGGCAGTCCTCGCACTTCGGCCGCCGCGCCAGGCAGGTGTAGCGGCCGTGCAGGATCAGCCAGTGGTGGGCCCGGGTCAGGTAGGGCTCGGGGACTATGGCCATCAGGTCGGCCTCCACCTGATCCGGCGTCTTGCCATCCGACAGCTTCAGGCGGTGGGCGACGCGGAAGACGTGGGTGTCCACGGCGATGGCCGGCTCGATCCGCAGCTCGTTGAGCACGACGCTGGCGGTCTTGCGCCCCACCCCGGGCAGGGCCTGGAGGGCCGCGCGGTCCAGGGGCACCTCGCCGCCGTGCTGGTCCATCAGGATGCGGGCCGTGGCGATGACGTTCCTGGCCTTGGTGCGGAACAGGCCGATGGAGGCGATATAGGGGGTCAGGCCCTCTTCTCCGAGCGCCAGCATCTTCTCCGGGCTGTCGGCCACGGCGAACAGTTTGCGGGTGGCCTTGTTCACCGAGACGTCGGTGGCCTGGGCCGACAGGGCCACGGCGGTCACCAGCTCATAGGGGCTGGCATAATCCAGCTCGGTGCGGGGATCGTCGCTGAGCGCGATGAACCGGTGAAAAATTTCCGCGATCCGCGCCTGTTCGGCGGGGCTGGCGGGCTTGCGGGTCTGGGCTTTCGGGGTCTTGGCCATGGCCGACCATCGCCCGCTCCGGGCCGCTTCGCCAAGCGTCCCCGCACGTGGGGCCTGTTTGGACGTCCGCAAATCGCCTAGCTTGCGCGGGCTATGGACGATCACGTTTTCATGGACGCCGAAATCAGGCCCAACCGGAGCCTGTCGCAGCGCGGCTTCATGGTGCTGATCACGGTGGTGACGGTGCTCAACTGCGCCTCGGCGGCGGTGTTCCTGTCGATGGGCGCGGTCTTCGTGCCGATGTTCCTGGGCCTGGACCTGGCCGCCATCGTGGTGGCCTTCCTGGCCAGCTACGCCGCGGCCAAGCAGATCGAGCGGGTGCGGGTCACCGACCGCCAGGTCCAGGTGTTCCAAGAGACGCCGAAGATGCGCAAGCTGCTGTGGGAAAGCCCCACGGCCTTCACCCGCGTCACCCTGCTGACCGAGGACGATCACGTCGTCGACCTGCGCCTGGCGCTCTCGGGCAAGGAGGCCCCGGTGGCCCGGGCGCTGAGCCCCTCCGAACGCGCCGAGTTCGCCAAGGCCCTGGAGGGCGCGATCTACAACGCGCGGCGGGCGCGGTTCTAGCGCCGCTCCGCTAAAGAATGAACCGCGAGAGATCCGCGTCCTTGGCCAGGTCGCCGACGTGGGCCTTCACGTAGGGCGCGTCGATGCTGATGGCCTCGCCCGAGCGATCCGAGGCGGTGAAGCTGATCTCCTCCAGCACCTTTTCCAGGATGGTCTGCAGCCGCCGCGCGCCGATATTCTCCACCGAGCCGTTCACCGCCACGGCGGCGTCGGCCAGCGCATCTATCGCCTCGGCGGTGAAGGTGAGCGTCACCCCCTCGGTGGCCAGCAGGGCCTGGTGCTGAACGATCAGGTTGGCCTCGGGCTCGGTGAGGATGCGGCGCATGTCGTCGCGGGTCAGCGCCTTCAGCTCCACCCGGATGGGCAGCCGGCCCTGCAGCTCGGGCAGCAGGTCCGAGGGCTTGGCCACGTGGAAGGCGCCCGAGGCGATGAACAGCACGTGGTCGGTCTTCACCGGCCCATGCTTGGTCGACACGGTGGTGCCCTCGATCAGGGGCAGCAGATCGCGCTGCACCCCCTCGCGGGAGACGTCGGCACCGCCGGAGCGCTCGCGGCTGGTGGCCACCTTGTCGATCTCGTCGAGGAAGACGATCCCCTGGTTCTCGGCCAGCTCTATGGCCTCCTGGGTCAGGGCTTCCTGGTCTAGCAGCTTGTCGCTCTCCTCCTGAATCAAGGGAGAGTGGGCTGCAGCAACGGTGGTCTTGTGGGTCTTGGTCCGCCCGCCGAAGGCCTTGCCCATCATCTCGCCGAGATTGAGCATGCCCATCTGGGCGCCGGGCTGGCCGGGGATTTCAAACATGCCCGCGCCGCCGGTGTCGGCCAGGGTCAGCTCCACCTCCTTGTCGTCCAGCTCGCCGGTCCGCAGCTTCTTGCGGAAGCTCTCGCGGGCGGCGGTGGAGCCGGGGCCGGTCAGGGCGTCGAGGATGCGCTCCTCGGCGGCGGCCTCGGCCTTGGCGCGGACGGCGGCGCGGCGCTTTTCGCGCACCATGCCGAGCGAGATCTCCACCAGATCGCGGACGATCTGGTCGACGTCGCGGCCGACATAGCCGACCTCGGTGAACTTGGTGGCCTCCACCTTCAGGAAGGGGGCCTGGGCCAGGCGCGCCAGCCGCCGGGCGATCTCGGTCTTGCCCACCCCGGTGGGGCCGATCAGCAGGATGTTCTTCGGCGTCACCTCGTCCCGCAGGGCCTCAGGCACCCGGCGGCGGCGCCAGCGGTTGCGCAGGGCCACAGCCACGGCCTTCTTGGCCTCGGGGTGACCGACGATGAAGCGGTCGAGTTCGGAGACGATTTCGCGCGGTGAGAATTCGGTCATGCCGGCCTTAGATAGGTACGGATCGGCTCGTTCAAGCCCGCCGGGGCTAGCTCTTCGGCGGCGAGGCCAGGATCTCGTCGAAGACCAGGACCCAGCCCTCGGGCCGCAGCTGCCAGATCCGCACATAGTGGCCCTGGCGGTCCTTGCCGTCCCGCACCCAGGCCGCCTCGCCATAGGTCCAGGCGAGATCCCCGGCCGCCGAGGCCTCGCCCCCCAGGGTCGGGCCGAAGGTCATCTGGGCCGGGCGGGTGGCCAGTTCGGCGGCCTGTGCGGCCGGGCCATTGCCGGGGGCGGCCGGCGAGCCCACCACCCGGCCGTCGGCGGCCAGCACCGCCTTGTAGGCGCTGGCCGTGTCGGTCCTGGCCGCGGCGTTCAGGGCCGCCTCGGCCTCGCGGACATCGGCGAAGGCGGCCTCGGGATATTTCCCCTTGGTGGTCGAGACCGGCAGATAGGCCGGCGGCGAGCCCTGGGGCGGGGCGCCGGCGGTGCTGGAGGGCGCGCCGCCGTCGAAGATCCATTTCCAGCCGCCGTCGGCCTGTTTCTTCCAGACGGTGAAATAATATGCGCCAGGCTTGCCGTCATAGGTGGAGGGGCCGGTGGTGAAGCCGAGGTCGCCGGACCGCGCGATCCCCGCCCACAGGGGCCACCAGACCAGGGGCGGGCCGCCCTGGTCGGCGGGGCGCTTGGGGAAGGTCTCGTGCACCTTGCGGACATCGGGGGCGAACAGGATCGCCTCGGGGGCCGCGTGCCTGAGGAACGAATCGCGGATGCCGAGCGCCAGGCCGTCGACGGCGAAGGCCCGCTCGGCGGCCACCACCGGGGCGGGGTCGGCGGCCAGGGCCGGGGTGGCGGCCAGCGCCAGCAGGGCGAAGAGGGCGGCTCTGATCACGGCGGGAATCCTTGGATAGTCGCCCTGCAACTAAGCTCCGCCACCGCGCCCTCTCAAGTGAAGGATTGGACATCCACACCCGTCATCCCGGGCGAGCGCAGCGAAGACCCGGGACCCAGGGCCGCGCGCCCCGCCCCTGGGTCCAGGCTCTGCGGCCCTGACGGGCCTTGGCCGGGATGACGGCCTTAGAGGGTTTCGACCGTCAGATTGCCGTTGGTGTAGACGCAGATCCTGGCGGCGATCCCCATGGCCCGGCGAGCCAGGTCCTCGGCGCCGCGGTCGGTCTCCATGAGGGCCAGGGCCGCGGCCAGCGCATAGTTGCCGCCCGAGCCGATGGCCGCCACCCCGGTTTCCGGCTCCAGGACGTCGCCGGCCCCGGTGACGGTGAAGATATTATCCTTGTCGGCCACCAGCAGCATGGCCTCCAGCCGCCGCAGATAGCGGTCGGTGCGCCAGTCCTTGGCCAGGTCCACGCAGGCCCGGGCCAGCTGGTCGGGATACTGCTCCAGCTTGGCCTCCAGCCGCTCGATCAGGGTGAGCGCGTCGGCGGTGGCGCCGGCGAAGCCCGCGATCACCTTGCCGCCGGCCAGGGTGCGGACCTTGCGGGCGTTGCCCTTGACGATGGTCTGGCCCATCGACACCTGTCCGTCGCCGGCGATGACGGTCTGTCCGTCCTTGCGCACGGCTAGGATGGTGGTCCCATGCCAGTCGGGGAAGCTTGTCTTGTCAGCTGGTGTCATGCTGGCCGATGTGAGCAGGCGAAGGGTCAAGGTCAAGGACGATGAGTTTTTCCGACGACGAGGTCGAGCGCTACGCCCGCCATCTGGTGCTGCGCGAGGTGGGGGGGCCGGGCCAGCAGCGCCTGAAGGCCGCCCGGGTGCTGATCGTGGGCGCCGGCGGCCTGGGCGCGCCGGCCGCCCTCTACCTGGCCGCCGCCGGGGTCGGGACCCTGGTCCTGGCCGATCCCGACAGGGTCGACGTCTCCAACCTGCAGCGGCAGGTGATCTACACGCAAGGCGATGTCGGCCGCTGCAAGGTCGAGGCCGCCGCCGATCGCCTGAAGGCCCTCAATCCCCACGTCCATATCGAGCGGGTCCCGGTGGCGCTCGAAGAGGCCAACGCCCGGGCCCTGGTGCGCGGCTGCGACCTGGTGCTGGACGGCACCGACGACTTCGCCACCCGCTTCGCTGTCAACGCCGCCTGCGTGGCCGAGCACGTGACCCTGGTCTCCGGCGCCATCGGCCGCTGGACCGGCCAGGTGGGCGTCTTCCGCCGCGCCCCCTGCTACCGCTGCCTGGTGCCTGAGATCCCGCCCGAGGCCGAGACCTGCTCGGCCGTCGGGGTGGTGGGGGCGCTGGCCGGGGTCATCGGCTCGATGATGGCGCTGGAGGCCATCAAGGTCCTCACCGGGGCCGGCGATCCCCTGGCCGGCCGGCTGCTGATCTATGACGCCCTCTCGGCCGAGACCCGCACCGTGAAGATCGGCCCCGACCCGGAGTGCGAGGTCTGCGGCGGGGGTTAGGCCCTACAGCATCGAGGTCAGCACCCGGTCGGGCGGCTTGTGGCCGTCCATCCAGGTCTTGATATTGATGATCACCTTCTCGCCCATCTCGGTGCGGGCCTCCACCGTGGCCGAGCCGAGGTGGGGCAGGAGGACGGCGTTGGGGAGCTTGAGCAGCTTGGGATTGATGGCCGGTTCGAACTCGAAGACGTCCAGGCCCGCCCCGCCGATCTCGCCCTTGGCCAGCTGATCGGCCAGGGCGCCCTCGTCGATGATCTCGCCGCGGGCGGTGTTCACCAGGATGGCGTGGGGCTGCATCAGCTTCAGCCGGCGCGCCGAGAGCAGGTGATAGGTGGCCGGGGTGTGCGGGCAGTTGACCGAGATGATGTCCATCCGGGCCAGCATCTGGTCGAGGCTCTCCCAGTAGGTGGCCTCCAGGTCCTCGGCGATGCGCGGGCTGACCGGCTTGCGGTTGTGGTAGTGGATCTGCATGCCGAAGGCCTTGGCCCGGCGCGCCACGGCCTGGCCGATGCGGCCCATGCCGATAATTCCTAACCGTTTCCCGGAAATCCGCCGCCCCATCATCCAGGTGGGCGCCCAGCCGGTGAAGCCCCCGGCCTGGGCGACATTGGCGCCCTCCACGATGCGGCGGGAGACCGCCATCATTAAAGCCAGCGTAAGGTCGGCCGTGTCCTCGGTGAGCACGCCCGGCGTGTTGGTGACGCTGATCCCCCGGGCGTTGGCGGCGGCCACGTCGATATGGTCCACGCCGGCCCCGAAATTGGCGATCAGCTTCAGCTGCTCCCCGGCCTGGGACAGGATGTCGGCGTCCAGCTTGTCGGTGATGGTGGGGACGATGACGTCGGCGCTCTTCACCGCCGCGATCAGGGCTGTGCGGTCCAGGGGCTCGTCAGTGAGGTTGAGCTGGGTGTCGAACAGCTCGCGCAACCGTGTCTCCACGGGATCCGGAAGCCTGCGCGTGACGATGACTTTGGGCTTTCGGGCGGGCATGGGCGGTTTCGCGGAACTCGAAAAAGGAGGTGCGGCGCGCGGGACTATGGCGCGTCGCGAGATGAACCTCTAGCAAAGGGCATATGAGCGGCCAAGGCGAGGCGGAAACGGCGATGGGCGCACGGGCGTGGGCGCCGCTTTTGACGGCGGTCCTGTTCTGGGCCCTGGGCGCGGCCCAGACCCTGGCGGCGGCGGAGCGTCAGACCCCCTCGGGCTTTCCGGTGCCGCGCTATGTTTCCTTGAAATTCAACGAGGTGAACGCCCGGTCCGGCCCCGGCGACGACCATCGCCTGCTCTGGGTCTATCACGCCCGCGACCTGCCGGTGCAGGTGGTGGCCGAGAACAGCGAGTGGCGCAGGATCTGCGATCCCGAGCACGGCATGGCCTGGGTGCACCGGCGCACCACCGACGGCCGCCGCACGGTGATGCGGATCAAGCCGACCCCGCTGGCCCTGCATGGCGGGCCCAAGGCCGGCGCTCCCGTGCACGCCATTTTGAACGCCCGGGCCCTGGCCGCGTTGGTCCGGTGCGACAGCCGGGGTTGGTGCAAGCTCCGGGTCGACGGCGTCTCGGGCTGGGCCCCGGCCGCCGAGCTCTGGGGAACCGACGACCGTCTGCAATGCCGTTGAGCGACGCGGCCGGCTCTGATAGGCCCTGACCCCTCTTTTGAAGCCGGAAGGCGAACTGCATGACCATGGGCGTGAAGGCCAAGGACAACTACAGCTTCGAAGATCTCATGGCGTGTGCGCGCGGTGAGATGTTCGGGCCGGGCAACGCCCAGCTTCCGGCGCCGCCGATGCTGCTGTTCGACCGCATGACCAAGATCACCGACGAAGGCGGCGATCACGGCAAGGGCTTCATCGAAGCCGAATTCGACATCAATCCGGGCCTCTGGTTCTTTGATTGCCACTTCATCGGCGACCCGGTCATGCCCGGCAGCCTGGGCCTGGACGCCCTGTGGCAGCTGGTGGGCTTCTATCTCGGCTGGATCGGCGGCAAGGGCCGCGGCCGCGCCCTGGGCTGTGGCGAGGTGAAGTTCGGCGGCGAGGTGACCCCGAACATCAAGAAGGTCACCTACAAGATTCAGATGAAGCGCGTCATCAACCGCCGTCTCGTCATGGGGATCGGCGATGGTGTGCTGGAAGCGGACGGCGTTCCTATCTACTGGGCGCAGGATCTCCGCGTCGGTCTCTACCAACGGTAAACGGTAAACGCCGTCTGGATTTGGGAGCAAACATGCGTCGCGTCGTCGTCACGGGTATCGGTATCGTCTCCTCCATTGGCGCCAACGCCAATGAGGTTCTCGCCTCGCTGCACGAGGCCAAGTCGGGCGTCTCCTTCGCGCCGGACTATGCGGAGCTCGGTTTCCGCAGCCAGGTCCAGGCCAAGCCCGACGTGGACTGGGAATCCATGGTGGACCGCCGCGCGGCCCGCTTCCTGGCCCAGGGCACCGGTTTCGCCCACATCGCCATGGAACAGGTGATCGCCGACTCCGGCCTCGAGGAGGCCGATGTCTCCAATGTGCGGACCGGCCTGATCGTCGGCTCCGGCGGCCCCTCGACCCGATCCATCATCGAGGCGGCCGAAACCGCCAAGACCCGCGGCCCCAAGCGGGTCGGCCCCTTCGCGGTGCCCAAGGCCATGAGCTCGGGCCCCTCGGCGACGCTCTCGACCTGGTTCAAGATCAAGGGCCTGAACTTCTCCATCTCCTCGGCCTGCGCCACCTCCACCCACTGCATCGGGGTCGGCTACGAGCAGATCCTGATGGGCAAGCAGGACGTGGTCTTCGCCGGCGGGACCGAGGAGCTCGACTGGACGCTGAGCGTGCTGTTCGACGCCATGGGCGCCATGAGCTCCAACTTCAACGAGACCCCGGCCGTGGCCAGCCGCGCCTATGACGCGGCCCGCGACGGCTTCGTGATCGCCGGTGGCGCGGGCATCGTGGCGCTGGAGGAGTACGAGCACGCCAAGGCCCGCGGGGCCAAGATCTATGGCGAGATCCTCGGCTACGCCGCCAATTCCGACGGCTTCGACATGGTCGCTCCCTCCGGCGAGGGCGCGGCGCGCTGCATGAACCTGGCCATGGCCGACCTCGGCGGCCGCAAGATCGACTATCTGAACCCCCACGGCACCTCGACCCCGGTGGGCGACCTCAAGGAGATGGAGGCCGTGCGCGCGGTCTTCGGGGACAAGGCGCCCTACATCTCCTCGACCAAGTCGCTGACCGGCCACAGCCTGGGGGCGGCCGGGGCCCAGGAGGCGATCTATTCGCTGCTGATGCTGGGCAACGGCTTCCTGGCCGAGAGCGCCCACATCGAGAACCTCGACCCCGCCTTCGCCGACCTGCCGATCCTGCGCAAGCGCCTGGACCAGCAGGTGGAGACGGTGATGTCCAACAGCTTCGGCTTCGGCGGCACCAACGGCTGCCTGGTGATGGGCCGGGTCTGATCGAGCGCGGTGGGAATCACCAAGGCCTCTGAACCTGTCTTCCGCCCCGCCCGCCGCGAGGACGTGGCGCGGATCGTCCAGTTGCTGGCAGACGATCCCCTGGGCGCCGGACGGGAGCGATTCGAGGCCCCCCTGCCCGAGGCCTACTACGCCGCCTTCGACCGCATCGAGGCCAGTGACGGTAATATCTTAACCGTCGCGGAGCTGGACGGAGTGGTGGTGGGCTGCCTGCAGATGACCTTCATCCCTGGCCTCTCCAACCGGGGGGCGGACCTGGCCCTCATCGAGGGGGTGCGGGTGGACATGTCCTTGCGCAGCCAGGGCCTGGGCGCCCGGCTGATCGCGGACGCGCTGGACGCCGCCCGGGCGCGCGGCTGCCAGGCCGTGGAGCTCTTCACCCACAAGAGCCGCGCCGACGCCCACCGGTTCTATGACCGGCTGGGGTTCGAGCAGAGCCACGTGGGCTACCGGATCAAGCTGTAGAGGAGGCGATCGTGGCCGAGGACTATGACCTGCCCAAGGGCGACCTGATGAAGGGCAAGAAGGGGGTCGTCATCGGCGTGGCCAACCACCAGTCCATCGCCTGGGGCATCGCCGCCCAGCTGGCCGCCCAGGGCGCGGAGCTGGCCTTCCTGCACCTGCCGGGCATGGAGCGCCGGGTCCAGCCGCTGGCCGACTCCATCGGGGTCAAGACCGTCCTGCCGGCGGACGTCACCGACGACGCCCAGATGGACCAAGCCTTCACCGGGGTCGAGGCGGCCCTGGGGACCCTCGACTTCTTCGTCCACTCCATCGCCTTCGCCCCCCGCGACGAGATCAAGGGCTCCTTCGTGGAGAACACCACCCGGGCGGGCTTCCTCCAGGCCATGGACATCTCGGTCTACAGCTTCGTCGACTGCGCCCGGCGGGCCTCCCGGTTGATGCCGAACGGCGGCTCGATCATCTGCATGACCTATCTGGGCGCCGAGCGGGTGATCCCCAACTACAACACCATGGGGGTGGCCAAGGCGGGCCTGGAGGCGGCCACCCGCTACGCCGCCCGCGACCTGGGCCCCGCCAAGATACGGGTCAACGCCATCTCCGCCGGCGCCATGCGCACCCTGTCGCTCGCCGGCATCGCCGGGGGCCGCGAGAAACTCTCCCAGGGTCGGGTGATGTCGGCGCTGAAGGAGGACACCTCCATGGAAGGGGTGGCCGGGACGGCGCTGTGGCTGTTGTCGGACCTCGGCCGTTCCACCACCGGCGAGGTGGTCCATGTCGACGCTGGCTTCCACATGATCGGCCTGCCCGACGATTTCGGGGCGGAGTAGGTCTGTTCAGACTCCGTAAGCCCGTAGGAAGCGCCGCGCCGCCTCGGCGGCGATGTGGTCGATCTGGGGTTCAGTGAGGCCCCGGTCCACCCCCAGCAGCTCGGACAGCTGGTAGGTGCCGGCCACCATGCCGCCGAAGAACTCCGCGGCCTGGGCCGGATCGTCCACCGCCAGCCGGCCAGCGGCGGTCTCGCGGGCCAGGAAGGCGGCCAGGCGGGCGCGGGAGGCCTTGGGCCCGGCCTCGAAGACGGCGCGCGCCACGTCGGGCGCCTCGGTGGCGCCCTGGATGTAGAGGCGCATCAGGGCGCTGGCCCGCGGGTTGACCAGGGCCCGCAGCATGATCCGGGCGTAGCTGGCCAGGGCCTCCTCCGGATGCTCGTCGGCGCCGGGCATCTCCAGGGGGGCGGTGATGTCGGCCACCCGGCGGTCCACCAGGGCCGCGATCAGCTCGGCCTTGGAGCCGTAGTGATTGTAGATGGTCTGCTTGGAGACGCGGGCCCGCCGGGCGATCTCCTCCATGGAGGCCGAGAGGCCGCGCTCCGACAGCACCTGTATGGCGGCGTCGAGGATGGCCTCGCCCTTGGCCAGGTCGATCTGTCCGGCGATCCTGGGCATCAGCGGCCTCCGCCGCCTGGGGGCGGCGTGGCCGGGGCCGGGCGGGCCAGCAGGGTCAGGACGATGGCGACGACGCAGCCGGCGGTGAGGAACATGAAGACGTCGGCGAAGGCCATGACCAGGGCCTGACGGCGCAGCATCCCGCCCATCAGCTTGCGCATCCCGCCCTCGGGATCCAGGGCGCCGGAGGCCTGCATCATCCCCGAGAGCTGGGTCATCATCTCCTGGGCCTCAAGGCTGCTGCTGTTCAGCGAGGCCGACAGCTCGGCCAGGTGGACGGCGCTCATATGGGCCAGGATGGTGGTCACCATCGCCAGGCCCACGGCCCCGCCGATGTTGCGGATCAGGTTCAGCAGCCCCGAGCCGTCCTTCATCAGGTGCAGGGGCAGGGTGGAGATGCTCATCTGGGAGGCGGCGATCATGGCGATCATCGCCCCCAGGCCGCGGCAGACCTGTAGCACCAGGAACTCGTTGAAGCCCCAGTCGGGGCCCACGTGGATGCCCTGGCCCAGGCCCACTCCCACCATGCTGAATCCCAGCACCAGGCTAATCCGCAGGTCCATGAGCCGGATCACCCGCCCGGCGATCGGGGCGGCCAGGAACATGGCCAGGCCGGAGACCAGCATGGTGGTGCCCACCTGCCCGGGGGAATAGCCCCGGACCTGGGCCAGGTAGAGGGGCAGGACAAAGGTTCCAGAATAGAGGCTCATCCCCGACACGAAGTTCATCACGCTGCCGAGCGCGAAGTTGCGGTCGGTGAAAGGGGCGAGGGAGACGATGGGCTGGCGATAGGCGAGTTGCCGCCATGTGAAGGCCGCGCCGGCCAGCACCGACAGGACGGTGAGCCAGAGGATCTTGTCGTCCTTCAGCCAGCCGTCGCCGGCGCCTTCCTCCAGCACGTACTGCATGGTGAGCAGGAAGACGGCCATCAGGGCCAGGCCCGTCCAGTCGATCCCCTTGGCCAGCGAAGGGTCGCCCTTGTCGAAATTGGCGAAGCGCCCGACCAGGAACAGGGCCAGCAGGCCCGGGATGATGTTGACATAGAACAGCCACCGCCAGCCCAGGGCTTCGGTCAGGTGACCGCCCACCGTCGGGCCGATGGTGGGCGCCAGGGTGACGATCAGGCCCACCACCACGTTTGCGGTCACCCGGCGCTCGATCGGGAAGACGGTCATGGCCGCGGCGAAGACCTGGGGGATCATGGCGCCGCCCGCCAGACCCTGCAGGGCTCGGGTGACGATCATCATCTCGAAGGTGGTCGAGAGGCCCGTGAGGATCGAGGCAACGATGAAGCAGGCCGTGGCCGCCATGAAGAAGGGCCGCGTGCCCCACATCTTCGAGAAGTAGGCGGTCAACGGGATCATCACCACCTCGGCCAGGAGGTAGATGGTCTGCACCCAGCTGATCTCGTCGGCGCTGGCGCCGACGCCGGCCTGGATTTCGGCCAGGGAGGAGGCGACGATCTGGACGTCGAGCACGGCCATGAACTGGCCGATCACCATGCCGCCGAAACCCAGGAAGACCTTCAGCCAGTCGATCTCGCCGGACTTGGTCAGGTGGCCGCCGGGGGGCGCCGGCGCTGGGGGACGGTCGATGGCGGCGACGTCGGCCACGGCGGGCGCCTAGCGCGAGACGCCGCGGCGGGCGAGCTCGGTCGAGGGCGCGGTGGGCGCGGTGTCGGCGAAGCCGAGGCCGGTGTCCTTGCGCACGTCGACCTTGACCTCCACCGACAGGCCCGGCCGCAGGGCGCCGGCCAGGGGCTCCTTGGAATCGACGGCGATCTTCACCGGCAGGCGCTGGGCGATCTTGGTGAAGTTGCCCACGGCGTTCTCCACCGGGATCAGGGCGAACTCCGAGCCCGTCGCCGGGGCGAAGGAGTCGATATGGCCCCGGATGGTCTGTTTTCCGAAGGCGTCGGCGCGGATCTCCACCGGCTGGCCGATGCGCAGGCGCGAGACCTGGGTCTCCTTGAAATTGGCCACCACATAGGCCTGGCCGAGCGGCACGACGCTCATCAGCGCCATGCCCGGGCGCACGTACTGGCCCGGACGCACGGCCTTGGCGCCCACAACGCCGGCGACTGGCGCGCGGATCTCGGTGCGCGAGACATCGATGCGGGCGGTCTCCACCGCCGCGTGGGCGGCCTGGGCCTGGGCCAGGGTCTGGGCGCGGGCCGAGCCCAGGGCCTCGGCGGTGCGGCGCTCGGCTTCCAGGGTGGCCTGGGCCTGGGCGACGCCGGCGGCGGCGGTGCCGGCCGCGGCCTTGGCCGACTGGGCCCGCTGGGGAGAGACCCAGCCCTGCTTGGCGAGCGCGCCGTAGCGCTCGAGCTCGGCCGTGGCCATCTGGGCCTGGGCGTGGGCGGACTCCACCCCGGCCGCCTTCTGGGCGATCATGGCGCTCTCCAGGGCCGACTTGTCGTCGACCCCGCGGACGGCGGCGTCGAGGGCCGCGGCGTTGGCGATGGCCTGGGCCAGTTTGGCCTGGGCGGCGGCGGCGTCCAGCCGCACCACCACCTGGCCGGCGGCGACCCTCTGGTTGTCCTCCACCAGGACCTGCGCGACATAGCCGTCCACCTGCGGGGCCACGGTCACCTTGTCGGCGGCGATGAAGGCGTTGTCGGTGGACTCATAGCGCTGCTTGTTGGTCCACCAGACCCCCCCTCCGACGATCAGGACCACCGCCACCACGCCGCCCACGACGAGGGGTCCACGTCGGATATTGGGCAGGATGGCCATCGGCGGGGCTCCCCAGGCGCGCGAGTTTCGAAAACTAGACCCGAGGGTCCAAAAAACAGCAGACAGGGGGCCGGGGGCCTTGGCAACGGATAAATCGACGCGGCCGCCCAAAAAACCGGCGGAAGGGTTCTGGGACTGGACGCCTCGGCCCTATCGTCGGCATATCGGCCCATGAGCGAGACCTTCGACGCCGACGTCATCATCGCCGGGGCCGGCATGGCCGGGGCCACCCTGGCGCTCGCCCTGAAACAGGGCGGCCTGACCCCGATCCTGATCGACCCCATCGTCTTTGACGCCCAGCTGGCGCCGACCTTCGACGGCCGCTCCTCGGCCATCGCCTATGCGAGTTTCCGACAGTGGCGGGCGCTCGGCCTGGCCCAGGACATCGAGCCCCACGCCCAGCGGATCGAGCAGATCCTGGTGACCGACGGCCGCAGCCCCGGCGCCTCGGCCGGCAAGCCCTCGCCCTTCTACCTGCGCTTCGACTCCGCCGAGATCGCCGATCGCTCCGACGGTGAGCCCCTGGGCTATCTGCTGGAGAACCGCCGTTCCCGCGCCGCCCTGGCCGCGGCGGTGGAGAAGGCCAAGATCACCGTCCTGGCCCCGGCCCGGGTGGCCCAGGTCAGCTTCGATACCGACCGCGCCCGGGTCACCCTGGAGGATGGCCGCGTCCTGACCGCGCCCCTGGTGGTGGGCGCCGAGGGGCGCGCCTCGGTGGTCCGCGCCGCCGCCGGGATCGGTTCCCTTGGCTGGGCCTACGCCCAGACCGGCGTGGTGGCCACCGTCAAGCTGGCGCGTCCGCACGAGGGCGTGGCCCACGAATATTTCCTGCCCGGCGGCCCCTTCGCCATCCTGCCGCTCACCGAGGACCGGGCGAGCCTGGTCTGGACCGAACCCACCGCCAAGGCGGCGGCGCTGAAGTCCGCCCGGCCGGAGGTCTTCCACGCCCACCTGCAACGCCGGTTCGGCGCCCTGCTGGGGAAGGCCCAGGTGATGGGCCAGGTCTTCACCTATCCTCTGTCCCTGCAGCTGGCCGAGCGGATGTGCGCCCCGCGCGCCGCCCTGCTGGGGGACGCCGCCCACGGCATCCATCCCATCGCCGGCCAGGGCCTGAACCTGGGCCTCAAGGGCGCCGCGGCCTTGGCGCAGGTGCTGGTGGACGCCGCGCGGCTGGGGGAGGATATCGGCTCGGAGCTGGTGCTGGAGCGCTACGCCCGCTGGCGGCGGTTCGACAACATCTCGGTGGTGGCGGCCTGCGACCTCTTCGTGCGGCTGTTCTCCAACGACAATCCCCTGCTGCGCCTGGCGCGGGGCGCGGGCATGGCGGCGGTCAACGGCATCGGCCCCGCCCGCCGGTTCTTCATGAACGACGCGGGCGGAGCCCTGGGGGACCTGCCCCGGCTGCTGCGGGGCGAGGCGCTTTAGGTCGGCCGACGGGCCTCGAAGTTGAGGATGCCGTCCCCGGCCTTGGGCGCGCGGCCGGGCCGATAGTTGGCGCTCACGGCGATGTCTGTGAAGCCGGTGGCGGCCAGCGCCATCTGGAACTCCCGCACCCCCCAGACCCGGTAGGCGAAGAGCTCGAGCTGGCTCTCCAGCAGCCGGCCATCGCGCCACCTCTCATAGGTGTCGTGATTGACCCGCCTCTGGCCGACGGGGTCGGTCTCCACCCGCTGGGAGTTGAGGCGCAGCAGGTCGCCATTGGCGGCGGTCCAGCTGCGCACCCCGCCGGCGGCCTCGAAGAAGCTCATGGGGGGCAGGTCGATCAACAGAAGGCCGCCGGGGGCCAGGGCGTCGCGGAAACGCGCCAGCACCGCCAGGGCCTCGTCGAAATCGTCCACCAGCATGAAGGAGCTGGCCGGCACGATGATCGCCGCGAAAGCCCGGTCGAAGGCGAAGTCCTGGAACCTCGCCTGGGCCAGCGCCGGCGCCAGGCCGCGGGCCTGGGCGTTGTGACGGCAGACCGCCAGCATGTCGGCCGAATGGTCGAAGCCCGCCATGTCCAGGCCCGCCTCCAGGAGGGGGATGAACAGGCGGCCGGTTCCCAGGGCGGCCTCCAGGACGGGGCCGTCCAGGCCCTTCAGGCGGCTCTGGTAGTAGGGGATGTCGAACAGGGAGCCCACCGGCTTGTCGAGGTCGTAGATCTCCGCGCAGAGGCTTCCGTAGCGGTTGAGGGTGTCGGTCATGATGTCTCGTCGTCGCGAGTGTCAGGCATGCGCCAGGGTCCGCTCAGGGCGGCCGGGGCGCGCGAAAACCTGCGGACGCTGGAAGGGGCGCTAGGCGCCCGGGGCGGTCCGCGTGGACGAACGAGCCTTCATGAAACCGCCTCCCGATCTGAAGATGAGGCCGCGACGGTGCGCGGGCGGGCGGGGCCTGTCAATTGCGCCGCCACGCCGTCCTCGCTATCCGGTGGCGAGGGGAGGGGACCATGACCGCGCGGCGCATCCACATCGTCGGGGCCTCGGGGTCGGGGACCACGACCCTCGGCGCCGCCTTGGCCAGAGCCCTGAGCGTGGCCCACCATGACAGCGACACCTTCTTCTGGCTGCCCACCGAGCCGCCCTTCACCACCCAGAGACCGCAGCCCGAGCGGCTTGCGATGCTCAAGGCCGCCGTGCCGGAGGGCGAATCCTGGGTGCTGTCCGGCTCCCTGTTGTCCTGGGGCGTGGAGGTGGTCGACCGGTTCGACCTGGTGGTCTTCCTCTATCTCGATCCCGAGATCCGCATGGCGCGCAGCCTGGTCCGTGAACGCGCCCGCTATGGCGACCGGATCCTGCCCGGCGGCGACATGCACGAAATCCACGTGAAGTTCGTGACCTGGTCGCGGGGCTATGACGACGGCTCGAACGGCGGTCGCAGCCTACCCAGCCACCGGGCCTGGCTCTCGACCCTGACCTGTCCGATCCTGGAGATCAGCGACGCGCCCACGGTGGAGGAGAGCGTGCGCCGGGTGCTGGCGGCCTAATCCGCGATCTCGCGGGCCTCTTCCGGCAGCATGATCGGCACCCCGTCGCGGATGGGGTAGGCGAGGTTGGCCGACCTGGAGACCAGTTCGCCCTTGTCGCGATCATAGGTCAGGGGTCCGTGGGTCACCGGGCAGACCAGTATCTCCAGCAGGCGCGGGTCGATCTCGACGGTGAGGGCGGGGAGGGGTTCGGTCATGACGCCATCCCTACTGCACGGAATGGCCGGCGTCATCGCCGTTATCCAGGGCGTCGATCTCCAGCAGGGTGGTGAGTGCGTCCACCCGCTCGATGAGGGTCGGCGCCTCCAGCAGGGCCTGCTTCTCCAGGGGCTCGAAGGGCAGGCCCATGGCCAGGCTGGTGACCAGGCTCTCCAGGGGCGCGGTCTCGGCGGTGTCCCAGTCGATGTCCAGTTCGCGGCGATTCAGGTACTTTTTCAGCGCCTTGGCGAACCGCTTGCGGTCGAATTCGTCGGGATCGACCTCCTCGTCGGCCAGGTCCCCGAAGAAGGGGGCAAACGCGGTGCGCACCTGGCGATAGGGCGTCTTGACCGGCAACTCTTCCCCGGCCTCGAACCGGCACACTCCGGTCAGCGTGATCAGATAGGTGCCGTCGGAGGTCTCGTTGAAGCTGGTTATGCGTCCGGCGCAGCCGACATGGGCCAGGTTGGGCCGGGAGCGCTCGCCGCCGGACCTCGTCTGGACCATGCCGATCATGCGGTCGCCGGCCATGACGTCGTCCACCAGGTTCAGGTAGCGCGGCTCGAAGATCCGCAGGGGCAGCTCGCCGCCCGGCAGCAGCATGGCGCCGTCCAGGGGAAAGACCGGGATCACCTGCGGCAGGTCGCCGGGGCTCTGGTAGCCGCCCGGGACGGCGCGCTCGCCCTTCATGAGAACAGGATCGACGACAGCCGCCGCCTCCCGGACCGGGCCACGTCGGAGCCGGGCCCCGCGGCCTCGAAGATGGTGATCAGCTGCTTGCGGGCCGCCTCGTCGTTCCAGGCGCGGTCGGCCTCGATGATCTTCAGCAGGTGATCGGACGCCGCCTCCCAGGCGCCGCGGCCGGCGAGCGCCGTGGCGATCTCGTAGCGGGCCTCGTGGTCATTGGCGTTGGCGGCCAGGCGCCTTTCCAGGTCCGAGGTCTCTTCCGGCGCGGCGTCGGCCAGGGCCAGGGCGGCGCGCACGCTGTCCAGGTCGGGGTCCTTGGCGCCCTCGGGCGCCAGGTCGGCGATCTCGCGGGCCTTCTCGGCGTCGCCGCCCTGCAGATAGACCCGGGCCAGGCCCCCCAGGGCCTTGGCGTTGGTGGGATCGCCCTGCAGCACCTGGGCGAAGGCCTGGGCCGCGCCGCCCATGTCGCCGAGTTCCAGGGACTCCTTGGCCATGGCCAGCAGCTCGTCGGTCTCGTTGGCCGGCGCCTGGCCGGCGATGCGGTCGACAAACTGCTTCACCTGGCTGTCGGGCAGGGCGCCCATGAAGCCGTCGATGGGCTTGCCGCCGGAAAAGGCGAAGACCGCCGGAATCGACTGCACCCGCAGCTGGCCGGCGTACTGGGGGTGCTGGTCGATGTCGATCTTCACCAGCTTCACCTTGCCCTTGGCCGCCAGCACCGCCTTTTCGATGGAGGGACCGAGTTGTTTGCAGGGGCCGCACCAAGGCGCCCAGAAGTCGACGATCACCGGGGTGGTCTTCGACGCCTCGATCACGTCGGCCATGAAGCCCGCGTCGCTGCCGTCCTTGATGAGGTCGCCGCCGGCGCCCGGCGCGGTTTCACCGATGAGGGTCATGGTCTGCAGTCTTTCCCGTCCGGGGGTTGAACGTCTCGACGCCTAAAATGGTCCC
Organism: Phenylobacterium sp.; assembly: GCF_030645195.1. Classification (GTDB taxonomy): domain Bacteria; phylum Pseudomonadota; class Alphaproteobacteria; order Caulobacterales; family Caulobacteraceae; genus Phenylobacterium. The sequence continues at coordinate 5,959 of NZ_JAUSLW010000089.1, read as the reverse complement.
AAGCGGCCCGCGCTTCAACGGACGAAACCATCCTCGACCACGCGCAGGTCCGTGAAATCCACGACCAGGGGCGTAATCCCCAGGGCCTGGAAGAACCGCCGCAGCCCCGCCGGGCTCACCGTGGTGGTGGCGGTATTGGTGAGAGGATGAAAATTTACCCGTTCGGCCTCGGCGAGCGCCCGGTCCAGGACGAAGGTCACCCGGCGCTCGACATCGTTGGCCAGGGCGAAGGCGGTGACCGAGCCCGGCGTCACCCCAAGCGTCTCGACCATCAGCTCGGCGCTGCCGAAGGAGAGCCTGGCCGAGCCGATCACCGGGTGCAGGCGCTTGAGGTCGATCACCGTGGTGTCCTGGGCCGAAATCAGCCACAGCCGGCCCTTGGCGTCCTTCAGGAACAGGTTCTTGCTGTGGGCGCCTTCGATGCCGTGCTTGACCGCCTCGCCCTCGCCGACCCGGAACACCGCCTCGTGCTCGGTGGTGGCGTGGTCGATCCCGTGGGCGTCGAAAAAGGCGATCAGGTCGGGGCGAGTCAGCATGTGACCTGATTAGCGAACTGGACGCGGGCGCGACAGGCTGGCTAGACCAGAACCCTGGTCACTTGCGTTGAGAGCCCGCCATGGAACTTGAGTGCTACCCCACCGCCGAGCGCCCGCCGGAAATCGTGCCGGGCCGCCCGCAGCGGGCCTGGATGGATCACTTCGCCGAGCGTCACCCCTACCGGTGCCTGCCGCTGGCCATGGCCAACACCACCGGCTGGGAGATTCTCTGTCCCATGGCCTTCACCGCCGAATGGAACGGCGGCCTGCGGCAGGAGGACATCAAGCTCAAGACCGACCACCCGCACCCGGACTTCCACAACTTCGCCAAGAGCCACTTCAGCCATGGCGTCGTCACCTTCCATCCCGGCTACCTGTTCCGCACGCCGCCGGGCTGGTCGATGATCGCCCAGGGACCGCCCAACCACGTCAAGGACGGCATCCAGCCCCTGGCCGGCCTGGTGGAGACCGACTGGCTGCCCTTCCCCTTCACGATGAACTGGATCTTCACCCGGCCCGGCGTGGTGCGGTTCGAGAAGGGCGAGCCCTTCTGCTTCATCACGCTCACCCAGGACAAGGTGATCGCGGAGGTCCAGCCGGTGATCAAGTCGATGTCCCGAAATCCGGAACTGCGCGACCAGTACGACGTCTGGGAGAAGCATCGGGCGGAGTTCAACAAGAAGATCTTCCAGCTCGATCCGGAGGCCACCAGGGCGGCCTGGCAGCGCTACTACTTCAAGGGCGAGTTCCCGCCGGAGATCGAAAACGAGGCTCCCAAGGACCATGTGAACAAGCGCCGGCTCAAGGCGCCGCGCTTCATGGGTTGAGAAAGACGCCAATAGAGGCCAGCCCCGCTTGCCAAGCCCCGGACCCTCTGCCATAAGCCCGCTCTCGAATTTCGGGGCCTTTCCTCACGGGGATCGGTTTCACGGAGTGCGGGCGTAGCTCAGTGGTAGAGCACAACCTTGCCAAGGTTGGGGTCGAGAGTTCGAATCTCTTCGCCCGCTCCAGAAATTCGAACGATCCCGCAGGCCCGGCGTCCCTCCCCACCGGGGGAGGGGACGGCGAACCGGAACCGGGCCCTGAATTGGAACTTTGAGACCGCATGTTCGAACCCAAAGGCATGAAGCACGCCGACCGCCAGGCGACCTCCGCCGCGGCCAAGAAGGCGCTGCTGGAACGCTTCAAGCCCAAGCCCTCCGTCATCGATCCCAATATCGAGGCGCGCAAGAAGGCCGAGGCCGCCGAGCTGGAGGCCGTCCGCGCCGCCCGCAACGCCGAGCGTGAGACCAAGCGCGCCGCCGCCGCCGAGGCCGAGCGCCTGCGGCTGGAGGACGAGGCCATCACCCAGGAAGCCCGGGACCTGGATCTGCGCGCCAAGCAGAAGGAAGCCCGAGACCTCCGCTACGCCGCCCGCAAGCAGAAGCGGAAATAGGCGAGCGCCTCACGGCTCCCAGACGACCCGACGCCCGCTTCCCACCAGGACGCGGGCGCTTTTCTTTCCGACCTGCGCCGCCGCGCGTTGAGCCTCTGCATGTTCGAACAGCTTATCTCCTATCAGGCCGGGCAACAGCCCGATGGCGTGGCCCTGGTCCATGGCGAGGACAGCTTCACCTTCGGCCGCATGGCCGCCGACATCGGGCGTTGCGCGGCCTGGCTCGCCACCCTGGACCTGCCCCTGGACGCCCGGGCCCTGCTCAGCACACCCCACCCCTACCTGCACTGGGTGCTGACCTTCGCCCTGGAGCAGAGCGGCCTGGTGAGCGCTTCCAGCGCCGCGGTGGGCGACATTCCCCGCGATGTGGCCCTGCTGGAGCCCCAGGTGCTGTTCGCCAGTGTCCTGCCCGAGGGGCCCTTGAAGGTTCCCACCCACCGGATCGACCAGGCCTGGATCGACGCCCTGTGGGCCTACCCGCCCAGCTCGGCCCGGCGCCGGCGGCGGGGCAAGGACGATCCCTGCCGCATCATCGTCACCTCCGGCACCACCGGCTCGCCCAAGAAGATCCTGCTGACGCGGGAGGTGATCGACGTCCAGACCGGCGCCCTGCTGTTCAATCAGCTCTATGTCCGGCCGCGGTTGCGGGCGGCCGCCACGGTGGGCGCCGGGTCCATCGGCGGCCTGAAGACCAGCCTGCTCTGCTGGGCCCAGGGGGGGACCATGTGCCACCCTGGGCCCGGGACGGGCTGGGCCGGGGCCCTGGGCGCCCTGGACCTCAATCTGATCCGCCTGGCGCCGCATCATCTCCAGACCCTGCTGCGGGCCCTGCCCGACGACTTCGCCCCCATGCCCGATCTGATCGTCGGCGTGATCGGCGGATCGATCTCCAAGGCCCTGGCCGAGGAGACCCGCGTCCGGTTGAGCGGAAACATCGTCGTCAACTACGGGTCCACTGAGGCCGGGGCCACGGCGCTGGGCCGGCTGACCGACATGGAGGGCGCGGAGGACGCCGCGGGCTTCGTCTGCCCCTGGGCGGAGGTGCAGATCGTGGGGCCGGACGGCGAGGTCCTGCCCCCCGGCCAGATGGGGGAAATCCGCATTGGCGGATCGGGCCTGGCGGGCGGCTACATGGACGACCCCGAAGCCACCGCGCAGATGTTCCGCGACGGGTGGTTCTGGCCGGGCGACCTGGGGATGATCGACGACCGCGGCCTGCTGCGGGTGGTGGGGCGGACCAATGACCTGATGAACGTCGGCGGCGCGAAGTTCCTCGCCTCGCGACTGGAGGCCCTGGTCCTGGCGGTGGAGGGGGTCTGCGACGCCGCGGCCTTCCTAGCCCCCGACGCTGACGGCCTGGACGCCCCCCACCTGGCCTATGTGGCCGCCGACGGCCTCGACCTGGCGCCCCTGACCCTGGTCTTCGAGCGGTCGCTCGGGCGGCAGGCGCGGCTGCTGCGAGTGGCGCAGGTTCCACGCAACGCCATGGGAAAGATTCAGCGCGACCGTCTGCGCCAGATGCTCGCCGCGGCGAACTGAGGCCCGGTCAGGCCTGGATCTTGTTGTAGGGGTACTGGTCGCGGATTTCGTAGGCGAAGAACTGGCCCTTGGAATCGGCGTCGATGAAGCTGCGGTGCACCTCGCCGGGCACGCCGACATAGACATACTCGTCCCCATCGTGAAACCGGACGAACAGCTTGGAGCGGTCCTCGTCGTAGCGGATATCGCTGATAGCGGCGGATTCGAACGGCATCGAGACCTCCAAAGTCTCCGTCGACGGACTAAAACACCGCGAGCCTGGGGGATGGTTCCCGCACGGCCCGACGCGTGTCACCCTGACGCGAACCGGCCACGACCTGGGCCAGAGGTATTTCGGGGGAAATCATGCAACCGCACTACGAAGTCGCCATCGTCACCATCGCGGCCCTGCTCGTCTATGTCTGGATGGGACTGCGGGTGGGAAAAGCCCGTCAAGTTTCCGGCATCGCCGCGCCGGCCATGCACGGCGACGCCCACCTGGAGCGCAACATCCGGGTCCACTACAACACCCTGGAGTGGCTGCCGATCTTCCTGGCCGGCCTGTGGTTGTTCGCCATCTACTGGGACGACCGCATCGCCGCCGCCGTGGGTGTGGTCTGGATCGTCGGACGCATCGTCTACGCCCTGGGCTACGTGGCCGATCCGGGCAAGCGGGAGGCGGGCTTCATGATCCAGGCGCTGGCCGCCGCCGTCCTGCTGTTCGGCGCGCTCGGCCGGGTCATCTGGGCCATGGTCCAGACTGGGACCGTCTGACGGCCCTTACCCCCTAGGCGAACAGCGCCCAGGCCTGCCAGAGGGAGAGGCCGGTCACCAGGGATCCGACGAGCCAGGTCAGGGCCCTGTGGGGCAGGACCTTGGTGGCCCAGCCGGCGACGGGGGCGGCCACCACCCCGCCGGCGATCAGGCCCACCACCGACCAGAGGTGGTCGGTCAGGCCCGTCGTCTCCCAGTGGCCGGTGACGAGCGCGGTGATGAAGGCCGCCGAGACGGCCACGGACATGAAGAACTCCGCGGCGTTGGTGGTGCCGATCGCCTGTCGAGGGTCGGCGCCGCCGCCCATCAGGGTTGAGGTGACCACCGGCCCCCAGCCGCCGCCGCCCACGGCGTCGAAGAAGCCGCCGGTGAGGCCGAGCGGGAAGGGCAGGCGCCAGGAGAACAGCTTGGGCCGGGCCTGCTTCCAGGCGCGGTAGAGGATCACCAGGCCCATCAGCCCCAGCCAGGCCACCACATAGGGCTTGATCACCTTCCCATCGATGGAGGTGAGCAGGTAGGTGCCGGCCACCCCGCCCAGCACCCCGCCGGCCGACAGCAGCAGCAGCAGCCGCCAGCCGATGTTGCGGTGGTAGATGTGGCTGATGGCCGAGGCCGCCCCGGTGAACACCTTGGCGGCGTGGACGCTAGCCGAGGCGTTGGCGGGGCTGACCCCCAGGGTCAGCAGGACGGTGGAGCAGATCACCCCATAGGCCATGCCCAGGGCGCCGTCGACGAGTTGGGCGGCGAAGCCCACAGCGACGAACAGCCAGAATTCGGAACCCATGAGGTCGCCCCTTGTGCGAGGCCTGTGTGGCGCAAATTCCCCACTAGGGCATTGGGGATTAACTCGGGTCCCGCGCAAGTTTTCTGAAGGCGATGGGCGGCCCGGCGATGGGCCGCGTCGGCCGGCGCTCCGAATCAGGTCGCGGTGAACATTCCCGATCCTCTAGAAATTACACTCAATGTGGGGATAGTCTCGTGTTTTCAGTACGTTAAGATCACGACAAAACGTCCCAAACGCGCGACCGCGCCACCCCGTCCGCAAAAGTAGAGATGTGGGGCGAAGGCAGATTCGAACCTTGGCCATACCGCGGTAGGGCCAATGGCGATCCCGGATCAAGACCGCTGCTTCGCAATGAAAATGATGGAACTGGGGCTCGCCGCCCTCTGATCAAAGAGACCTGAGCGGCGGCTTTCTTGTGAAATGTAAAGTAGTGCCGCGATAAGTGGGTTTGCGCTCAATTGAGTTGTTCGGACTTCAGCAAAGAAAGCGTCCGACATATCCTAACAAGCCCTGCGCCGACCGGGGCCTTCACTACGAAAATTGGGCTAACTTGCTATCCCCTGTTCCCGTTCAGCCCAAAGGGGCGAGGGGAAAACGATGTTGCGACACCACAAGAGACTGCTGGCCGCAGGAGCGATGACGCTCGTGCTGGTGGCGCCAGTGGTCGGCCACGCCGATCCGGCCAAGGACCTGGCCGTGGCCGGCCGGGCCCTGACCTTCCTGGAGGGCGGACCCACGGGCAAGGCGGTTCTCGGGGTGGTCTTCGATCCCTCCAAGCCCGGCTCGGTGGCTGAGAAGAACGCCATCATGGCCGCGCTCGGCGCGGGCTATGCGGCCGGCGCCGTCACCCTGACGGGCAAGCCCATCGAAGCCTCCGCGGTCGGCGGCGCCAGCGGCGTCGCGGCCCTCTAT